>CAYOEQ010000050.1:0-14392 GCA_964402775.1 uncultured Enterobacteriaceae bacterium
GGCCGAGACTGGAGCACTGAGAGAAGAGCTGAAGGCCGAGACTGGAGCACTGAGAACGGAGTTCAAGTTACTTCAGCAATCCGTAGACAGCAGGTTTGAGAAAGTGGACCTCAGGTTTGATACGCTGGAGAAATCATTACGCCAGGAAATGGCGGCACAGGAGAACAGGCTCATCCTCAAGCTCGGCGGCCTGATGGTGACGATGACCTTTTTGCTGCTGGCCATCGGCCCGTTTTATATTCGCTGGGTGCTGTCCCTGATGGGCACATCGTAAACCCTGGTTGAAACACTCGCGTCTTCGGTACGCAATCCAGGGGTCAGACAGACGATACACATGTGAATTACCCCGCTACTCGAACTCCTGGGGCTGTACGGTCTCCTCAGTAAAGAAAAAGCCGACCCGGAGGCCGGGTCGGCTTTTCGGTCAGCAGACCGAATGAAGCTACTGGATGAATTTTTCCAGCTTTTTGTAGGTCAGCATTGAATCGATCGTCTTCACGATGCAACCCAGGTTGCTTCGTATCAACGCGTCCTCAAGGCTTTCCTTCTTATCGACTTTCCTGCTACTGCGGGTGGTATTGCCGGTCTTTTCGTATGCACGATAAACGATCTGCGGCTTTACCTCCGTCAGGGCGCACTTGAGCATCACTTTCCTTGCCTCGGCCAGGTACGGACTGGCTACGGCCTGGCTGCCCACGATAAGGAGTACAAAAACAATCACCAGGTATTTCAGTGATATCTTCATCATATTTCTCCTGTGGTTGGACCACGAGAGGAATACGCCCGGGGGCGTATTGCAGCCCTCGGGTCGGTTGCTGTGTCATGTCCGCGAGGGACACGATCATCCCGCGGAGCGGGTATGATTCTTTCAGGCGTCGATTTTTCATTGCGAGTCCGTTTGTTCAAGGGGTAAAACAAGCGTATGGGCCTTGGGCTATAATTTTCCATTTGCCATTTCTGCACAGGTATCTTGTGTATGCGGAACAGTAGCTCTGACCGTTACTGCATTCTGCCTTCCGGCAACTCTTCGTCCCTGTTGCGGTGCGCGTCCTCGGCTTGTTGGTTCTGCCGGCACAGGAGTAATAGCTCTTCTGGGTAAACGTCTTACCCTTGCAGACGGTGCCGGGGGACGGGGTATAGGGCCCCCAACTGCAACCGCACCAGGACGCCGTCCCTTTCGCCGACCGGGATTCTCTCTTCCCGCAGGCGTTGGTGCGGGTCTGGGTGAAAGCGCCGCATTTGCCGGCGGGGTCCGGGCTCCATCCCGTCACTGTGCCACAGCATTTGGTTCCCCTGGCGCTGCGACGGTCCGTGCTGCAGTTTTTCAAGGTGCGGGTCTGGGTGAAGCTGCTCCCTTTGCATACGTTACCTGCCGGGGGTTGCCACCCGGTAACCGCACAGTTCCGGGGACAGGACTTTGTGCCGGTGGCCGTGCGGCTGCCGGTGGAGCAATCGCCCAGGGTGCGGGTCTGGGTGAATTGTTTTCCGCTGCAGACTGTGCCGGTTGCGGGACTCCATGAAGTAGTGTTGCAGCTTGGCGGGCAATATTTTGTGCCGGCGGCGCTGCGGCTGTCGGTGGAGCAGTCGCCCAGTGTGCGGGTTTGCGTGAATTGTTTTCCGCTGCAGACCGTGCCGGTTGTGGGGTTCCATGAAGTGGCTTTACATGCTTGCGGGCAATATTTTGTGCCGGTGGCGTTGCGGGTGCCGGTGGAGCAATTGCCCAGTGTGCGGGTTTGCGTAAATGTTTTTCCACTACATACCGTGTTGGCGGAAGGTGTCCAGGAAGTGGGCGTGCAGTTTGACGGACAGGACCGGGCGCCGCTGACCGTGCGCGTGCCGGTGCTGCAATCACTCAGGGTACGGGTTTGCGTCAGTGTATCTTTACGGCACGTGGTATCCCTGCCTGGCGACCAGGCGCTGACCGTGCACGTACTCGGGCAGGATTTGCTCCCTGTAGCCGTGCGCCTGTCGCTGCTGCAATCCGCCAGGGTGCGGGTCTGGGTGAAGTTCTGGCCGGCGCAGACAGTAGTGGTTGCCGGAGCCCACGCGCTGATCGAGCATTTTTTTCCCGGTGGTTGCAGCGGCTTGCAAGGGCCGTTATCGATGGTCCGGGCGCGGGTCTGAATTGCGGGCTTGCAAAGATCGGGGCAGGGTTTCAGCGCATCGGCGGCGATGGAACAGGCGCGCCGCTCGGTGTAGCTGTGCGCGCCGCAAACCGTGGGCGGATTGCCGCGCCAGTTGCTCCAGGTTTCGGCAAGCTGACACCAGTCCTTGTCGGGGCTTGCCTTGATATGTTCGAGAAAGTTATTGAACGTCGATGCATTTTTCAATACGACCGGGAAGCCGCCGGCGCGCCCGGGAGCTACCCACAAACGGTACGGGTAGGGATGCTTCGCGCCGCCGGTAAACCGTTTGACGATATTCCGTTGGTCCTGCGGCCACAGGATCATGACGTCAGGCTGGCCTGTTTGCCAGTAACCCTGGTCACCATAGCTGTTTGCGCGTTTGACGGTGTCGCTGATGGTCTGGGCGCCGGCCGGATGAATAAACAGAAGCGTCAGCAACAAAATGCGGGGAAGGGATATCGGGGGTCCGGATGAGTTGAGCATGGTCCTGGTCCTTATGGGTTGATGAGTATGTCGTTAAAGGTGGCGGTAGTGCCGATAATGATGTCTGCTTCCACGGTGCCGGTGGCGCCGGGGTTGCGGGCTGTGACGCGCAACACGTCGGTAAGAGAGTTCTGGTTCAGGTCGATGGCAGCGCCGATGCCGCCGGTGAAACTCAGGGCGCCGCTCATTTCATCTCCGGCCCGCCTGACGAATTCATCTTCCGCATCCTCGCGGCTGATGAAGGTGTCGAGCAGGGCCAGGTCGACAGGGTCGGCAAAGCCCACCGTAACCTCGTTGCCGTTGACGCGGGCTACCGCGCCGATACGCGCCGCGATGCGTCCGGCTTCGGCGTTATCCTGCGCGCGATAGCGAATGGTGAACCCGCCCGTCGCGGGAAAATTGAACACCGGAGCTGCGAAACCCGGCTCCGCTTCCCAGATTGGAAGGTAATCACTCAGCGTAGCGATGTCACCGGCATAACTGCCGGCATCGGGGTTGCCCGGATCCGAGATATAGCGGTGCTGGGCCAGGGCCAGTTGTATGATGCCGTTCTGTATCCGGTCCGGAACCAGGGAGCGGGCGCGTTCCTCTATCCTGAAACTCAGTCCCAGCGACAGCAGGCTGAACACCAGCATGAAATAAATGGTCGGCAGTATATTCATGGCGTATTACAGGAAAAATCGTTCTCGTCATAGGCAAAAAGGTTGTACCAGTTGTTGGCCGCGCGGAAGAAAGTAACATCGTGGTCGGGGATGAACGTATAGGAGCCGTCCGCTTCAAACCCTCCGAGGGTGCGTCCGCCCAGGAATGCGAGGTAGGAGGCATCGCCCCTGGCATTGACGCTGACGGCAGGGTGGTCCGCCAGGCGCCACGTGAACAGCGCGCCTTGAGCGTCGAAGCCGGTGTCCAGGTGGCCTGAAGCCTGCAATCCGGCGCCGGTTATTGTGTCAGGCAGGGCGTTGCACTGCGCGCCGATGAATTCGATTCCGGCGCCCTGGACGTCCTCCAAAGCCTGCATGAAGGCGCGGGTTTGCCGGTGCGGTTGCAGCATCATCGTGATGCCCGTTATGAAAACGAGGGTCAGGGCGAAATTGTAGAGCACAGCGGGCATCGGTTACTCAATAACCACAGTCAGGGTTGCCGTGGCGCAGGCATTGGCGGTGTTACCCGCGTCTACGTTGGTCCACTTGCTCGTTGTTGCCCGGTCCAGCAGCCAGTTGCAACTTTCCGCGTCCCCGGCATCGTAGGTGACAACCGGCGGCGTGGCGCCGGGCGAGGCAGTGATATCCGTTTCGATCACACTTTCATCCCCGCCATCGTCGTACAATTCGGAATCCAGGTAACCGTTATCCACCAAATCTTCAAAGTCGGCGGTTGTCAAACCACCGTCATTGCGATTCACCCAGCGGTATTCCGACGCGGCGTTAATCACATTGACGATCTCCGCCTCCATGTTGCGGTTCTCCGACTGGGTAACCAGCGGCGCCAAGGCGGTATAAGCGCCAAAACCCACGACACTGGTGATGATCAATCCGAATACAATGGCAACCTGGTTCATGGCAGTTCCCTCCTCCGGTTACATTTCAATTCCCATGCCCATCGAAACCAGGGCAAAGGGGATGGTGATAGCGATGCTCAGGCTTAAAAACAGGAGCGTACAGAAGACCCGGCAGGTCCTGATGGTCCTGTCCAGCCTGATGTCCAGCATGCGTCCGGCCATGTCGAAGCCCCGGGCAATCTCGTCCGGGGTCTGGTTCGGGGTGCAGGACAGGACGTGGGTATAGGCGTAGGGTGACAACACGTCCCGGAGAACCTGCAGCAATGAGGCCTCTTTCAGCCTGGTTCTGCCTTTGCGCAATGCCTGCGCGAACTGGCGGTGTCCGGCGAAGGTGGTTTCCATCAGGCGCAGGAACTCATCGGGCGGCAGGCGGGTGGAGATCAGCGCGCGGCTGATTTTCAGGAACCGCAGTTCGGTCAGCATGGCCCGTACCCGGAAACAGCCACAGGCCGTGAGAGCCGTGCGAACCGGTCCCGTAAGCCGGTATGAAGACCAGTGGTAAAGAATCATTGCTCCGACCGATACAACGGCAACCTGCACCCACCATGACTCGACGAAAGTCACGTAATCGAAAAACAGCGCATAACCGCTGGTGTAGTTTTTCAGGTAAGGCAAGGTATAGACGGACATGGCGGTGATGACCAGGCACATGAATATCCACTGGATGCTGCCGGAGAGGACCTGCAGTACCACCGCCCCCCGGGCGTCCTGGTCCAGCAACAGGTCCGTGATGGTGTCCATGCAGTCATAACGTTCTCCCAGCGCCAGCAGGCTGCTTTCCTGCTCGGTGAACAGCCCGGTCGTATAGTAGTGGGTGGCGAAGGGCTGGTTGTTGCGAATGGCCCGCTTGCTGAGCCTGGCGATTTCGCGCACGGCCGGGTTGTTGCTGTGTTCCTGGATGTGGTTGAAAATACCCAGCAACGGAAAATGGCTTCCCATGTACTCGCGCAGGGTTGCGTAAAAGTACGTCCTGGTATCGTTATTGAACAGCAGGGAGCGCAGGTATAACGACTTGAGGAGATGCAGCCGTTTTTCAATGAAGCCAGGCATCGTACAGGTTCCCCCTGTTGAAATTGCCTATCTTGCGCTGGGTGAGCAGCGGGTCCAGTTCGCCGTCAAAGATTTTCGTACAGGCATGCTGGTGGATATTCAAAACGCCGTTATCCTGCATCCAGTCCCGTAGCGCCTGGGGATTTGAGGTGTCCATCAACAGGCGTCGGTTCGCCTCGGTGATCGGAATGCATTCGGCCACCAGGGTCAGCTTTTCAATTCCCGAATGCCGGCAGGCGTCGCAGCCGCCCGCATTATGATAGCGGACGTTCCGGCCGGCGTATGCGCCGAAACCGCTCCGGTAGTATTCCTGCCAGAATGGGTCGGTGTGCCGTTCCAGTTTGCACCGGCGGCACAGCACGCCGATCAGGGACTGGACGATGATCAGGCTCAGGAACGACTCGGAGAACAGGATATCGGGGCTGATCCCGAGATCGGTCTTCGACACCAGCCGGTTGATGGCGTCAACCCACCCGGAGCCATGGATGGACGCAATCCCGGTGGTGCCCTGGAGCATCATGGAAGAGGCCATCACCGCGGTTTCCCGGTCGCGTATCTCGTTGATGGCGATGAAGTCCACGTCGTGGCGGGTGGAGATGCGCCTGAGTTTTTCCTTGTTTTCCCGGATGATCTCCTCGGTGCCTTCAATGGGCAACTGGATTTGCACGAAATTGTCCAGCTCCACTTCGATCTGGTCGGAGATCTCCAGGTTCTTCTCCAGCGCCGGCCGGGTTTTCATGAGCGCGGTCTGGGTGGTGGATTTGCCTGAATTGACCGCGCCGATGATCAAGGTGATGCCCTTGTTGGCCGCAATGCGTTTCAGGGTCTGCAACTGGGTCTCGTGGTAGCCGAGGGTGGCGATATCGGGGATATGTTTCATATCGCGCAAGCGGATGGCCAGGCTGCGTTCGTCGGTGACCTTGGAATACCCGTAAGACACCCGGCACAGCCATTTCTGCCCCTTGTGGTCGAAGTTGAAACGCCCGTCCTTGGCCACGTCGCCGTTGCTGAACGGCTGGTTCACATAAATATTCCATACCGCGGCGATGATCTTGATCCCCTGGCTCTTGTCGAAGGACTGGCTGACAGACAGCCGGCCGTAGATACGCTGGTACACGGTCGTCTTGTTGTTCTTGATTTCCAGGTGGATGTCCGTGGCGTTATTGTTGATGGCCTGGCACAGCAGTTCATTGACCTGGTTGGAGCTTTCCCGGGTCTGTTGTTGCAGGGAGATCTCCTTGCTCCTGTTGATGAAGGATTCAAATACCGAGCGCGTGGTTTCGCGGATGACGGGTTCCTTGTGATGCACTTCCCTGATGAGGTTGATCATTTGATTCAAGGCAAGCGCTTCATGCTTGTTGAGATCGCTCCGGTCGATGCAGTACAGTTGCGCATCCTCGGCGATAAAGCCCGGGCAGGCGCCGTTCATCTTCCGGGTCTCCGAGAGGATGTCGGCGTTGGTGGTAAGCCGTATGTTTTCCAGTTCTTCGTAATTGGTGATCAGCGGGGCTTCCTGGACCATAGTGTCCGGCGCCTCCTGTTCGAAGCTCGGCAGCGGGAGCGCCGGTTTCTGTTTTTTAAGCGCCTTGAACATCATTGCCAGGGTACGACGTGGACCTGTTTGCTGGTTTGGTCTTCAAGATGCACCTCGTGCCGGTTGCCCTTGCCCCGGTTTTCGACGTAATCCACCTTGACGATTTTGAACCTGCGCCGGTTGTGTTCGATAACGCTGCCGACGGTCAGGGAGCGCGGTCGCCCATTGCTGACCAGCACCACGCTGGCCTTGATGCCGAGTTCCCGGTTTTCATCATTGACATGCCCGACGGTCAGCCCGTCGATGCCTTGTTTCGGGGCAGGTTTGTTCCTCGGCTTTACCGGTTTTTTCGCGGGCTGTTTCGGTTTCTTTGCCGGCGCAGCAGGGCGCGCCGGAGGGTCGGGCCGGGTTTTCAGCAGGCCGGCGAGGTCCGGCCGTATCTTTATCAACTCCGCATGCACGGACTTTAACAGGCCGGCATCGATGCCGTTCCGCTGCCGGTTGATTTCCTCGAGGATATCGAGGACCTGCTTGTAGTAAACCAGGTCCACGACGAGTTGTTCGTCGCGGTTGCAACGGGGGCAGGGAATGTCCCCGGGGTTCGCTGCCGGTTGTTCGGGCGCCTTTGCCGGTTGTTCGGGCGCCTTTGCCGGTTGTTCGAGCGCCGGGGACCGGACCCCGGCTGCGCTTTCATCCGGTTTGTCCTGCTGCGCGCCGGCCTGTCCGATACAGGCCGACAGCAGCAACGTGAGTGCGATGGGTTTCATATCAGCTCCCCGTGATTTCAATGGTGAAAGTGAGGGTTTTCCAGCCCGAATGCCTGCCTGCGGCAATCCCGGCATTCTGCAAGTGTCCGTGCGCCGCGGCCTGTTGCAGTTGCCGGCCCCAGAGCCGCAGGAGCCGGCGGTTCGGGTAATCGATGCCCAGTTCGATGAGGCCCCGGGCCACATCGCGTTTGCGGCTGCTGCCGATTATGCTGAAGCGGGCATTGCTTGTCGCGGCGAACTGCCGGTATTGCTCAAAGCTGGTTGCCAGCGGAACCGGGTCGGCGGTTTTCCCGGGTGGCGGTTTGAACAGGGATGAATTCAGGGTCCAGTTGTTCTTTTGCAGGGAGAAACTGCCATGCAGGTCCGCTGCAATCCGGTTCAGGCGCGCCAGCGAATAGGATTGATCGTAGCGGCCGGTGGCGCTGGTCAGGTAGCCGTTGGCGGTTTTTTTGATGCTGATATTGTCCAGGCTGTATGCCAGCAGCACCGAGAACTCGTCGAGTAGCGCGGCAACGGCCTCCAGGTCCGTGGCAACCCGGATCGCGCTTGTGGGTCCGGCGACCACGGGCTGTACCCTGGTTTCCTTTATCTCCCTTACATCGACGGTCGATAAGAACAGGGAAACCAGTCCCGCGCCGACGCAGGGAACGAGCGCCAGCAGGGAAAGTTCCGCCAGGTTGCAGCCCCGTTTCAGCAGGAAAGGGTTGTTTTTCCCCGGGTCGAGATTGATACGCAGGTCTTTGAGGGCAATATTGTGCTGCGTGAAGGCGTCGCTGAGCCTGCCCAACTCGGCGACCTGGCATTCCAGCGGGTTGCCCCTGATCAACTCAATACAGTCTTCGAATGCCAGCAGGTCTTCCCTTTCCACCAGGATATAATCCGGCTGCACGCGGATTGTCCCCAGATATACGACGTTGTCGAAGGGCAGGAAAATATAGTGCCTGCCGGCCCGTATGTCCGTGTGAATCCACTTGACGATTTGCGCGGCGATGGAGATGGCCTTGCCTTCATCGAAAAATATGAACCCCTCGGATTCCAGGTAATATTTTTTCTTCAGCACGCTCAGGCGTTTGTTCACGTACAGCCAGGGCCGCCGTTCTTCCGGCAGGGTCTGGCTCTCCGCGTTGATGCAAAGGTTGATTTCCCGCGCGCCGATGCTGATGGTTTCGATCACGACCTGAAACTCCCCTGGATCAGGAACAGCGTCTGGGTCAGGCGCTTGCCGCCGGACGCGGAATTCCCGGTCAGCCGGTTGAACGGCCACACCGGCAACAGGCCGGAACGGTCGGTCTTCACTTCGACTTCTTCCCGGTGGGTGGAGGCGAGCAGCACCGTCTCGCCGTCTTCAAGGGTGACGTCGAAGATATTGTCGTTCCCGGAACTGGTCGGCAGCACGCCGGAGGAGCCGGCAATTTCATAAGTGTCGAGGGAATCGATGGTTGCCTCGTTGATGACGACGTGCAGCGCAATCAGGCCGTCAGTCAGGGTCGGGAGAATATTGACGGCCTGTCCGGTTTCCAGTTCGCCGATTTCCACGGTGGGCGTGGACAGGCTGGTGCCGCCGGCGTCGGTCTGCTGGATGCTGGTTCGTTCGACGTAGCGGTGGATGCGGTAATTGCGGATGGTCACCAGGCGATTGTTATAGACCAGCACCTCCTTGGTGTCGTCAATCGAAATATTGCCCACCTGCGCCAACGCCTTGAGTATGATTCCCGATGAGTCCCAGGGGCTGTCGGGGTCAGCGACCTTCAGGCTGAACACCCCCCCGCCGGCGTTGAGCTCAGTAGCCGTCAGGTCCTGGGTAATGTTGCTTATATTGGCGTAGATGCTCGCGTTGCGAACCACGGAGAGGTCGACATGTTGTTGCGCCAGGTCGGTCACATCCAGTCGAACGACGGTGATTTTGATATTTGCCTGCCTGGTTACGCTCCGCAGCCACTTTTCGTAGGCATCGTCGAACAGCACAATCCGTTGCGGCCTGGCCGTGATGGAGAGCAGGTTGCCGGTCGGACTGATGCTGTAGCATTCCTGGTCGTTGTAAGTATGTGCGGCGATTGCGTCTGCCGCGCCGTCTTCACCGTCACTGACCTGTTCACAGTACTGGATGCCCAGGACGGTATTGACCAGTTGATGGACGTCATTCTGCGCGGACAGTTGGCTGCTGACATTGTTTTCAAACCCCCCGGCCTTGTTTCCGCCCGTTCCCAGGTTGTTGCTGCTGACATTGATGATGTTGTTGCCGCCCCCGTATAGCGGAACTTCATATTCCCTGGTGACCAACGGCGTGATCAGCAGGATGCCCTGGTGAAATTCGTAGCCCACGTTGGCTTGCAGGCTGATCGCGTTCAGGTGATCCTCCACGGTGACTGCGTTCGGGGTTGAACTGACGCGCGGGTTGTACTTGCCGGGCAACGCGTACGCGACCGGATAACCCGGCGTCAGCCGTTCCAGGGTCTCGCGCAAACTTTGGTTCCGGTAAGTGGCCCGAAAGGGGCGGTAGAGCCAGGCTCTTTCCCCGGGCACGTCAACCCGCCTGGCGCGTGTGTTGGTGGCGCGTACGATTTGCTGCTCTTCCAGGAGTTGGCGGTGGCGTTCCCTGGCATCGCTGATTTCCTGCTCGCGCTGTTTGATGTTTTCGCTGCACGAAGGAAGGGTCAGCGCGGCCAGCAGGCCCGCCAGCCGGCAGGCGGCAACCAGAGGGCGCGGAATACAGGCTGTCATTTTAAGGTGTGCTATCTTCATCATGGAATTCGACACTGTTGTCTTCATTGATAAGGGTCTTGATCCCGAAGCGGGTACGCAGCAGGTCAATCAGGTCCAGGTGGCGTTCGGGCAGAGGAACGTCGATATCCTGCAACAGCCGGTAGTCGGCATACCTGCCGGGCTCGCCGAGTCTCCAGAAAAACTCGTCAAAACCACACCCCAGAAAGTACTCCCGCACGATTGCGGACAGCATGGCGCGGTTTCTGAATTGAACGGAACGGCAGAAATCCGGGTCTTCACCGGAGTGTATTTCGTCCTCAGCTTCTGCGGGCGGCAGGTCGGCAACGGACAATGCCACCTCACCGGCAGGCGCGGCGTTTCCGTCCGGGCCGGGGCCAGGCTGGTCCAGCCGCTCCCAGGACGCCGGGCCGGTGGCAGCCCCAATGGTCTCAACGCCCAGGTCGCCAAAGGCAACGCCGGGTTCGTCGGGATTTCTCAATCGGAACGCATACAGCTTCCTGTCCCGGTCCAGGACGACTTGCCCGTTCCGCCCCACGAGCCGTTCCATCGCCACAGACATGGGCACCGGTTCATTGTCGAAATTGCCGATGAAACTGCGCTGCGCGATGAGCTCAGCGTGACCATCCCGGTAGGACGGGCGGTAGGAATGGGGTTCCAGCATATAACTCACAGCCCTGTCCACGGTGTTTGTCCCGTCAGGATAGACCATTCGCACCCGCACCTCGGTGACGGGCAGGGCAAGCGGTTGCGCCGGGGCATTGCCGAAGGACATCCTGAAGTTATCCTGCAATGCCTGGACCCAGGAACAGGCGCCGCACAGCGCCGGCAACAGGCAGGCGAGGGTTGCCAGGGAGCGGGGTGAGACCCGTCGCTCCGGTTTGTCCTGTATACCTGCATGACGCTCCATCAGCGTAGACTCATAAGACGCTGGTACACCGCTCTCCAGGGCCTGATGTATATATCCTCGGAGACGAACAGCCTAAGCTTGCGGCCATAATCAAGGGTTTGTGTCGGCACCAGGCCTGCGTACGGCGCGACCAGGTCGGCGCCGCCCTCGCGCAGGGCCTGGCCCACGTCGGACTCGAAAGTCGCGCCGGAACCGCCGCTGCTGTAATCCGCCCGCGCGGTCTCGCTGGACAGCAGGGCAAACGCCGCCGCGCCGCCGAACCGGGCCAGGAAATGATAATTGGTCCTGCCTTTCAGCGCGCCTATGCCTTCGTGATCGAGCGCCTGGCTGACGAATTTGATCTTGGTGCCGTCCGGGCGGACTATCCAGCGCACGGACAGGGCCATCCGGTTGTTGATAACGCGGTTCGGGTGCGCCGAGCCGGTCTGCAACACCTGTCCGGTGCACAGGGAACCTGCCGGTATCAATACGTGCCTCTGGGTAACGTCCATGACGTTTTGTTCAATCCGGCAGCGGTAGGGGCCGGCGTAGTCGGATATGATTTTCTGGTCCAGCTTCGCGTGCATTACCGAACCGATGGACAGTAACGCGTATTCTGTGCCTGGTGGCCGGGAAAGGTCCGATTCCGGATAGCCCGCCAGGTTGAATTGGCGTGCGTTTTCCTGCGCCGCGTCATCACTGGCCGCCGGACCCCCGGGCGAGTCCTGCAAAGCCGGGTATGCAACCCGGGACGGGGGGACGGACTTGAAGTCCGTCCCCAGGGTCGCGGAAAGAGCCGGTTGCTGCCCCGGTTCAACCTCCTGGCGCAGCGCCGCCAGGATTGACCGTTCACTTTGCAGGAACCCGCTGTATGGCTCCGGCGCATCCTGGGGCGCCGTTTCGGGCGCGCCGGCAAAATACTCGAAATTGAAATCCGCCTGGCGCGATTGGCGCACACGAACGGTTTCATTCTCATCCCATGATTCGAGAGTCGATTTCGTGCCGCGCAGCAATTCCTGCAACACCTGTTCATTGTTATTTAGCAGTTCATCGGTCTTCTCATCGATATATTCTCTTTGTTCGGACAGGTCCTGCTCTCTTTGTTTCTGAAGGCGCTGTTGCTGGCTTTTGATCCGGTCGCGAAACTCCTGTTCGGGGTTTGAGAGCGCCTGTTTCCTGATCTCCCGCTGCACCTGTTCTTCTATCTGCCTGTCTCCCTGTCCTGACCGGAACAGGGATGCATACACCATCACAACGACAACGAACACAAGTCCGCCTATCAGCATGAACTGGAAGTTCCGGTTGTAGGTTGCCGGCTGTTCCTCGACCTGGTTTGTCTCATTCATATTTGTCGTCATGGTTTACAGGTCCCGTTGCCCGCGGTGATCGCTGCGGCGGTTGATAACGATCTGTGTTCTGGCATCGGCCTTCATATAGATACGGTTGAAAATGCCCGTGACGATGTACATGCGCCTGTCTTCGTCGTAGCGGTACTCGATGAACTGTTCCCTGCCGTTGTTGTCGGCGAATAACGACATGGCGCCTTCCAGATTGTGGCGCACCCGGATGTAAGTGAAACGCCCGTCATCGTAAACATCGCTGACCAGGTCTTTCCCGTAAGGCGGGCGTCCGCCCTTCCAGTGGTAGCCGGTGAACAGTTGCATACGGTATTCGTCCAGCGCCGCGCTCACCCTGTCGGCTGCATTCTGCTGCTCTTCGTCAAGGCGCAGTTGCAGCGCGTCGAGTTGCTCCCGGTACAACGCCGTGTGCTCGTCGGCGCGCCGCGCAAAGCCGGAGAACGCGCCTTCCGGGAGGAATTCACCGTCATGGGTAACGATTACGCACAGGTCAAAATCATCGTCCGAGCGTTCCACCATGAAATGGTAGGCGCGGTTGCTCCGGGAGACGGCGGTGATGGTGGTGCTGCTGCCTTCCTCCGTCCCCGCATCGTTCGGCTTGACGAAGATATGCCGGTTTTCGCCTTCAACATCCCACAGGTCGCGGTTTCCGGTGACCGGCCTGGCAATGAGGATTTCCGGCAGTTCGATATGGGTGCCGTGGTGCAGCCTGGATTTGATGCGGACAAATCTGTGTTGTTCATGGTTGACGAGGCGGCACTGTTCGCCTTCGGCAATAGCGTTCATCGGGAAGACCATGAGCAGTACAATCAACACCTTGACCGGGAATGACGGACGTGGCGCTTTATGCGCAATAGGCGGTTCAAGCGGGGTCATCCAGAACTTTCTCCTCGATAATTTTCAGGCCGATGGGGTTTGCCATAAGCACGTTCCTGTCCCTGGACAGGGCCGACATGGGTGTGAGACGCCAGCGTAGCGTGACGATAGCCCTCCTGGTATTCAGTACGTTGCGGTCCGCGGCCGAGCGCAGTAATTCATTGACATATACGTTGGTCCGGTAGCTGGCGTCATCGGGATTGCCGCCGGCCAGGCGGTCCATGTCGAAGTGGTAGATATTCCTGACTTCCACCTCTCTGGTATCGCAACCCGAACAGGCCCTGATTCTGGCCGCCTTGCCTGCCGCGTCAAAACCGGAAGGAGATTTAAAATGCTGCGCCAGTGCCTGGTCCATCAGGACCAGCGCAAAACCGTAGTCGTTTCTTACGGTGGCAGGGTCCTCGCGGAACCGGCGGGTGACGTAGTTGCTCAACAAATGATCGATGGTGGCCGGGAAGAAGTCCGTCTCATCCTTATGCGCGAACCGGGTGTCGATAAACCAGGTGCCGTCCGGCGACAGCTTCACATAGATCAGCTTTTCATTGTTCTTTGCCATGACAGTCGCTGTGATGCCGTATGCCAGGGCGCAGATGAATGCCGCCAACAGCACCAGGTTGCCGACCAGCAGCCTGTTGTTGGTCACTACCAGGCCCGGGATATTGTCCGGGTTGAGGTGTGCAGTCAGCCTGTCCGGCACGGAACCAATTGTCTTTGCTGTCATTTCCATGGGGTCACCTCACCAGTCTCGTGGACAGCATGGAGGCGGCCTGGCTGATCGCGCCCGACGCGCTCACGCCTCCCTGGATCAGGTCGCTTACCACCCGGTCGGTCCTGAACATCGCATACACCGCCACCACCAGCAGTCCCGCATAGCTCAGCAGTTGCAGGAAATCATCGGGGGTCAGTGTCATTATTTCGCCGGCGACGATGATCGAATCGAACAGTTCGATAATGATCAAGGTGGTAAAGGCGATGTTGATCTGCGCGACGATGAAATAGGCCACGGAACCCAGCATGAAGTTGAGCCAGC
>CAYOEQ010000051.1:0-13647 GCA_964402775.1 uncultured Enterobacteriaceae bacterium
CCCGTGTATTGAAGGTCACAATAGCCTTTGCTCGTCCGTTGAGCGCACACTCTAGGACATGTTCGTCTTTCGGGTCTTTCAATATCGGGCGCCAGCTGTAGTAGGTTGCAACAGGTTCCAAACGCAGGGCCAATACATTGAGTACCTGCTCGACGTCAGCCTGAGTTCGCCAAAAATATTGCAGTTGTTCATCCCGGGATAGCACGTCTTCATATTCAAGCATCAAAGCCACAGAGACCAGGCCAGGAATTTGACCCTCAACAATCCCTTGTATGATTCTGAAACTCGCCCCGGCACGGGACCGAAAAGCAGCAACAACTATATTGGTGTCAAAAACAAACACGCCCCATAAACGCTATCAAATAGAACCTGAATAAGGCCCATAACAGTAAAGCCGTCATGTTGTCGGCGATTTGAAACCAAGCAAAAGATTACTCCTCATCAGGCACGAACTCAAACGATTTTGAAGTTCACACTACATTATCGGTTGCGCCATTTTTGCAATTATAGCAGACGATCTCATTCCATGAACGCGAAGATCCTGGCCTGGGCCTGGGAAGCGTCCTTAACCGGTAGTACGCCGATAACGGCAACGGCGCCTGTGGCAGGCAGGGCATTCAGGTTATTCATGTTTTCGACCTGGAACTTTCCGGCCTCCAGAATGACCTTGTGTACGGGAAAACTTAAATCGTTGCCCGGATCCAGGCTCAGGGTATCGATACCGATACCGGCAATATCCCGCTCCACCAGCAGCTGCGCGGCGGCGACAGAAAAGCCCGGGAAATGCAGCACTCCTGTTTCATCCTGGTTCACATAGGCTTTCGGATCAGAAAACTTTTTGTACCAACCCGTGTTCATGACCACCAGGCTACCCGGCCGGACTCGTCCGTTCCGCTCCTCCCACGTGAGCACATCCTGTACGGATAACTGATAGTCTGGATCCAGCGCAACCCTGTCCTGCACGTTGATGACTGCCACGGGCGCGACCAGGTCGTTCAGCCCCAGTTCGTTAACGGAGGCTCCCCCTTCGATAAAATGCGCCGGCGCATCGATATGGGTGCCGATATTTTCCCAGAGGGAAAACCGGTGCATTCGATAGCCCTTGTCATAGTCAGCCAGACGTTCAATTTCGAAGGACCCGGTGCCCGGCCAGAACGGCATCTGCTCGTGCAGGACATGGGTCAGGTCAACCATTCTGTGTGCGCTGAACGGTTGCGCCGGTTCGTCCGGGGAGGCGCAGGCGCCGAGGCAAAAACAGAGGAGAAGCGCACAGAACTGCAAAGACTTGTTATTCATATTCCCACCACCGTCGAATAATATGTGGTTCCGGTTTCAGAACTTCCATACTATTATGGAAACTCTGATCAGGTCACAGGTTCCTCATTCTCATGGATCATACATCTTTACGCGAGGCCGTCATAGCTGCCGCCCGGTCCCTGCATAAATATCAACTGGGCGTCGGCACTGCCGGCAACGTCAGCGCCAGGATTGAGCAAGGCTACCTGATCACGCCTACCGGGATGGACTACGAGAAGCTTTCTTCCGCGGATATCGTCACCATGGACCTGCACGGCAACCGGGCTAAGGGTGACCTGAAACCGTCGAGTGAATGGCGCTTCCACCAGGATATCTATGCCGCACGCGCGGATGTAGACGCCATTGTCCATACCCATTCGCCATGCGCCACCGCGCTGTCCTGCACCCGCCGGGACCTGCCTGCATTTCATTACATGGTCGCCGGCGCAGGCGGCTCCTCCATCCGCTGCGCCGAGTACGCCACCTTCGGCACCCAGTCCCTGTCCGACCACGCCCTGGCTGCACTGGCCGGGCGCCAGGCCTGCCTGCTGGCCAATCACGGGGTGATTGCCCTGGGCAAGGACGTGGAATCCGCCTTCAAAATGGCGCAACTTGTGGAGGAACTGGCAAAACAATACCTGTTCAGCCGCATTGCCGGGACTCCCGTGTTGCTGGACGAGGCCGAGATGAACGTCAACCTGGAAAAATTCAGGGATTATGGCAAACAGGACTGACCCGTCCGGATAAATCGCCGGGCGCTGATACCCATGGAAATCTGGCACTACGCAATACTTTTTCTCATCGGCATCGCGGTCGGCTTCGTGAACGTGATGGCCGGCGGCGGGTCGCTGTTGACCCTCCCCGTCATGCTGTTCCTGGGAGTGCCGGCGCCGGTGGCCAACGGCACCAACCGGATAGCCATACTGGCGCAGATGGCTACCGCGGTCGTTGCATTCTTCAGAAAAGGCTATTCCGATTTCAAACTCAGCCTCACCCTGGCCCTGGCGGCGGTGCCCGGCGCGGTGGCCGGCGCCCTTGTCGCGGCGCGTCTCGAAGGGGTGTTGTTCAACCGGATCCTCGCCGTCATCATGCTGGCCGTGATGCTGGTGATGGCAACGCAAAAACAGACCCCGGAATATTCCGGGGCGCCGCCCGGGAAGCCGCGGCTGGTCCTGGCCCATGTCCTGATGGCTGTGCTGGGGATTTACGGCGGCTTCATCCAGGTCGGGGCGGGTTTCCTGTTCATGCCGATCCTGTACAAGACCCTGGGCCTGGACCTGGTGCGGGTGAATATGCACAAGAGCTTCATCATCACCGTGTACACCACGGCCGCGTTGATCGTATTTGCCTGGCAGGTGGAACTGTTCTGGGTCCTGGGTCTGACCCTGGCTGCCGGCACCTCCATCGGGGCCTGGCTCAGCGCGCACGTGCAGGTCGCCCAGGGCGAGCGGATCATCAGGCTGGCGTTGAATACCGTGCTGGCGCTGATCATCGTCAAGCTGCTGTTCTTCAGTTAGGATATATGGGGTCAGGTCGCACAATGCACATGTCTTGTACGAACTACTACCTGACCCCGAGCATAGAGGACATGTGCATTGTGCGACCTGACCCCATATATCCAAATGCAGATAAAACCTGAAGATTTGAAATGCTGGAAATGCGGCGCCGGCCTGGATTACCTGCTCATGCCCTTGTCCAGGGGTGCTCACTGCAAGGCCTGCGAGGCCGCGCTGCATGTATGCAGGATGTGCCGGTTTTACGACCCCCGGGTCGCTAAACAGTGCCGCGAACCGGTCGCCGACGCGGTCAAGGACAAGGACAGGCCGAATTTCTGTGATTACCTCGAGTTAAACCCGGAGGCCTGGGAACCCGCTGACCATTCTGAAGCCGACGTGGCTGCTGCGGACCTGAATGACCTGTTCGGCCTTGATACGGGGGAAGGGGCAAGCGGAACATCCGCTGATGCAGATCAGGCCAGGCAGGAACTCGACGACCTGTTCGGCCTCAAAGACGACTAACCAATCAACTCTCGCAGTCGCGCGCCGGGGTCGTCGGCCCTCAGTAACGCTTCACCGATCAGAAAGGCATGCACGTCACGGCTGCGCATGAGTTCGATATCCGCGCGGCTGTGTATGCCGCTTTCCGTTACCACGGTCCGGTCCGGGAACATGTCCGGCATCAGGTCCAGGGTTGTCTGCAATGACGTTTCAAAGGTATGCAGGTCACGGTTGTTAATTCCTATGAGGGGCGTTCGCAGCAATAATGCGCGTTCCAGTTCTTCGCGGTTGTGTACTTCCACCAGTACGTCAAGGCCGATACCGGCCGCGGTTGCCGCGAGGTCCTGCATGCGCGCATCGTCCAAGGCCGCCACGATCAGCAATATGCAGTCCGCGCCGATGGCTCTTGCCTCGTAGACCTGGTACGGGTCGATGATGAAATCCTTGCGCAATACCGGCAGGCCGGTTGCTGCCCCCACCTGTTGCAGGTGCAGGTCCGAACCCTGGAAAAACTTTTCATCGGTCAGTACGGAGAGGCACACGGCGCCGGCTTCGGCATAGGTTTGGGCAAGTCCGGCCGGGTCGAAATCCGGCCGGATGACGCCCTTGCTGGGGGAGGCCTTCTTGATCTCGGCGATGACCGCGGGCCGGCCGTTTTCAATTGCTGTGCGCACGGAGTTGTAAAACCCCCGGCAAGGACCGATATTCCCGATCTCCCGCTTCATTTGTTCCAGGGGCAGAGACTCCTTTCTTGCGGCCACCCATTCCCGCTTGTATTCCAGAATGGTTGTCAGGATGTCAGTTGTATTCACTGTAATTATCCCCGAGAGGGGACTGATTAAAATCTGTCCCCGGAGAGTGATTAATCAGCCCGCCAGCCGGGTGGTCAGGGACGCAAGCTCCTGTAATTTTTTCAATGCCTGTCCCGAGGCGATGGCCTGCCCGGCGAGTTCGACCCCCTGTTCCATGTCCGGCGTGAGACCGGCCACGTAAATGGCGGCGCCGGCGTTGAGCAATACGACATCCCTGGCCGGTCCAGGGTTATCCTCGAGCACCGACAGCATCATGTCGCGGCTTTCCTCGGCGCTGTTGATGATCAGGTCGGACAAGGCCCCGGGTTGTATTCCGAATTGTTGCGGCGTTACCTGGTATTTGGCGATACGTCCGTCCTTGAGTTCGACCACCTCGGTTGCAGACGAGTTACTGATCTCATCAAGCCCGTCCAGGGAGCGCGCCACCATGCAGTGCTCACTGCCCAGCCGCTGCAGCACCCGGGCAAATACATCCAGCATGTCCGCCTGGTACACGCCGATCAACTGGCGTTTGACATAGGCCGGATTCGTCAACGGACCCAGCAGGTTGAATATGCTGCGCGTCGCCAGTTCCCTGCGCGGCCCCGCCGCGTACCGGGTTGCCGGATGGTGGGCAGGGGCGAACATGTAACCCACGCCGATCCGGTTGATGCAGTCCGCCACGTGCTCCGGTTTCAGTCCCAGCTTGACGCCGGCCTGCTCCAGCACGTCGGCGCTGCCGGAAATACCGGAAATGGAACGGTTATTGTGCTTTGCGACCTTCCCCCCGGCGGCCGCAATCACGAACGATGCGGCGGTGGAAATATTGAATGTACGCGCGCCGTCGCCCCCGGTGCCGACTATGTCCACCAGGTGCGGGTCGTCGACATGAACCCGGATGGCAAACTCACGCATGACCGCGGCGGCGGCGCTGATTTCCTCAATGGTCTCGCCTTTCATCCGCAGGGCCACCAGGAACCCGCCGATCTGCGCATCCGTCAGCTTCCCGGACATCATTTCCTGCATGACGGCCCGCATGGCGGTATCGGGCAGGTCGCCACCGTTGATGACTTCGTTCAAGGCGGACCGGAAATTCATCAATGCACGTCCATCTGCAAAAAGTTCCTGAGCAGGTCATGGCCGAATGTCGTCAGGATAGATTCAGGGTGAAACTGCACCCCGTAAACGGGAAGATCCTTATGCCGTACCCCCATGATCTCGTCAATGTCCCCGCTTTCCGTCCGGGTCCAGGCCGTAATTTCCAGGCAATCGGGCAGTGATGCCTGCTCAATCACCAGGGAATGGTATCGGGTCGCCACAAACGGGCTTTCCAGGCCGCTGAACACATCCGAGTTGCGGTGATGGATATCGGACGTCTTGCCGTGCATGATGCGGTCGGCGTGGACTATGCGCCCTCCCAGCGCCTGGCCGATGCTCTGGTGTCCCAGGCATACTCCCAGAATGGGGATCTTATCCATGAACTCATTGATCACGGCAACAGATATCCCGGCTTCATTCGGGGTACAGGGTCCGGGCGAAATTACGATATGTTCCGGTTCCAGTTCGCGGATTTGCTCCAGGGTAATCTGATCATTCCGGTATACGCTCACTTCCTGGTCCAGTTCGCCGAAGTACTGCACCAGGTTGTAGGTAAAGGAATCGTAATTGTCGATCATCAACAACATCGATTCTCACCCCGCCCGGGCTAATTCCTTTCTCATCGCGCCGATTACCCCGGCATAGTCATCACTGCCGAACACAGCCGAGCCGGCTACAAACGTATCCGCCCCGGCAGCGGCGATTTCCGCGATGTTGTCCACTTTCACCCCGCCGTCGATCTCAAGCCGGATATCCCTGCCGGACGCGTCGATGATATCTCTTGCGGCCCGTAACTTGTCCAGCGCGGCCGGAATGAACCCCTGTCCGCCGAAACCGGGGTTGACGGACATGATCAATATCATGTCAATCTTGTCGATGACGTGCAGGACATGGTCCAGCGGCGTGGCCGGATTGAACACCAGCCCGGCGCGGCAACCCTGATCTTTTACCAGTTGCAGGGTGCGGTCCACGTGGCGGCTCGCCTCCGGGTGGAAGGTGATGATATCGGCCCCGGCCGCGGCGAACTCCGGGATGATCCGGTCCACCGGTTCGATCATCAGGTGCACGTCCATGGGCGCAGTTATCCCATAATCCCTCAGGGCGCGCACGACCACCGGGCCGAACGTCAGGTTGGGCACGTAGTGGTTATCCATCACGTCCACGTGGATGTAATCGGCGCCGGCCGCAAGGACTGCTTCCACTTCCCGGCCCAGCCGGGCCAGATCGGCAGACAGTATCGATGGGGCAATAACGTAATCGGACATAAGCGCGGATTATATAGAACTTGGAACAGCGCGGCTATCAGACGTTAAACCGGAACAGTATCACGTCGCCGTCCCTAACGATGTAATCCTTTCCTTCCAGGCGCCAGGCGCCGGCGTTTTTTGCGCCCTGTTCGCCCTGGTGTTCAATGAAATCGTCATAGGCAATGACCTCTGCCCGGATGAAACCCTTCTCGAAATCCGTGTGGATGACGCCGGCGGCGCCGGCGGCGGCGGTTCCCTTCCTGATGGTCCAGGCCCGGACTTCACGAGACGTCGTGGAAAAAAAGGTGTGCAGTCCCAATATGTCATAACCGGCCCGGACCAACCGGTTCAAGCCGGGTTCGGATAATCCAAGGTCACCCAGAAATTCCGTTTTGCCCGCTTCGTCCAGTTCGCCGATCTCGGTCTCGATCACGGCGGATATGGCGATTAACCCGGCGCCGTCCGTTGCGGCGCGGCGCGCCAGTCGTTCCAGCCATACGTTGGTCGTGATTCCGGTTTCCTCCACGTTGGCGATATACAGCATGCTTTTTTCCGTCAGCAGGCCCAGTTCGCGGGCCAGGTCACGCTCTGCGCCGCCCGCAGGCAATGACCTGGCAGGCGCGCCCGGATCGATATGCGCGGCCAGGGAGGCCAGTAAATCACAGCGTTGCGCTGCCGGCCTGTCGCCGGTCTTCGCGACTTTTTCAGCTTTCTGCGAAGCCCGCTGCAAGGTTTCCAGGTCTGCCAGGCACAGTTCCGTATTGATTACATCCAGGTCGGCAAGCGGATCTATCCTGCCGCCGACATGGGTGATATTTTCATCCTCAAAGCAGCGCAAAACCTGGGCTATGGCGTGGGTCTCGCGAATATGTCCGAGAAATTTGTTGCCGAGCCCCTCTCCTCTTGAAGCGCCGGCCACCAGGCCGGCGATGTCGACAAACTCCACCTGTGCGGGGATAGCCCGTTCCGGTCGGACCATGCGGGCGATTGCCTGCAACCGGGCATCGGGGACCGGAACAATGCCGGTATTGGGTTCGATGGTGCAAAACGGATAGTTTTCGGCGCTGACCCCGGTGCGCGTCAAGGCATTGAACAGGGTGGACTTGCCCACGTTGGGCAATCCCACGATCCCGCATTTGAATCCCATCAGCTTTCTTGTTGCGTGTGCAGGCGGGTCATGGCCTTGTCGGGCTCACCTGCGAACAACAGGGGCAAGACCTCCAGGCCTTTATCTATTGCGCTGGCGATCAGTTCCGTATCGCCGCCGTCAGGCCTGCCCAGTACGTGCGCCAGCACCCTGGTCTTGTCCCCCGGATGGCTGACGCCTATTCTCAATCTCAGGTAGTCGCTGTCGCCCAGTTTTTCACTGATGTCCCGCAGCCCCTTATGGCCGCCATGGCCGCCGCCTGTTTTCAGGCGAATCACGCCCGCATCCAGATCTATCTCATCGTGGACAACCAGGATCCCGGCGGTTTCTATCCGGTAATAATCGGCAACAGCCCGGAGCGCGCGTCCGCTGCTGTTCATGTAGGTAGTCGGCTTGAAAAGCAGGCAGTCCATGCCCGGAGGCCTGATTTGGGCAAGCTCGCCGAAGAACTTTTTATCGGCCGCAAACCGGACCTTGTGTTCCTCTGCAAGCCTGTCGACAAACCAGTAACCGGCATTGTGGCGCGTTGCCGAATAATCCGCGCCGGGATTACCCAGGCCCGCAATGAGCTTCAGAGCGGACCGTTCGATCTCTATTCGTCCTCTGTCTGTTCCGTTGCCTCTGCATCCATCTCTTCCAGTCCTTCTTCCATCTCTTCCTCTTCCTCTTCTTCTTCAAGGATTCCTTTTGGCAGGCTCACGGTCGCCACCGATGCCGAAGCGTCTCCGCCGGACAGCAACGCGTAAATTTCCACTCCTTCGGGCAGGTCGATATCGCTGAGATGCACGGATTCGCCCAGGTTCACGTTTGCCAGGTCCACATCGATGTATTCAGGCAGATCCTTGGGCAGACAACTGATTTCCAGCTCGGTCATGATGCGGCTTATAACTCCGCCGCCGCTCTTTACACCCACACATTGCTGCTCATTGAGAAAATGAAGCGGCACCCGCATGGTGATTTTCTGTTTCTCATCTATGCGCAGAAAATCGATATGCAGAATGTCAGGTTTATAAGGATGTCTTTGTAAATCCTTTACTACTACCTGCTCACTCTGCGCATCCACATTGAGCGTCAGGACGCTCGAGTAAAAAGCCTCATGATCGAGCTGGTGCAACACCTCGTCATGAGACAACGAAATAGACTGGGGATCTTTACTGGCGCCGTAAACGGTGCCGGGAATTCTGCCCGAACGCCGCAGGCGGCGGCTTGCGCTCTTTCCCAGTTCGGTCCGGGACTCTGCCCTTAATTCGTAAGCTTGCATTTTATCACTCTCAATCAATAAACATTGAACTCAGCGATTCTCCCTCGGAAATCCGGCGGATGCTTTCCGCCAGCATCGTGGCAACGCTGAGTTGGCGGATTTTACCACATTCGGCGGCCGCGCCGCGCAACGGGATGGTATCCGTGACGACCAGCTCATCCAATTCCGAAGATATGATATTTTCCAGCGCCTTGCCGGAGAGCACCGGGTGTGTACAATACGCCACCACCCTGTGGGCGCCGAATTCCTTCAGGGCATTTGAAGCCTTGCACAATGTGCCTGCCGTATCCACCATGTCATCGACGATAATGCAGGTGCGGTCTTTCACGTCACCGATGATATTCATTACCTCCGCCTCGTTCGCCTTCGGCCTGCGTTTATCGATAATGGCCAGGTCCGTATCGTCGAGTTGCTTGGCGATGGCTCGTGCCCGGACCACACCGCCCACGTCGGGTGACACCACGATTTGTCTTTCATACTTGTGTTTCCATATATCACCCATCAACACCGGGGACGCGTATACGTTGTCCAGCGGCATATCGAAAAACCCCTGGATCTGATCGGCGTGCAGGTCCACTGTCAAGACCCTGGATATCCCCATGATCCCAATCATGTCCGCCACTACCTTGGCCGTGATGGGCACCCTGGCCGACCTCGACCTGCGATCCTGGCGGGCATAGCCCATGTAGGGAATTACGGCCGTGACCCGCTCGGCCGATGCTCTTCTCAGGGCATCCGCCATGATCAGCATCTCCATCAGGTTGTCATTGGCCGGCGTACACAGGGACTGCAGGATAAACACGTTGCGCCCGCGCACATTTTCGGCGATCTCCACCATGATCTCTCCGTCGCTGAAACGGCCTACATCAACCTTGCCCACGGGCATGTTCAGGTTGCGCGCAATATCTGCCGCCAGGGCCGGGTTGGCGTTTCCGGAAAACAGCATCACATCGACTAATGACATAGATATTCCCTGCGGATATTTAACGGTTATCTGGCTGGGGCGCCAGGATTCGAACCTGGGAATGCAGGGATCAAAACCCTGTGCCTTACCACTTGGCTACGCCCCATTAAAACATACAAACTTCGGCGCTCTGCGGTTCAACGCCATAACCTGAAGAAACTCCGACTTGACAAGAGGTTTCTTCAATGAGATTGCGACGGAGAACGGCGGCGAATTTCGTAGTATAACACAACTGTCAGCGCAGTTGGCTGTCCTTGTTGGCGCGCCGGTTATAGCCTCTCAGCGAGATCTGTTCCCTGTCATGAGTTGCCTGGCAGGTGACACAAAATCGCACACCCGGGACAGCCTGCCGCCGCGCCGCAGGAATCTTTTCCCCGCATTCCTCACACCAATCATGACTTTTACCTTCAGGCAAATTACTGCGCGCCTGTCTTACCGCGTCTTCAATACTGGCGTCGATCTGTTCCTGCACCGCCCCGTCTCGGGACCATCCTCCGGCCATTATCTTCTCCAAAGTAAATCGATCATCGTATAAATATAGCGCATTGTTGTATCGCCCTCAGAGTTTCCCTTGTGTGTCCTGTCCATCCATGTTAGACATATTTCCTCGAATCCGAGGTAACTTAATGCGCCCCATCCTTGTACTGCTCGGTCTGCTGGTCGCCCTGCTCGCGTTGTGCGTATTGATTCTGTACATCCCCGAACCGATCAACGGTCATGGCATGGCCCACCACACCGTGGACGGCATGCGCCAGGTTGGCGATATCCGCCAACAGAGTGACCCGGTCTTCGGTGTGGGTTATTTGCTTGGCGTATTGATCTACCTGATCATCAGCGTCCTGGTCTATCTCGGGGTACGGCCGACAAAGCGCGACGGAGTGTTATTGGCGGCCCATACACTGGCGACGCTGCTGGTATTGGGTATGTGGTCGTTTTTGATGTACCTGTTCCGGCAATACCTGCTCTCAGGCGACCCCATGGTTATCGTTGCGTTCCCTTTGCCGACTCTTGTCATGCTGCTGGGTCTGTGGATAGCCCCGGTGTCGTTCTCATTAATCTATATCCTCGGGTTCAGGCGCTGGATATACACGCCGGAAGATGAAAAAACCTTTCGGGAACTCCTGGAAAACAAACAGCGATGATGGAAGCCTGGCGCAACCCGATCATTCTGCTGTTCCTGGTCCTGTACCTGGGAATGTGTATCGGCTTCGGCCTGTGGGCCATGCGGCGCACACGATCGACAAAAGACTTCTTCATGGCGGGTCGCTCCCTGGGTCCGATTGTGCTTACCTGCGCCATTTTCTCCAGCACCCTGAGCGGGTTCGGGTTTGTCGGGGGTCCCGGGCTTGTTTATTCAATGGGGATGAGTTCCGCCTTCATGGTCATCGTGTCCACGGCGGGTTTCACGATGGGATTTTTCCTGGTTTCCAAGCGGATCCGCCTGATCGCGGAACTGCGCGATAACGTCTCCCTGCCGGGCATCGTGGCTGCCCGTTACAACAGCAATTCCGCGCGCTTTTTAACTGCCATTGCCATACTGCTCGGGGTGATGGGTTACCTGGCCACCCAGATCCTGGCCATGGCCGTAGTCATGCAATCCATTATCAACAGTGTCGGCTGGTTCGGTTCAACCAGCCTGTTGTTCTGCATGGCGGTTTCTTCAGCGGTACTGATCTTTTATTGCGTCACGGGCGGCATCATCGCTTCCGTATATACCGATGTGATACAGGGGTTCGCCATGGCAGTGGCAGGGATACTTATCGTGTTTACCGTTTACGCGGTGTTTGACGGCAACCTTGCCGGAGCTTCCCGGGCCCTGTACGAGGATGACCCCGCGGCAATCGGGCCGTTCGGTACCGAGGGTATCATTTGCGCGCTGTCCTGGTATTTCGTGTTCGGACTGGGGCTGGCCGGGCAGCCGCACATCATAACCAAGATGATGATGACGCGGAATCTTGCCGATAACCGTTATGTCCTCCCTGCATCGATCCTCGGCTATGCCTTGTCCGGGCTGTTGTGGATCATGCTCGGATTTGCCATGCGGGCACTGGTGATTCAGGGCGCTCACGCACCACTGGGTTCGCCCGATATGGCTGCGGCCGAATTTCTGCAGTTCTACGCCAACCCCGTACTGGCCGGCATCGTCTTTGCCGCGTTGTTTGCGGCGATCATGTCTACCGCGGATGGTTTCCTGAACGTGGGGACCGCCGCCGTAATTCACGATATCCCGATAGCCGTACGCGGCCATGCGGTGAAGAATGAACTGTTCTGGGCGCGGGTAGTCACGGTTCTGCTTTCCGTGACGGCTGCCGGCTTCGCGCTGTTTTCCTATTACGTGAATGAACGGCTGGTGGCCATCCTCGGGGTCTTCGGCTGGAGCACCTTCGCGGCTGCGATCGTGCCGGTGGTAGCCCTGGGTCTGAACTGGAAACGGGCTACCGCCGCTGCTGCATGCGCATCCATCATCATCAGCCTGGCGCTCAACCTGTCACTGGAACTGTTCGCCATAGAAATACCCTGGGGCATTCATGGCGGGTTTATTGCGCTGCTGGTGTCCATGATCAGCTTTATCGTGATCTCACTCTTGCAGACGCCGGAACCGCCGGCTGAAGATATCGACGCCGTAATGGATATGTAGCCGGATGTGTGGGCAGGTACGGCTTGTGTTCAGGTCTGCGGTGTGTTCAATAGCCCCGATCGATATCCACCACGTTCAGCATGCGCTCGCCGTTGATGTAGCGGCGCAGGTTTTCCGTGATGACCAGCCGGTTGCGCTCAAAACCCCGGTCGGTCATGCCCGAGATGTGGGGTGTGATAATGACATTGGGCAGAGTCCATAACTCGTGGCCCCTGGTAAGGGGTTCGGGATCGGTGACGTCCAGGCCCGCTCCGGCCAGTCTGCCACTTTTCAGCGCGGCGATCAGCTCTGCGGTATCGGTGTTCCTGCCGCGTCCGATACTGATGAAATAAGCGCCATGTTTTACCGTGGCAAAGAATTCCCTGCCGAAAATCCCTGTCGTTTCCCTGGTCAGGGGCAAGGCATTGACGATCACGTCCGCTTGCGCGGCCAGTTTTGGCAACTCGTCCGCCAGGCCCACGTAATCGACAAAGTCCGGTCCTTCACGACCGGACCGGCGCGTGGCGATGACCCGCATGCCCAGCGCCGCTGCCCGTCTCGCAACCTCGGTGCCGATACCGCCGAGGCCGACCACCAGCATGGTTTTCCCGCCGATTTCAATCATGGGGGAAGGCGTATCAGGCGGCCTCTGCCAGATCTGTTCCTGCTGCATATGATGAAAATACTGCAGGTTCCGGGTCAGCATCATCAACATGGCCATGACGTGTTCCGCTATGGGCGGTCCGCCCGTGTGTTGCGCATTGGTCAGGATAAAATCGATTTCCTGCGCTGCCGGGGTCAGCAGGCAGTGATCAAGACCGGTCCCGAAATGCTGCAGCCAGCGTAAATTTTTTGCGATCCTGATCAACTGCGGGCTGCAGATGCCAAGAATCACTTCTGCCTCCTCAAGGATAGCGGTTTCCTCAGCGCCGAATTCCTGGCCGATTATTGTGTCGATCTCGATACTGTTGCTGACTTTCTCTAACGATTCCAGCAGTTCCGCGCGTACGCCCCGGCGACTGGAAGGTATCATTACGACAATTTTTTCGGGACTTTTCCAACCGGGCGACTCGCGCACGGGTTGTTCCGCTTCCACAAGGCGCAGTTGTTCAATCAGGGCCTTCGCAGCCGCATCGGGTCCCGCAGCTTTCACAGTCATGCTCATCAGCAACAAACAAACTGCCAGCACAGAAAAAAAGTTGTTCATGGCGTGGTTATCGGTTCCCCTG
>CAYOEQ010000052.1:0-9389 GCA_964402775.1 uncultured Enterobacteriaceae bacterium
TAATGCGTAGGTCGGGAGTTCGAGTCTCCCTTCCGGCACCGTTTCCTATTGCCTCTCTAACTTTGAGCGAATGGCTTTTGGCCCGGTCGACGCAGAAAGCCTGGTCCTCTTTAGTTTTATCTTCCCCTGTCATGACGCCGGCGAACCGGACTGTCGGTTGTGCGCTTATGTAAGGCTGGTAATTGAAATCCTGGACGGATCACACTATACTAGACATTCGGCATGCAATAAAGATGTAAAAGTACATGAGATATCGCATAGATAACACTATGAAAAACATATATAAAAATGTATAAAACAAATCTCTAAAAGGTCTCAAACAGGTCTCAAACAAGTCTCAAACAGGTCTCAAACAGGTCTCAAACAGGTCTCAAACGGCGCACAAAATCATTTCAGACGGCAACTGAACATGAACAGTGATAATACAGGTGTATCAAAACTCATCGTTGAAATCGTTGACGCTGCCGAGACAGCCGTCGGTAGTGTTGATATCCATAGGGCATTAAAACGGCGGCTGCGAAACAAAGCCCCCGGATACAGTACGGTGCAGAAAAAACTGGCGGAACTGGTAGAAGAGGGAAAGCTCGCGCGCGCAAGGCTGGGTCGAGCGCTTAAATACCAACGCTTGGCCGAAACACCAAAGCAGGACGCCGCTGATAAGGCCGGGATTGAGATATCCGTCTCTGACGAGGGCGAGGCGGTCCGGGCGAATGTGCGCCGCCCGATTCATGAACGGGAGCCTATCGGCTACAAGCGAAAATTTCTGGAAGACTACATTCCCAATCACACCTGCTACCTGCCGGACACTATCAGACGGGACCTGTACCTCATCGGCGAAATCAAGGCGCAGAACCTGCCGACAGGCAGCACGTACCAGCCGGAAACGGTCAACCGGTTGCTGGTTGACCTGTCCTGGGCGTCCAGTCGTCTGGAAGGCAATACGTACTCACTGGCTGACACCCGGAACCTGGTTGAAAAAGGAATCTATGCTAAAGGAAAAGACAAGCATGAAGCGAATATGATCCTGAACCACAAGCGCGCGATTGAGATGTTGCTGAAGAACGCGGAGGACATAGACTATAACATGTACACGTTTCTGGGGTTGCACGGGCTGTTGTCATTAAACCTGATGGGCGATCCGGCAGACAGCGGGCGCCTGCGGCAGAAGATCGTTGAGATAGGTGGCTCCGTGTACAGCCCGCCGGGGTTCCCGCAGGTGGTCGAGGAATGTTTCAGGCTGTTTCTGGAGAAGGCCAGGGACATAGAAGACCCGTTCGAACAGTCGTTCTTCACCATGGTGCACCTGCCGTACCTGCAACCGTTTACCGACGTCAACAAGCGCACGGCAAGGCTGGGCGCCAACATCCCGCTGATTAAGAACAGGATATGTCCCCTGTCGTTCATTGACGTCCCTGAGCGGGACTATATTGAAGGTAACCTGGGGGTGTACGAACTGAATAACACCAGCCTGTTACAGGATGTGTACGTGTGGGCGTACGAACGGTCCTGCCGGCGCTATAACCAGATAAGAGAAGAAGACCGTACCGGCGATCCGGACCCGTTTATGTTCAGGTACGGGGGAGCACTCAGTTCAGTGGTTGGACGTATCGTCAGGGAACAACTGGAGCCCACGGCTGCATGTATAGCGGAGTTGGCGCAGGGACAGGTCCCGGTCAACGACACTCGCCAGTTCCTCGACCTGGTCAATGCTGAATTACAGAATTTGCATATGGGGCGTCTGATACGAAACGGCATCAGCATGGATGAGTTCGATGCATGGCAACAGCATAAGGTGGCGCAGTCCCAGGCTGCACAGGACACGACGGTGGCAGTAAGACCAACGCCGGCTGTGCTTCAAGATTAAAATTCCACGTTGTCGAGAGGCAGCAATGCTTTATCCATTTCCGGAAAGGTAATCTCAACCTCCTCAAGAGTGGCAAGTAAGGCGAGTAATCCGGCAGTCCTGACAGGCTCTATGATGAGTTCTGTCCCGGTTTTGTTATCTGCGGCTTTCATAATCTGAATTCGTCTTGCGCCAACCTGATTTTAGCCAATAGGTGGCCAATTGTACGGCCAATAGGCCAGGTGCGTATTAACATTGACTTTCAACCGCGGCTTTGCCATCATTTCAACAGGGATACACATTGGCGCGACCTCGCTTACGGCACACTGAAGGAGAGCTTGAGCGAAGGGGATAACTAAGTGAAAAACATCAGTCAAATTAATTTTGGAACGATGTATGCGGTGCTGCTTTGCCTGTTGGTTCCAACCTCCGCCATAGCTGACGATTCCCTGGTGATTGCGCAGGGCCAGGACTTGTACGAGATGAACTGCATATTCTGCCACCAGGCAGATGCCATCGGAAAGCCGGGATTTGCGCCTTCCCTGACCAACCCTGAATTTTTGTCCAGCGTGTCGGACGAGTTTCTGTTGGGGACAATCCGCGACGGCCGCCTGGGTACGGGCATGCCCCCGTTTGCCCACCTTGGAGAGGACGGGATCCGGGCTATAGGCGTCTACCTCAGGGCCCATGCGGCTTTGCCCGACCGTTCCGCTGACATTGACAGCCAACCCGAAGCCCGGGGAGATCCGAGGGTAGGGAAGCTTCTGTTCGACGGCATCTGCGCCACCTGCCACGGTCCTCACGGTGATGGTTATATCGCGGGCGGCACCGGCACAGCAATCGGAAAGGCCGGTTTTCTTAACATGGCATCCGACGGATTTATCCGTAATACGATCAAGTACGGCCGTTCCAATACCCGCATGCTGGGGTTCTCGGGCCCTGCAGGGTTGGCGAACCTCACCGACCAGGAGATCGACGACGTCATTGTTTACCTGCGCGAACTGGAAAAACAGAATCAATAGGAGGAAACCATGAAACGATTTAAAGCCAGCAGAAGGGACTTCCTGAAAAGCGGCGCGTTCATCACCGGTTCAGCGGCGGGCGCGAGTTTGTTTGTAGGCAACAACCCGGAACTGGAAGCGGCGCCCGCGCCTGCCGGCAGCGCCACGCGCGGCACTGCCCTGGCGCAATGCCCTTATTGCGGCGTCGGTTGCGGCACCATCATACAAACGGAGAACGGCAAGATCGTTTCCATGCGGCCGGACAAGGATCACCCGACCAACTACGGCCTGCAATGCATCAAGGGACTGACGGCTGCGGAACCCATGTATATCGATCGCATGGAAGGCGACCCCTACGTGCGCAAGGACGTCTGGGAGGAATGGAGTAAACCCGGTCATGGAGACCTGGACTATATAAGCAGTACCAAAGGTTCTTTCGACGAGGAACACTTCGTGCGCGTGCCGTATGTACAGGCATCGGAAATGGTGGCGCACAAGGTCGCAAATTATGCAAAGAAATATTCGGGAAATTCCATAGCGCTGTACGGCTCGGGCCAACTGACGATGGAAGGCCAGTATCTTGAAAACCTGTTCATGAAGGGTGTCCTTGGTTCCAATACCATTGAAGCGAATGCCAGGATGTGCATGACCTCGGCGGTAACGGGCTATTTTGCAACCTTGGGGTCCGATACGCCGCCGCTGGCCTACGAGGACATCGAACTCAGCGACATGATCATGCATTTCGGCCATAACGCCCGTGAATCGCACCCGATTGTCTTCTGGCGCGCGGCAGACCACAAGAAGAAAAAGGATATCCCGACCGTCGTGGTGGACCCCCGCCGCACCGGCACGACCATGGGCTACGAGGATATCAACCCGGACAACTCCGTACACGTCCCGGTCCTCAACGGCGATATCAGTTTTCTGAACGCGCTTGCCCATGTCCTGATCAAGGAACACGATGACGTTATCGACTGGGAGTTCATAAAAGAGCACGCTACCGGCTGGCAGGAATATGTCGGCGGTATCATGCAGCATTACAGTCCGGAACAGGTGCAGGACCGCATGGGTTCCGAGGAAGTCACGCCTGAACTGATTCGCCGCGTGGCCGGCATGTTTGCCGACGCAACGCGCAAGCGCCTGGAACGCAGCAAAGAGACCCACGACGCCGGTTACGGCGGCGTGATCATCATGTGGGGAATCGGTTACAACCAGCATATCCACGGCCAGCACAACGTCATCTCCATCATCAACCTGCTGGCCTTGACGGGGAACCTGGCGAAACCGGGTTGTGGCCCGTTTTCGATGACGGGGCAACCGAATGCGATGGGCGAACGCTTTACCGGCGGCCTGACGGGACGGCTGCCGTTTAACGAACCGTTATCCAACCTGAAACATCTTGCGCACATGGCAAAGTCCTGGCGCGTCCCTGAACAGAACCTGGAACGCGCGCTCAAGTCGGAGAACCCGGGCTATGCGGTGGGCATGATGGAACGCGCCCTGAAGGACGAAGTCAAGGCAATGTTCCTGGTGTATGCGACGCATATCGACTTGCCGGACCAGCAAAACCTGATCCGCCCGGCGCTGATGAAAACATTCAACGTGGTGCAGGAGATCTACCGCCATGCCCCCAACAACCTCTATGCGGACGTCATCTTTCCCGCGGCGACCTGGGGCGAGGTGACAGGGGTTTATATCAGTTCGGAACGCCGCATCAACATTTGCGACAAGGCTGCCGAACCGCCTCCCGGTTGTCACCCTGATATGGACATGGTGATCGACAAGGGCAGGGAAGTGGCGCACCTGATGGGACTTGATGCGGATGCGATCTTTCCCTACCGGAAACGTGAAGACGGCACCTATGATGCTGAGGAGGTGTTCCGGGATGTCATCGAGGCGTCTGCCGGGACGGATACCGACCTGACGGGCATACTCGACGTGGAGAAGGTGGATAATATCAGCCCGTATGAGCAGATACGCAAGCTGCGCGGTATCCAGTGGCCGGCCCCCACTTACGCCATTGCCAAAGGCGGCGGCACCAAGCGCCGCTACATGTTGCAGGAAGGTGACTGGAAGAGCCGGCCGTACGGTTATTTCAGGACAAAAGACGGCAAGGTGCACTTCAAGTTGTGTGAACAGGATTACAGCGACCGCAAACGTGTCACGGATAAACTGATGGAGTTCGGCAGCAAGGAAGGTGTGTATACCATCGATAATATCGCCCTGCTTGAAGAGGCCCGCGATAAGGGGCTGACCCCGGATCTCCCCGATGAGGAATTCCGCGGGGATAAATGGCAGGACGTACCCGCGGACAAATTCCCTTACTGGCTCGGCCTGGGCGTGGTGTATGAACACTTTCATACCGCCAAATCCAATCGCAGCGCGACCACCCGCCGCCTGGTGCCGGAAATGTACGTGGAAATGCACCCGGAGGATGCAAAGACATTGGGCATAGCGGATGGCGATAAAGTACGGCTCATTACCCGGCGCGGCGATTACGAGGCCAGGGCGCAGGTGGGGACCAACAGCCTGGTAAAACCTGCGCGCAATTCGGTGCCGCGTGGATATATGTTCAGCCCCTGGAACCTGTCGGTTGCAGACAGCGCCGACCCCGAAAAGAACAAGTGGCTGGTTAATAATACGGCCAGCCGCGTCTGGGACCTGGTGTCGGGCCAGGTGGATTTCAAAAAACTCGCCTGCAGGATTGAAAAAGTGTAGCGGCGGCCGATGTTCCAACCGGAATTCGGAAAAGGGGGTAACGGATTACGTTACCCCTTTTTCGTAGAGTGGCATCTATGAAACGCAGGAAATTTTTACAGGATCTGATTTCCACGGCAACCGCCATGGCTGCCGCACCCGCTGTGGAGGCGCGGGTTGTTCAAAAGACGGGAATTCGTTACCTGCGCCCGCCCGGTTCCCTGGATGAAGCTGGATTTGTCAGCCGTTGTATCCGTTGCGGCCAGTGCGGCGAGGCCTGTCCGAACCGGTGCATAAAATTTTTCGGGACGGAAAACGGCTTCAGTTCTTACGGTACCCCGTACATAACGCCGCGGGAGCAGGCCTGTATCCTGTGTATGAAATGCGGTGATGTGTGTCCGACCGGGGCCATTCAATCCATACAGCGTGAAGCGGAAACCATCCTTGATTCCGTGGCCATGGGCAAGGCCCGCGTCAATGAAAGCCTGTGCCTGTCCTACCAGGGAAAATCATGCGGTGTCTGTTACCGGGCCTGCCCGTTACCGGATATCGCCATAACGGTAGGATGGATGGAACAACCCCATGTGCAGGACGCCTGTGTCGGTTGCGGTCTGTGTGAGCGTTCCTGCATCCAGATACCGCAGGCAATCCGGGTGATACCAAAACACAGTATATGAGGTCTCCCTGAGATCAGGTAAGTTCCATGAAACCTCATATACGCCACCTGAACAAACTGCGCTGGGTCAGCCTGACTGCCGTATTCCTGGTGCTGATCCTGTTGCCCTGCATCAGCGTTTACCAGGCTTATGTGGCCGCTCATGCCTATGACCTGCTCACGCCGTCGGAGAAGGGGTTCTATGACGTCATGGAGACGCTGACCGACCCGTTTGTCAGCGACCCGGAACACGATCTTGACGCGGTCAAAGGCACGACCTGGTCTGCGACCGTATCTGGTTTGAAAGTCAGCGACCCGCTGGCCGTGGTCGGCCAGGTCTCCGCCGGCCTGGAGATTTATCCGCCATTTTTGCTTGCCGCGCTCATCCCCGTGCTTGTCACGCTCATTTTCGGCCGGATCTTCTGTGGCTGGATCTGCCCCGCCACCTTGCTGTATGAACTCAATACCAACCTGGCCGCCTGGTTGCACCGGGTGGGACTGCCTGTGGGTAACCGCCATTTTGACCGGCGCCTGAAATACCTGGTGCTGGGTATCGGTGTCATCTTATCGATGATCACCGGTTCGGTATTGTTCGCGGCCATCTACCCGCCTGCCATCATCGGGCGCGAGATTTATTACGCGATCGCCCTGGGTGGGTTTGGCGCAGGGGCGGTATTTTTCGTCCTGACCCTGCTGTTTGATTTACTGGTGGCGCGGCGCGGATTCTGCCGTTACGTCTGTCCGGGGGGCGCCCTGTATTCATTGCTGGGACGTTACCGGGTGTTGCGGATCCAGCGAAAGGTGGAAACCTGCAATGACTGCGCCAAATGCACGGCGATCTGTGAATTCGAACTCGACCCCATGCGCGACGGTTTCGGCCAGGAATGCAATAACTGCACGGCTTGTATTGCCGTGTGCCCTACGGATGCGCTGGTGTTCAAAGTGGATATCAAGGATATTACCTACCAGGGACCAGGCCATCTCGGCAGGCATTACCGTGAACAGGAAATACGTCCGGGGGCGTAACAGTCTCTGACAGTCTTATGAAGACCGGTTTCTGCCTGGTTGTTCTGATGGTTGTTTGCTCTGCTCCCGCCCACGCGCATCATGTGCTCGGCAGACCCTCGTACAGCCTGAATGAAGACTCGACCACGCCGCCCAGTATGCAGGTGGAAACGCAGATTGGTGATTATTATGTTACTTACATGGTGTTTCCCGCCTTCCCCAGTCCCAATCAGCCGGGCAGGGTAAACCTGTACGCCTCACGCATCGACAATGGCGCTCCCTTTGACGGTGAAGTGGCATTCAAGGTCCGGGATGACAGCCTGTTCAACGATGACGAGGAACTCCTCGGCGTACAACTCCCGGATGATAACGTGTTCCGGCAGGGATTCGAATTCCGCGAAGCCGGGAATTTTATTGTCCGCGCCGAGTTTGAATCGGGTGGAGAGCCCTACCGGATTGATTTTCCGTTACAGATTGGCGAGCCCGCCCGGTGGGGTCCGCTCGGGTTGACTGTCGCTGCCATCATGCTCGCCCTGATAACCGTCAATCTTGTCCAGCGCAAGCGCCTGGTGAGCGATAAAATAAGAAGCGGGCGCCAGGACAGGGCAGGATGACGATGACCCATCCGGGGCTTCCTTTCGCCTGGGTCCTGGCGATATGCGTTTTCATGCTCGTCCTGAGCGCTAACGTGCTGTTGAGGAACCCTGTCCCCCGCGGCACGGCAAAAACGATCAGCCTGGCAAACATACCTGTTCTGGGCGCATTTGTGCGCGGCGTGACCGGAACGCCCGTCCTGTTATTGTTATTGAAAATTGCCGCGGTATGCCTGTTTATGCTGATCATTGCCGCCGGCTTGTCCGGTTCCCAAATCCCGGAAAGGAACATTGCAACGGTTTTGACCTGGAATATCTGGTGGACGGGCCTGATTATTTCCATATTTTTTCTCGGCTCTGCCTGGTGCGCCGTCTGCCCATGGGATGCCATGGCCACCTGGCTGGTCCGGCGCCGCCTGTGGCGCCGCGCGCATCCCAACAACAGCCTTAATCTCAGGGTGGCGCGCAGGTTCCGCAGCGTCTGGCCGGCCCTGGTATTGTTTATCGTCCTGACCTGGCTTGAACTGGGGGTCGGCGTCACTTCGAGCCCGTATATGACGGCCATACTGGCCCTTGCAATGGTCCTGATGGCAACGGTCTCCCTGGCCGTCTACGAAGGCAAGGCCTTTTGCAGATATTTTTGCCCTGTCGGCAGGACCATCGGGTTTTATTCACAGCTTGCGCCTGTTGAACTCCGGCCCGTCAATACGGATATCTGTGCCGGATGCAAAACACTGGAGTGTTATTACGGTTCGGAAACCGTCGAACCCTGCCCGACGCACCTGGTGATGGGGCGGCTGAAACAGAATACCTATTGTACCTCCTGCGGGAATTGCAGCAGGAGTTGCCCGGACAACAATGTAGCCTGGCGCCTGCGGGAGCCCAGCAAGGAAGCCATCCAGGATGCCCGGCCGCACTGGGACGAGGCGTGGTTCATGCTGGGCCTGCTGGCGTTAACGCAGTTTCACGGCATCTCCATGGCGCCGTTTTTTGAGGGGTGGCTGCTGTCTGTGGCTTCCCTGGTGGACGATTCGGGAAGGTTGCTGTTGAGTTTTTCAATATTGCTGTTCTCCAACCTGGCAGTTGTGGCATTGGCATATGCTTTTTTTATCCGGCTGACGCAAAAAATCAGCCTGCATGATATGGATTTCAAAAAACTGTTTTCCCGGTTTGTCTTTGTCTCACTTCCGCTGGCATTCAGTTATCACCTGGCGCACAACCTGAATCACCTGCTCAGGGAAAGTTCAGGTTTCAGCACATTGTTGCTCAATCCTTTCGGGTTGAACGCACAGCCTTTAAGCATGATGGAGAAACACAGCAGGCACCAGGAGATATTGTTCTCACAGGACATCCTGTTCGCGTTGCAGGCAGGACTGATTGCCTTCGGTTTCTGGATAAGCATGAAGGTGATTCAGCATCGCGGGAATGCGTTGATGCCTGAAGCGGGCTGGCGCTTGTCTCCCATGATTTCGTTTGCAATGTTGGTAACGGGATTGCATCTCTGGTTGTTGATGCAACCCATGCTGATGCGGTTCTGACCATAATGGACAGGCGTAACTTTTTTAAACTGGGCTTGCAGAAAGTGGCCGGAACCG
>CAYOEQ010000052.1:9489-13524 GCA_964402775.1 uncultured Enterobacteriaceae bacterium
ATAATGGACAGGCGTAACTTTTTTAAACTGGGCTTGCAGAAAGTGGCCGGAACCGCCGTCAAGCTTGCGGATGAAGCCGCATCACAACGGGCCAGACACTGGATTCGACCCCCCCATTCCCTGCCTGAACTGGAATTCCTGCTTGCCTGCACCCGTTGTGACAAGTGCATAGAGGCATGCCCGCACGATGTCATTTTTAAATTGCCGTCACGGCTTGGCGCACAGGTCGTCGGTACGCCGGCAATGGATATATTGAACAAGGGCTGCCATCTCTGTAATGACTGGCCGTGTGTCAGCGCCTGTGAACCGAACGCGCTGCAGCTTCCCGTCACGGCTGAAGATGAGGACATGCCGTTACCGAGACTGGCGCGCGCTGCAATCGATACCTCGAGTTGCCTGCCTTACCAGGGGCCTGAATGCGGCGCCTGCAAACCGGCTTGCCCCGTCCCCGGCGCAATGACCTGGAAGATGGAAAAGCCTGAGATCAACCCTGAGACCTGTACAGGCTGCGGACTGTGCAGGGAGGCCTGCATAGTCGAGCCGAAGGCAGTGAACATCACCTCGCTTTATCACGAAACCCGGGATTCGTCTTCTGAAATTCCCTGAACCTGGGCTGCAAAGCAATGGTATTCAACTTTAGAGGTGTATGCCGGCCCATCATTTATATACTGGCGGCCTGCCCGAACCCGGCGCTGGCGGGTGACTGCCTGCCGGGTACTGCAGCCTGCTCCCCGCAACTGCAGTCGGAACTGCAACAGGCGCTCAAGGATAGGGGCGAGGACTACCTGCCCGGGGCCAGGCACGAGGACCCGGACGGCAGGCCGCTGTTTACAAACCGGTTGATCCTGGAAGATTCCCCATACCTGTTGCAGCATGCGCATAACCCCGTGGACTGGCGCGCCTGGGGGGCTGGAGCGTTCAGGCGGGCGGAAACGGAAAACAAGCCGGTGTTTTTATCGATTGGGTATTCCACCTGCCACTGGTGTCACGTAATGAAAAGGGAGAGTTTTGAGGACATTGAAATTGCCCGGTACCTGAACGAGCATTTTATTCCCGTTAAAGTGGACCGGGAAAGGCGGCCGGACGTCGACGAGATTTACATGACCGCGTTACTTCTGACAAAAGGGCAGGGAGGCTGGCCCCTGTCCAGTTTCCTGACGCAGGACGGAAAACCTTTTTATTCAGGCGCTTATTACCCGCCCGAAGAGTTCCTGGAACTGCTCAGGCAGCTCAGCGGGTTGTGGGGAGCGGAACAGGATGAATTGGAGATGCTGGCGGCAGAGTTGGCGGATGCCGTAGAGGATTACATGCAAACCCGCGGTGCGGTGGCGGCTATTGGTCCGGAACTCGTGCAGGCTGCCGTTTCCGGGATTTTGAATGGCTATAATGAACGGTGGGGAGAATACGGTGGTGGGCCCAGGTTTACCCACGAGGCTTCCATGCTGTTGTTGTTGCAGCACGGCTACCGGAACATGGATGCGGAAACCATTGGCGCCGCAGAGCGCACCCTGACGAGGATTGCCCATGGCGGTTTGTATGACCAGGTAGCCGGGGGATTTCACCGTTATTCAACCGACCCATACTGGCTGGCGCCGCATTTTGAAAAGATGCTGTACCACCAGGCCAATATGGCCGGGGTTTACCTGGCCGCTTACCGGTACACGGGAAACCGCATTTTTGCACGTATCGCGGAGCAGACACTGGATCATATCTTACGCGATATGAGATCCCCGGAAGGCGGCTTTTTTTCGGCTGTCGATGCGGAGAGCGACGGGGAGGAAGGGCGTTATTACGTATGGACCCTCGATGAGATCCGCCATTCCCTCCCGGGCGAAGATGCGGTGTTGGCGCAATCGGTTTTTGGCGTTACCGAACAGGGAAACTTTAATGGCAGAAATATTCTGTATATGCCCGAAGAGTTGTCCGCTGTCGCGCAAACCCTGGATATCAATGAGCGGGAATTAACGTCGAGACTCGACGGCATCCGTGAAAGACTCCGCCTGGAGAGAATGAAACGGGCGCATCCGCTGGTAGATAAAAAGGTGCTGGTGGCCTGGAACGGCATGGCGATATCCGCGCTGGCCGGGTCCGCACAGGTACTTGGCCGTCGGGAATTCCTGGATGCCGCCATACGGGCCGCCGACTTCCTGTGGGAATATCAACGCATGAATGACGGCGCGTTGTTGCGTATCCGTTACGGCGGCCGGTCTTCAAGCAAAGCGACCTAGGATGACTATGCGTATTTCGCCGAGGGATTGATCGCGCTGTATGACGCCACGGGAGAACAATCCTGGTTGAATAAAGCCGTTGAAATAACCGGGACCATGATCAGCAGGTTCTGGGATCCTGACGCCGGCGGCTTTTATATGAGCGAAGCCGGGGACACGCTGTTCGTTACGCCGAAGCAATTCCGCGACGGTGATATTCCTTCCGGAAATTCCGCCGCGCTGCATGTCCTGGTCAGCCTGTCGAACCGTGTCATGGATTGGGAGTATAAAAACCTTGCCGTCCGGTTAATCCAGTCTTTTTCCGGGGCCGTGGATAAAGACCCCGCTTCCTCTCCGTATTTCATGGTTGCCGTCGACGAGTCGTTAAACCGAGCCGCGGGCCCCAGCGAGTATGCAGCCCGGGGGAATATCAGGTTGACGGCACAGGATATCGGGACGGATATCGGGGACAACCACGAAATCAGACTCAGCCTTGCCATCTCACCCGGATGGTATGTTAATTATTACAACGCCGGACATGACAACCTCATCCCACTGGACATTAATCTTGCCGGCAACCGCGGCCAACGGAGTTTGACGCGGATCCGCTATCCTGAGCCGCGGTTTAAAAAATTGTCTTTTGCGGATGGAAAACTCGCTCTTTATGAAGACAATATCGACATCTTTTTGACATTAAGTCCTCCACCGGATCGGCAGGACTTCAGCGACAAGAGGGTGGACATTACAATACGGCTGCAAGCCTGTGACGATGAGATTTGCCTGCCGCCTGAAGACGTCGTCCTGGAATACCTGCATACGGGCAACTCCTGATGCGGGCGAGGAGTCCCCGGATCAATACTTGAACCCGGCCCAGATCCAGAATTTGTCGACATCGTTGGCGATCCCTGCATTGGCGCCGTTCCGGCTCAAATTCCCTGTATTTTTGTCGGCGTCATAGGCGGCGTATTTCAATCCCAGCGTGTAATGTTTCCTGAATGTTTTGCTCAGGAGAAGATTGAATTCGCGGCCATAATCGTAGCTCATGTTATCTGAGCCGATATCATGGTATGCGGCAACCAGGTTCGCGCCCTTTATTTTCATCACGGCTGTAAGGATGTAGTCTTCAATCCCGTCTCCGGGTGTCACCAGGAAACGGTCATTCCAGCCCTGGAAGGCGTGGTTGGTGCCCAAAATCGTCACGAACCGGTCCGCGCCGCCTTTCCCGCTTAACCTTTCGTAACTGAATTTCAGTGTGACACTGTCGATCACCTGGTTGAGGCGGAAATCGGCGCCAATTTCACCCAGGAGATAATCTGCATCGATGTCCGCCGGGTTTCCCGCATGATCGGTCTGTCCGGCGTATTCTGCCGTATACAGCGCAGAGACATTCTCTCCGAGCTTTCTCTTTCCATGGAGGCGCGCCCCGAAGGTCCGGGTGGAGAAACCGGGGGCATTATCGAAGTCCAGCAGGTAACCGTACACTTCGAGGTCCCCGAACGGCAACCCGCCGTAGTGAATATTTACCAGGTGGGAATCGCTGTCGAAATTGCTCAACGGTTCCGGCGCGTCCCTGCCGAAAATACGATTGATATTCCAGACGTAGGCATACCGTATCCGGGTGTCGGGTAATGTTTGGTTGTCCATGGTGAGGGCGTCAAGGGTCTGCCAGTTCTGGCGCCAGAGAATGGTGCCGATATACCGGTGGAACGGCGCCTTCCTGTAGGTGACGTACTGCCTGCCCAGCCTGATATCCGTGTTGCTGATGCCTGAATAGTTGAGAAAAGCCTGGTCGAGTTCCGTGCCTGAGGGGTCTACGACCGTGGCGTAT
>CAYOEQ010000053.1:0-13131 GCA_964402775.1 uncultured Enterobacteriaceae bacterium
TGAAGCTGCCGCCGATGGCGCCCAGGATGAAGGCGAAGTGCTTGAAGCCCATGTCCACCCGGGCCGCGCCGGCATAGTCGGGACAGGCTTCTGACAGCGCCGCCGTATCGCCCTGTTCCATCATGGACAGGATCTTTTTGTTCCAGTCGTCTTCCGCAGTATTGGCGATTTTGTCTTCCGCAATGTCGATGACATGACGATAGATGGAACCTGACAGGCCGCCTACGCCGATGACGGCCAGTTTGCGGCCCAGGTCGGCCGCAGAGTCGGCGGCAACCCGGCCCAGGGACTCGGTCATCTGCCAGTCGTGGTAAACGTTATTGGAGGTGATGGCCAGGGGTATGTTCCCACCCGGGTTGAGGAAATTGGAGGCAACGATGGCGCCGGTGTCCACGGGGAAGTGATCATAGTCCACGCCCTTGGCCTTGATGCCGGCCTCTGCTGTCTTCTTCAGCGCCAGTTCGGCAAATTCAACGTCGATCTTCATGTCGAAAGGCAGGTCGCCGTACTCGTGCCAGTTCTCGTCCACGTGCAGGCCCTGCAAGACGGCCCGGGTCTGCCAAAGCTGGTCCAGTACGGCAATCCACTGGGTGGAGTAGATGGCGATCAGGTCGGGCTCGGAGGCGGCCAGGGCTTTGCCGGCGGTTTCCATGGCAGCGGCGATTTCACCCCAGGGGGGATTGTCCCGCTGTACGTAGGGCAAGGGGGAACCGGGTACCAGGAAGGCGGATACGACGCTCATTGATGTTGTACCTTTTGTTTTGAAATGACCGGGGACGGACTTGAAGTCCGTCCCCAGGGGATATCAATCATGCGGCTTTTGCCAGGCCGGCTTTTATCAGGTTCCATTCCATAACCGCGTTGCCGGTACCGATCACCGTGCCGTAGCCGTACAGTTCTCCCGGCAACTCAGGGTAATCCATGGCGGAGAACATCCAGGTAAACGCGCCGGATTTTACCTCGGCAAAGGCTTCATCGATGAACTGGGGCAATACCTGGAAGACTTCATTGATCTTTCCCCGCCGCAGCAGGTCGATGATACGCATGTCCCACAGGTACCCGGCATAGTTCTGCGGGTGTTCCTGTGACATGTCCTCCGGCGGCACCGGTTCCTCGTGGAAATGGTAGTGGCACAGGGTATTGGATGCCAGCAGCACCGCGCGCCGCCCGGTCTGCTCGATGGCCTTGCGCGTGGCCTTGCCCAGGATGTCCATCTCCTCCAGGCCCTCTTCCGTGGTCAGGTAATAGGGCGAATTATTGGCGGATATACCGACTACCGGGATATCCCATTGCGGGCGGATCATGTGCAGGGTGGTGATGGTGCCGTAGTCCACGCGGAAATTCGGGTTGCGCATCATCTTGGTCGTCAGGCCCATGTCCGCGGCCTCGTTGCAGCAGGCTTCAGCCAGTTCCACGTCCACTTCCAGTTCAAATTTGTAACGGAACAGGTTGGGGAAAATCGGATCGACGGACTTGCCGCTTAAATCCCTTACCCCCAGGAAGTGATGGCCCTGCTGGGTTATCCAGTGCGGGGAATGCACCAGCAGCACGTCCGGCTTCAACTCCTCCAGGCTCCTGCGGGCGTGTTCGTAGGCCCATCTCAGCGGTTCCCAGCCACCCTGGGAACGGGGTTCGTTTTGCGGCGGGTTTTCACCATAAACCAGGTGAGGTGGGTGTGGGGCCAAAAATCCGGCAATGATCTGACCGTCGTTCATATCGGCTCTCCGCTGTGAGCTTATTCGGGTTTATAGGCTATGGCCTTTATTTCTATCAACAACTGCGGGTGCGGCAACTGGTGGACGGCTACCGTGGTGCGGGCCGGCCCGTCGTAATCGAACACCTCTGCATATACTTCATTATAACCGGCAAAATCATTCATGTTGACAATAAAAGCCGTTATTTCAGTGAGGTCTGCCAGTGTTGCGTCAAAACTGGCCAGTATATCGGCGATGTTGTCCAGCACCGCCCGGGTCTGCGCCCGGATGTCCAGGTCGTATGTGCCCATTTCATCCACCGCCTGCGCGCCGATAACGGTGTTGTCGGCCTGTCTTGCGCTGGTGCCGGAGATGAAGATGTAATCCCCGGCGCGCCGGGCGTGGGGATATTTGCCTCTCGGAGTGGCCTTGCCTTGCAGTACTTTTGCTTTGTTGTCAGTCATGGGACTGTATCTCTGAATCTGTTAAAGGTTGTCAATATCAGCGCCCGGCGCGTCAATCCCGCTTGAAATACCCGCGGGTATGATCGGCGGTCTGTATGCCGCGGGCGTGTTTGCTGGCGAACCGGCGCCACATGGTCAGTTCGACGTCCGGCTGGAACAACCGCTCCCGCTGCCAGCCGTCTTCCTCGGCATAGTATTTATGTAACTGTTCCCGGGCAAAGGCATCGTCCACGGTGAACCCCTCCACCGCGGGGACTTCCCACATGACCCGGCCGTCTTCGCCCAGCCAGCGTTCAGCTTCTTCCTCGTCGTCCGTATGGATTACGCCGAACTGGAAATAGATGTGCACGTCCTTGTTCTTCGGCACGTAGAACTCGTAGTGAGTACACTGGGGCGCAGGGAACGTGGTGACCTTCAGGGAACTGGGCATCCACAATCCTACTGTGCCGAGGCGGATGATATCGGTCAGTTGCGCCAGTTCTTCCTCGGACTTGCCTCTTGCCAGGGGCAGGATCAGGTCCTTGCGGCCGCCGTCCTTGAGGGGGATAGAGGCTTCGTGCTTGAATTCCGTTTTCTCCACCTTGCGGGTAAAGCCTTTCGGCCCGTCTTCGTTCTCGACGTAACGGGTGGTATCCAGCACGGCTTCCCGGGTGGACGTATAACCGTAAGAGGTGTGCATACCGGCGTTGATGCACATCTCGGACCAGTTGTGGATGAACTGGTGACCGGGGTCGTAACCGTTCTCACAACCCAGCCGCCAGTTGGCGTTGATCTCGTAGGGTTCGCCGCAGTAAACAACGGCGTTGTCATCCAGCAGTCCGGGCGCCAGGTCGTAATGCAGCGGCGGCGGTTCGATATCGCCCACGAAGATGAAGATGATGCCCTTGCGCTCCTCCACCGGGTAGATCTTGACACTGCATTTGCCGATCATCTTCGAATCCGGCGAACTGAGTATGGTGCGCAGGTTGCCGTCCTCCAGGTCGTAGGTCCAGGTGTGGTACCAGCAGGTCAGGGTTTCCTTTGTGTAAAACAGCGGCCGGGCCGAGAAGCGGATGCCGCGGTGCGGGCAGCGGTCTTCCAGGGCATGGATTTTGCCGTCCTGGCGGGTGAGCAGGATTTCCTCTCCCAGCAGTTCAATCCCTTTCGCGTCGCCTTCTCCCAGGTGGCGCGACAGCGCCGCCGGGTACCAGTAGTTGCGAAATCCCCACTCCGCGTCAAGCCACACCTGCCAGGGTTTACGCGCACGCGCCGTCTTCGCCCTGGCCTGTTCCACGTGGTCCTGGGTCTCTTCCAGCAGTGTTCGGGTTATTTCACTCATGACAGTTTTCGAATTATATAGCAGGGTTATTTGAGCAGGTACCCGATATGCGCCTTGTTGAACGCTTCCGGTTCCTCCCATTGGGGCCAGTGGGCGGAGTTCTCCAGCACGATCAGTTCACTGTCGGGAATCAGCGCGGCGCCCTGTTCCGCCAGGGGCACCAGTTGTCCCGGGTTGTAACGGGTCCACAGCACCAGGGTGGGACAGGTCAATTGTTGCAACAACTCAGGTTTGTACCATTTGTCCTGCTCGACCGGGTCCAGCAGCGCGCCGATGCTCTGCTCTGCGATCTTTCTGATTACCGCGGCGCGCCCCGGTTGCCGGTAGATTTGGTAACGCACTTCGACGATCTCATCGGTCACGTCCTCATCCCGGTGCATGAGCCAGCGCATCCGCTGCCGGACCGCATCCCGGTCCGGGGAGCCGGCGGCCTTGCGGCTGCGTTCCAGCAGGTCTTTCAGTTCCTCCGCGCCTGACTCGTCCGGCGGCAGCATCATGCCGGTATTCATGACTATCTTGTTGACCCGGTCCGGATGTTGCAGGGCGAACCATGAAGCGACCGTTGCGCCCAGGGACTCCCCGGAGATATGGGCCTTCTCCGCGCCGATGGCGTCCAGGAAGTCTTTCATGAAGTCCACATAGCATTGCATGTCATAACCGATGTCCGGCGCATCGGTGTAACCGTGGCCGACCATGTCGATGGCATAGACATGAAAATGCTCTGCATGGGCTTCGATGTTTTTCAGGTAGGCTTCCGCATGGCCGCCGGTGCCGTGCAGGAGTATCAGCGGTGGTCCGTCACCGGCTTCGATGGCGCGTGTCCTTACGCCGCCGGCGTCGTAATACGCCTGTTTGAATTCCACTCCCTGCAGGTGGTTCCAGATACTTGTCATTGTTCTCTCCTGTGTTCAATCATCAAGGAATTTCTCCGCGTCCAGCGCGGCCATGCAGCCGAAACCTGCCGAGGTAACGGCCTGTCGGTAGACCTGGTCGGATACATCGCCCGCGGCGAAGACGCCCGGTACGCTGGTTGTAGTCGCATCGCCGTTCAGGCCGCTCTTGATGACTATGTAACCGTTGTTCATTTCGAGTTGGCCGGCAAAGATCTCCGTGTTGGGCGTATGCCCGATAGCGATAAATACGCCTTTCAGTTCCAGGTCGGTCTTTTCTCCGGACTTGACGTTGTTGATCCGTATCCCGGTGACCCCGCTGTCATCCCCTTTCACTTCTTCCAGCACGTGGTCCCAGTGAAAGGTGACATTGCCTGTTCTCTCTTTCTCAAAAAGCCTGTCCTGCAATATTTTCTCTGCGCGCAGTTTATCCCGGCGATGCACCAGTATGACTTCACTGGCGATATTGGAAAGGTACAGCGCCTCTTCCACCGCGGTGTTCCCGCCCCCGATCACCGCGACCTTCTCACCCCTGTAGAAGAACCCGTCACAGGTAGCGCAGGCGCTTACGCCTTTTCCCATGTACGCCTGTTCGGACGGCAGGCCGAGGTAACGCGCGGAGGCGCCGGTGGCAATGATCAGGGCGTCACAACTGTAACTGCCAGAACCGCCCTCCAAGCTGAAGGGCCTTGCGCCCAAGTCAACCTGGTGCACGTGGTCAAAGATCACCTCGGTCTCGAACCGCTCCGCGTGGCGGCGCATGCGCTCCATCAGGTCCGGCCCCTGCAGGCCCTCCACGTCGCCGGGCCAGTTGTCCACGTCGGTCGTAGTAGTCAACTGGCCTCCCATCTCCACGCCGGTAATCAATACCGGATTCAGGTTGGCACGCGCCGCATACACGGCCGCCGAATAACCGGCCGGCCCGGACCCCAGGATCATGACTCTTGCGTGTTTGACTTCCGACATGATGGAATATTATTTTATCCGCAGATGACGCAGATTAGCGCAGATTGTTTATGTTTATTCATTTTATATCTGCGTTAATCCATGCCCCTGTATGTTTTTGGGCAGGGGTGCGTCATCTGCGGATCATTCTTTCAGCGTTTGTGCTGTTCCCCCGCGGATGGTTCTCCCGGAGGCGGCATCATCTCGTGGCCCCAGATCTTCGGGGAGTTGTAAAACTTGGGTTCCCATTCGGCATCATCGATCAGACGGGCGCCGTGGCCGTACTCGATCCACCAGCCGGAAGGAGAATAAATATAAAATGACATCATGTGGTCATTGGTATGCCTGCCCAGGGTCAGGGCCAGCGGCACTTTGTTCTCATTGACGATATCGTAAGCGCGGCCCACATCATTAAGCGACAGGCTCTCGAACATGAAATGGCCCAGGTCACCGGGCTTCATGGGGCCGACCGGGTTCATGAAGGCCAGGCTGTGGTGGCGCGGGTTGCAATGCAGGAAGGTCGCCTGGATATCATCCCAGAAGATATGGTCGCTCAGGCGGAAACCCAGGTTATCCTCGTACCACTTTACCGAGGCCGGTCTGTCGGCTGTGGCCAAAACAACGTGTCCCATACCCAGGTCGCCGGTATTGTAACCTTCCATACCCCGCTTCGGCGTAAACGGTTTGAAATCCTGCACGGGGCCGAAAAAGATCTCCAGGGGGATATTATCGGGGCCGTTAACCACGAACAGGTCCATGACGGAGCGCTGCTCGCGCAGTTCGGCGCTGCCGGGTTCCACCTCTATTCCCTTGTCGCTCAGTTCCGCGGCAAGGTTATCCAGGTCCCCCTGAAATTCAACTTCCCAGCCGATGTATTTCAACTTGTTGTTGTTCGATTTATGCAGCGCCAGCCTGTGGTGATTATCGTCCATGCGGTATTGCCGGACTGATTTCCCGCTGTCAGCGCGCCGCTCCAACCCGTACACGGTATCCAGCAGGCTGTCCCAGGCATCAAAGTCCGTGACCTCACAACCTATGTAACCGAGACCCTTGATTTTCGACATGCCGTTCCTCCTGTCAGGAAGTTCTTTAATAGTTGGGGTCAGAGTAAAAATTCTGACGACACTTACTCTGACCCTGGATGTTACAATATTATTCTACTGGATTCTGGCCCCTGCTTACCACATACAGGGCATGCCTTAGCCGGAATGATGAGAAACAGCAAAATGCTGGTGGATACTCCCAACGGCGGCATTGATCGACCGTTCCCGTTCCTGCTCTCCCCAGGCCAGACCTTCCGCGTCGAAATAGACGACGTTACCGATACCTATAAATCCGAAGATCACGTCCAGGTAAGGGCGCAGGTGATCCATACCCGTACCGATTGACTTACCGCTGCTTGCCGTACATACATAAACCTTCTTGTCCCCGCACAGACCTTCCAGGTTGCCGTTCGCCACCCGGCGAAAGGTCTTGCCCGGCCTGACCACGTAATCAATCCAGGCTTTCAGGCTGGCCGGCACGTTGAAGTTGTACATGGGGGTGCCCAGCACCAGGATATCCGCAGACAACAGTTCCTCCGTCAGCGTATCCGAATCGGCCAGAGCCGTGACCTGTCCTGCGGTCCGGTTTGGCGGCGGGGTAAAAAAGGCTTCCGCCTCAGTATCGTTGACCGGCGGCGGCGCCTCGATGCCCAGGTCACGGCGCACCAGTTGCAGCCCCGGTTCCACCCTGAAGAGTTGGTCAACCACGGTCTGCGACAGCCTGCGGCTGACCGAATCGGCAGTACGGGCGCTGCAATCGATATGCAACACCGTAGTAAATAGGGCCATTTATTTACCTCTTGAAGTGGCCCCTGGTGTGTTTTTCCTCCTGGATGCCGCGGCAATGTTCACCGGCGAATACGCGCCACATCAGGAGTTCGATATCGAACCTGGCCGTCTGTTCCTGGTTCCAGCCGTCTTCGCTGGCATAGAATTCGTGGATATATTCCCGCGCCTCGGCATCCTGGACGGTAAAGTCATCGACTACGGGGACTTTCCAGCGCACCTGCCCCAGGTCGCCTTCAGCCCACTCCTGCGCCTGTTCTTCATTTTCCACCGTTTTCCAGCCGCACTGGAAATAGTAGTGTGAGTTGGCGTCACGCGGCACGTAATACTCGTTGTGGATCACTCCCGGAAACGGCCATGGATTGACTTTCAATCCACAGGGAAGCCATTCGCCTACCTCAGTGCTGGGCACATGTTGACCGAGTAACTCCATTTCGCTGGGTGACTGTCCCTTGGCGATGGGCAGGATCACGTCAGTGTCAGATCCCCCGTTCCGTCCCGGTATCCTGGCAGTCATGGACATGGTGGTCTCCGACGCCAGCCGGGTAAACCCTTTCGGGCCGTTCTTGATCAGTTCATAAATACTGGTTTCAAGGACCGCCTCCTTCTTCGACACCCAGCCGAAGGTCATGGGTATGCGTGAATTAATGGAAAATTTTGACCAGTTATGGATGTAATGATGCCCCGGATCATAGCCGCCTTCGGAACCCAGGCGCCAGTTTGCCTTCACCAGGTAGGGGTCTGCCACGCAAATGGCCACGTCTTCGTCAAAAAAGCCGGGCGGCACGTCATGCTCCAGGGGCGGCGGCGGGTTCATATCGCCGACAAAGGTAAAGATCACACCTTTAACTTCCCTCACCGGGTAACTCTTTATCCCCTTGCGCCCTGAGAGGGAAGAGTCCGGGTCGTTCAACAGGCAGCGTATCCGGCCGTCATCCAGGTTGAAGGTAAAAGCGTGGTGCCAGCAGGTTATGGTATCGTCCGTATAACACACGGGACGTTTGGAGAAACGCGTGCCGCGGTGGCTGCAGCGATCCTCTATGGCATACAGGCGGCCGGCCCGGCGCAGGTAGAGAATGTCCTCCCCCAGCAACTTGATTGCCTTATGTTCACCGTTCCTGATGTTGCGGCTGGCTTCCGTCGGATACCAGTGATTGCGGAACCCCAGTTCCGCCTTGAGCCAGTTGCTCCAGGGTTTGTCAGCCGTTGCGGGATCGGCCCCCTCGTGATCAAAATCCGGCACATAGGCGGCGGTGCGTCTCATCAGGTCCACCGCTATCTCGTTGAACTTGCTCATACCTTAACCTCATCTTCTGTTTGCTGGGCTGTGGCGAAGTATAACATCGTAAACCCAAATGAAAAGAAAGCCTGTGAGTGTCCTTTCCGTTCCCGATTATTCGCCGGCAAGTTCCGCCGAGAACCGGGTGAAGAAATCGTTTGCCAGCTTCCTGGTGGTGGACCCCACCAGCCTGGAGCCTACCTGGGCCAGTTTGCCGCCGACGGAAAATTGCGCCTGGTAGCGCAGCCGGGTCATTTCTCCTTCCTGGCTCAACCGGACGTCCGCACTGCCCTTGCCGAAACCGGCGGCGCCGCCTTTTCCCTCCCCGCTCAATGTATAGGAATGGGGCGCATTGATATTGGTCAGATTGAGGATGGTTTTGAAACGGGTTTTCACCGGACCGTACTTCGCGGTTATCAGGCATTCAAAGCTGTTTTCTCCGGTCTTTTCTATGCTTTCACAGCCTGCAATACAGAGTTTCAGGGTGTGCGGATCATTCAGCGCCCGCCAGGCCTCGCTGATTTTGCAGGGTAGTTGGTATTCGCCTTCTATAATCATGAATCTTCAATCCTGACTCCATAAAACATACCTCTGGTATTATACTGACACAGTTTTGATCGAATGCAACGGGGGCAATCATGAGCACTGGTAACCTGGTCGATACAGTAACGATACCGCCGCACACGGGCGGCCATGGTCATATAAAAAAGGGACAGACTCTCAGGATCGTCGATGTCGAAGGGCAACAGGTGGCGGATTTCGTCGCAGTAAAAATCGGCGACCCCACCGAGTTTCAGGATTGCGTCTACACGAGCTGGCATCACGGGCGCTACAAATGGCAGGAAGGAGACACCATTCGCAGCAACCTCATGAATGACATGTGGACAATAACCAGCGACAAAACCGCCAACCATTATACCGGCGGCGGTTTCTGTTCCAATGCCGCACGCAGGCTGTACCTGAATACCGGCGGGAACGGTTGCCGGGATACCGTACAGGAAGAATATCGCAAACTCGGGTTCGACCCGAACTACCTGCAATCGGTTGCCTGCTTCAATATCTTCATGACGGTCAACTACACGCCCGAAGGAGACTGGGTCATCGGCAGCCCCGTTACCAAAGCGGGTGATTATATTGAACTGCGGGCGGAAATGGACCTGATCTGGATGGTGTCGGTGTGCGCCTGGCCGGAAGTGGTGAACGGCGACCAGCCCACGCCCCTGCGCTTTGAAACGTATGATTGACGTTTTCAACTGAAATGGCTGAAGAAAAAACCATAAAGCTTACTGAGATTGAGCCCAACTCCGTCAGGCAGTTCTACCTGGAGGATGACACTGCGGTTGCCATCTATAACCTCGAAGGGGAATATTTTGCCACCAGCGATGTCTGCACCCACGGCCAGGCATTCCTCTCCGACGGCGACATCAGGGGAGATGAGATCATCTGCCCCTTTCATGAAGGTTCATTCGATATCAGGACGGGGGAGCCTGCCGATCCGCCCTGTGTGATCCCGCTGGAAAGGTATGAAACCAGGGTGGGGGAAGACGGGTATATCTACATAACTATTGAATAAGATTTTCGGATATACGGGGTCAGGTCGTCTTGCTCAGTGTTGCCTGCCCGGGCCCCTTCGATCCCGCCGGTTCGCCGGCGCGCTGAAAGTTCAATTCAATGATGACGCCGTCCGGGTCGTTGACGAACAGTTGCCAGATGCCGAAATCCCGAATGTCGTTTTCCTTGTATTCGACTCCGGAGAACTCAAACTTCTCGCGCATTTCATCAAAACCCCGTGCCTGGATCGCCAGGTGATCGACGGCGCCGCTGCCGTGGGAAATCTTGCCGTCCGGGCCGAGCGCGGCATAGCCGGCCATCAGGTGAAACATGGTCTCCCCCATTTGCAGCCAGGCGCCGGGAAAATCAAAATCCGGCCGGTCCACTTTTTCCATGCCCAGCACTTCAGTGTAGAACTGTTCGCTGGCTTCGAGGTCTCCGGTTCTCAATGCGACATGGTGCAGGTCAGTTAACGGCATAAGCGTCTCCCCCGTTAGAATTTTTCAATCCCCCAACCCGACTTCCTCACGGGTACGGGTGCACGAATCAATTACAGTATAGATCGCTTCCTTTATGGAGATCTCCAAATCGGGCACACGGATAACGCCCATGCCGCCCAGACCCTCGGTAAACTCTTCCGGCATATCACTCTCGCCCAGCCATGCATAACCTATCCGTACCAGGGGGAAACCGATCCGGTTGATGGCGGCGGCGTCCGTCTGTCCCGCCATATGAGGAGCGCCCGAATATGGTTCGCCGTGTACTTCACCCCAGGCCCGTAACGCAGACTGCACCACCCAGTGGTCCGGGTCGGTCGCTGCCGCGTCATAACTCACTACTGTCTCCCATTCCGCCTCCACGTCGTCATGCCTGTCCAGGATGGATTTCATAACCTGGTCAAATTCCCGTTCGACTTGCGCCGCTGTCTGCAACGGACTGGTGCGCACGTCAAGCCAGATTTCCGTTGCCGCGCCGGGAAATGCCGGTTTATCCGGCCAACCACAACGCAACGCCGAGAGCCAGCCCTGCGGCTTCACCTGGTCGCTGGTATGTTTGTCCGGATATTCTATCAGCCATTCCTCCAGGTCGAGGATGACCTTCGCAGCCGGAATGATGGAACTGCGGAAACCCGGTATCCCGCGGGGAATGCCGGCATAGCCCATGTTGCCCCAGACGGTTACCTTGAACCAGACCATTCCCGGGTGTTCATAATAAATGTCATCCCAGGGCTTGCAGATCACGCCGAAATCCGCGGTTACACCGTGGGAGAGCAGGTGGCTCACACCGGTGCTGACGCCGGCGTGGTTGCGTTCAGGGACAATCCAGGGCATGCCGCCGCCCGCGGTGGCCATAATTACGTCGCCTTTCAGATCGACCCCCGCCTCCACCACGCAGGTCAATGCCTCGGTCAACAGGGCTACCATGGATTTCGGGTTGGAGGCGCCCAGGCCGATCACCAGGTCGCCGTCTATATAAGGCTCCGGGCGCATATCGGCCCGGTGATCGGGACCGGCATGGGGAATGTCTTTTTCCGGATCGCCTTCCAGCAGGGTGTCAACAGGCGCGTACAGCATCAACGTGGGACCTTCACCCGATCCTTTAACCCGTCCGTAGCAGTTGCCCGAAATATCCGTGATCGGCTGGTAATGCGCTTTAATCCCCACGCTGTTCAGGTAACCGGCCATGAATTCGCAGGCCTCCCGCTCGGCGCCGGTAGGACTGTGTTTGGCAGTCAGATCGAAGATCAGTTGTTTCAGGCGCTCCAGGTCAATTTTACTGCAGGCGTCCTCGTACCATTGGCGCTGTTCCGGGCTCAGGGGAACACCTTTTGTTGTCAAGCTTGTCATCTCCATTCTCCTTCAGGGTTGTTCAATATCATATCCGGTGGAATTCTGCAGGTAAGCCGAGTAAGCAAATAACCGTTTGTCTTCCCGCCTGTTACAGACCAGTTGTATGCCGATGGGCAGCCCGCGTCTGCCTCTCGTCAGTGGCAGATTCATACAGGGGGTTTGCAAAAAAGTCCAGATGCGGTTGAACATGGGGTTGCCGGTGTTGTGCAGGCCGGCAGGCGCTTCTCCCGGGGCACTCGGGGTAATGATCAGGTCCGCCCGGGAAAAAACTTCGGAGAGGAACCGTTCTCCCCTGGCCAGCGCATCCTGCAGTCCTGCATTAAACGACTCATCCACCCGGCGGCCTTCCGCAACCAGGTCCCTGGTTTGCGGGCGGACCTCGTCCGGGTGCCGATCGGTGATATGCCCCAGGGAGGACGCGGCGCCGTGGGCCAGATACGCCTGCTGGACTTCCATCAGGCCGTCCAGCAGTTTTTCATCCGGTTCAATAACGTCAATGCCTGACTGCCTTAATCGTCCGGCAAAATCAAGCACGTTATCCTGCATCTCCGCATCGGCATCCTCCCAGGCCGGCGTGCGCACAACGGCAACGGTGTCCGGCCGCTCGGCGTCCGGCGCCCCGGTTTCCTGTTCCGACAACACGCCGTGCAGCAGGGCCAGGTCCGCCGGGGAACGGCTGAATGCTCCAAGGGTATCGAGTTCCGGCGCCAGGGGATGGATGCCGTCGAGCGAATAAGAGTTATAGGTGGGCTTGCAGCCGAAGACACCGTTAAAACCCGCGGGCCGGATTATGGAGCCCGAAGTCTGCGTGCCCAGGGCAACAGGCACATGAAAATCGGCCACTGCAGCCGCGGAACCGCTGGACGATCCCCCCGGCGTATGCTTGATGTTGTGGGGGTTGGCGGTTTTGCCCGGCGCATAAAAGGCAAACTCCGTGGTGACCGTCTTGCCCATAATCACCGCGCCGGCCTGACGCAGCAGGCGGATACACTCCGCGTCCTTGTCCGGATAATGCCCGTTATATATCTGCGACCCGTAGCAGGTGGGCATGTCCGCCGTATCGATGATGTCCTTGATGCCGATAGGCACACCATGCAGGGGAGTTGTTGCCGGCCGCTCATCACAGGCCCGGGCCTGTGCCAAAGCCTGTTCCGGGTCCAGCCAGGCCCAGGCGCCGACCTGTTCCTCCCGTGCATGGATGCGTTCCAGGCACGCCGACACCAGGTCCAGCGAGGTAAATGTACCTGAGGCAATGCCTTTGGCGGCTTCAACAAGACTGAGGCGATGTAACGATGGTGTCATAATCACGGC
>CAYOEQ010000054.1:0-12778 GCA_964402775.1 uncultured Enterobacteriaceae bacterium
ATTATAAAAAAGGCAAACCCATGTATTTATCCTATTACCAGGCTCCGGAAGAGGCCCTGGACAATTCCGGAGACATGCTTGCCTGGGCAGAGAAATCCTTTGCTGCCGCAATTCGTTCGCAGGGATAAAGATTGGCGATTCAATACCCAATGGGTACTAAATTCACCATGCTTGCAATTGGCTGCCCGGTGGGTAGCGAATCCAAAAGCGAGATTCTCTCCCCGACGGGGAGAGAATTGGGAGAGGACGGAGAGCGGCGTAGTGTTGACAAACGAAACAAGTAAAATTAAACTGACGACGATGGAGTGAAGGGAGTGTACTGATTTTAATATTTTGTTACAGGGGTAAAGCTATGGATTACGATATTGTTGTTACTGTTATTGCCTGGGTCACATTGGCCGCTTTTCTGTGGTCAATTCACAAAGATATAGCCGGATTGAGTGAACGCATCGCCCGTCTGGAAGGTTCCGTCGATGTGTTGAAGGATTTGTTTCGTACTTCGATTACCGGCAATTCACAGTAAGGTCCTATACCAAGGGGAGTGACCCCCGCTTACAACATGCGGGGGCATGCTTAAAATCCGTTCCCGGTCAGTCCAGGTCCGTCCCCGGTCAATCAGTGAGTTGTACCGGGTGTATGGTATATGCCCGGACTCCTGAAGCCGCCGTACACGTTCCACTGGAACAGTTCGTGTTCCATCCCGAAGTCCACCTGGAACACCACCTCGTCGCCGGCGTATTCCAGGATGTGCCCGCCCGGGTAATAGATGTCGTCGGTCACGCGCCGGGTTTCATCCATGATGTCCTCGCCCAGTCCGGGTATCCGGGGGGTGCAGAAGGCATGAATGACCAGGCGGTTGTCTGTTTCCGGTAAACGCCAGGCATCGCTCATGGCGTAGGTGAAACAGGAATCTTCGGTCTGCGTGTCGCCGCTGCTCCAGACCTGTTTCACGGTCATGTTGTCCTCGTCCACCTCGTATTCCACGGCGCGGCTGAAGTTATTCTCGATAGGCGGATAGTCTTCGAAGGCCATTGCGCCGTTGTAAGGCCGGTTGTCAAACAGGATGATGGTTCCGGCATGGGTCACCCGCGGGTTGTGCTGGTAGGCGGGCCATAAGAGGTCGCCGACCGGCGTCAGCAGCTTGTCCCTGAGACGCTCCGGCCAGCCCCGGTGGTGGCCGAGGATCCATTTGATCTCCTTGGTTTTTTTGTCGATTTTGACGACCGCGCTCTGTTCCCGGAACGACACCAGGATCGAGTCGTCGGCCGGGTCGTAACTCAGGCCGTTGCCGTGAGTCCAGTCCCGGTACTGGTCGAACCCCCGGGTCCACCAGTAACTCCAGAAGGTGTCGCGCCCGATGCGCCAGGGGTCCAGGTAATCCATGGAGTCCCAGGTCCAGACCTGCTCTCCTTCCGGCGTGAAGATGACGACGGAGTCCGCCATGATGATGGCGTCTTCCCTGGGCGCGTCGGGGTCCGACTCGCTGGAATACCAGTCTTTCATGGGATAGCCGTTCGCGGTAAACGCCAGGAAATTCCCGTCCGGCAGTTCATGGGGCTGGTGGTGCAGGGTCTGCTGGTTGCGGATGGGTATGGCGTCCGGGTTGTCGGGAGGCGGCAGGGGATTGTCTTCCGGGTAGTATTCCGCCAGCGCATTGCCCAGCATATCGATGATGAGCGATGAACTGAACCGGTGCATCAGGATATTCCCGTTCCTGAGCCGTTCAATACCTGCCACCCGGGACGGCGATTCAAACCACCAGACCACCTCGCCCCTGTTGTTCAGGGCCACGAGCAGGCCGTAATTGACGGACCATTCGTATTGTTTTTTTGTCAGCCAGTGCCCGCGGCCCAGGGCGCGGCGCCGCGCGCTCAGGAAGGTAACGCCCGGCTCCATGCGGTCCGGTTCGGAAACGGAGACCTTGATATCCGGGAAACTCAGTTGATCCGGGTATCCCGGCGTCGTATGCCTGAATGTCTCTGCATGAACCTTGCCGCTGGCGGAGCGCAACGTAAGAGTGATCTCGTGTTCGCGTTCGGCCCGCATCCCCAGGACCGGTATCGAGTACTTCCCATCTCCAGTGCTGTTCGCATCGAAGGATGCATCCCAGGTATTTTGACCGTCCGTAATCTCGATATGCGTATCGAGTTGTTCGTTACTGGCGAATTCAATGACTGCGGCCAACGGCACCCGGCCGGATGGGTTCACGATAAATTCCGGCGGGTGCGTGAACTCGACCGCCGCGCCCAGCGCCGGCAAAGGACTGAGGAGCAGACAAAAACAAATGAGTAAGGCTGCGGTTAATTTACCGGGAGTCTTTCCAGGCACCATGTTTTGAACCTCCTGACCTGGCCAGGCCGGAACCGGATAATGAGTTTGTGACATCTGTTTTTCGATGGAATTCTGTAAGGGATTAAACCCTCTGTGATCTCTGTGTCCTCTGTGGCAAAAGCGGTATCAGGCTATATCGAGCAACTGCAGTGCTGCGCGTTCGCCTTCTTCAGCCGCCGTGGTCCATAACTGGTGGCCGGTGAGTTCCGAGTGGCCGAAGCGCACACGCCCGAAGCCCCGGCGGATAATGTCACTGGGGGCCTCGCGCCCTTTATTGCCGAAATAAAATCCCGGACCGCTTACTCCGTAGGCATGGCCGTGGCGGTTGGCGACGATGCCGGCGATGTCCCGTTTGGCGTCGAAACCGTAAGCGGAAAACATCTCGCTGAACTGCTCGCGGATGCGGGTCTCGATGTCCCGGTAACTCATGCCGAACATCTGCATGCGGGAAGCTACCGCCTGCTCCTTCAACGGCATGCCGTGCAGGGTGAACGGGATGAACAGGGTCAGCACCGTGGGCTTGGCGGGGTCCAGCGGCATCGGCGCCTTGCCGTCGAACAGCATCTGCCGGCGCAGGCTCATGAACCAGCCGAAACCTTCGAACCAGCGCGCCGCGGAGATACCGAGGTTCTCCATGAACTTCCAGTTGCGCACCGCCACGTTCAAGGTGAGGATAGGGGCATGGTGGAACTCGCCCATGGCCTCGAAGTGTTCATCGGGCAGGTCCCTGACGATATAGCGGTTGACCCACTGGCCGCTGCACACCGCCACGTGCCTGGCGTTGACCCGGTGGAGTCCTCCGTCCTTATGGTAAGTCACGGACACATCATCGGCCATGTCCGGCGGTCCGTTATGGGCTACCGCGGCAACGGTGCTGCTCAGGCGCATCTTCACGGGCGCGTCGCGCCGGTCCAGGGCCTCCCAGTTGACCCGGCTGTAGACCGCCATGTTGGCCGGCGACGTATCGCCGCTGATGGCGTCCGGAATCAGGAACCTGACGAAGTACCTGAGCAGCGCGCCGTTGCCCCCGGGGAAGGAAGCGATATAGGAGAAGTTGGTGGGGTCGCCCAGCCCCTGGTACCTGCGGTAGGCGTGGACGCCCGGCGCCACGAACTCGTAGGCCTGGTACGCCGAGATCACATCTGAGCCCAGGCCGGTGCCCATGGCGGCCAGCAACGGGTCCAGGTACGGGAATACCTCGTCCGAGAGTCCCATCACGTTCATGACGAATTCCTTGTAGGTCATGCTGTCCAGCCACTGCTTCCAGTCCGCGCGTCGCGGCGGACGGCGGAACAGTTCCATGGCGTAATAATCGTTCTTCAGGTTAGCGGAGATGGGCGCATTGCGCATGCCGTTGGACCAGGGGTCCTTGATCCAGCCGTGCTCCTTGAAGTACCAGCCCAGGTCGGCGTCTTCCCAGCGTGCGTGCATGGGTCCCCAGACATCGACCGGCACAAGTATGTCCTTGTCGGTCCCTTCCAGTTCCTGGTGCTCGAAACTCTCCGGCAACCCCAGTTTCTGCCACATGCGGTGCACCGACAGGGGCAAGCGGGTCTTGTCCTTGCTGAAAACCGTGCCCGTCGAACCCTGGGGTCCCCACAACCGGTAACCGTCCACCTCGAACTCGTTCTCCTTGGCCTCGCCGCCGAAGATGGCGTGGTTGTCCAGCAGCAGGATGCGGGCATCGGGATTGCCTTCCAGGTAGGTAGCCGCCGCCGTAATACCGGCAAAACCGCACCCCACCACGACCAGGTCGAAGGTCTCGCCGGTGTCGCGCGCCCCGCCAGGCTGCTTGTCGAATTCACGGTTCCTGATGGCATGGGCGGCGTTGACCACTTCATGGGTGTTGCCGTTTTTCCCCGCGTAATCGCCCACGCCGCCGGGCCCGGTCCAGTCCTGTGTCAGGCCGGTCAGGGGTACGGGCATCTGCTGGGGGATGCTGCGGTATTTTACGGCGGGGTTGTTGCCCGCCCGCGCCGCGGGCGCGTGCATGGCGAGGAGGCCTGCGCCGGCCCCGACCAGGGTGTTGCCGACAAAGTCGCGCCGGGTGATATCACGGTCCAGCCCAAGCAGTGTTTCTTTTCTGTCTGTCATCTCAGTGCAATGCCTCACCTGCTGTGTGGTATATACCGGGACTCCTGAAGCCGCCATACACCTCCCACTGTACCAGTTCGTAAGGGTCCACGACATCGGCGCGGAACACAATCTCGTCTCCGGCATATTCCAGGATGCGTCCGCCGTAGGGCAGGTCACTTGTGACCCGAACCGTCGGGTCCATGTCGTCCTCGGAAATGCCTTCCAGCAGCGGCAGGCAGAAGGCGTGGATGACCAGCCGGTTGTCGGTGACCGGCAGGCGCCAGGCATCGCTCATGGCGTTCGTGTAACAGGGTTCATCGCCCTGGCTGTCGCCGCTGGTCCACACCTGCCTTACCGTCATGGCTGCCTCGTCCACCTCGTACTCCACGCCGCGGCTGAAGTTCCGGTGTACCGGCAGGCGTTCCTCGAAGGCCATGGCGCCGCCGTGGGCGCGGTTGTCGAACAGGATCACCGTGCCGGCATGGGTCATGCGCGGGTTGTGCTGGTAGCCCGGCCACAACAGGTCGCCCGCAGGGGTGAGCAGCTTGTCCTGTAGCGCTTCAGACCAGCCGTCATGGCGTCCCAGTATCCACTTGATGTTTTTCGTCTTCCTGTCGATCTTCAGGATTGCGCTCTGGTTGCGCAGGGAGACCAGGATCGAATCATCACTCTCGTCATAGCTCAGGCCGTTGGCATGGGTCCAGTCCATATACTGGTCGAAACCCCGCACCCACCAGTAACTCCAGAAGGTGTCGTAACCAAGGCGGAACGGGTCCAGGTAATCGAACGTATTCCAGGACCATACCTGTTCGCCCGCGGGGGTGATCTGCACCACGGTGTCGGCCATGACCATGGCATCCTTGCGCGGGGCGTCGGGGTCCGTGTCGCTGCTGTAGTAGTCTTCCACCAGGTAACCATTGGCGGAGAAGGCCAGGAAGTCGCCGTTGGGCATCTGGTGCGGCTGGTGGTGCAGGGTCTGCTGCCCCCTGATGGGGATCGCGTCCGGGTCCTCGGGGGGCGGAAACGGCCGGTCCCCTGCGTAGAACTGCCTGACGGTATTGCCCAGCAGGTCGATCTCGATGGTGGAAAAATCCGTCCGGTGCATAAGGATGTTGCCGTTCAGCAGGCGGGCTATGCCGGCGGTGCGGTATTCGGAGTTGTAGTACCAGATGATGTCGCCTTTGGCGTCGATTGCCGTAAGGATGCCCCAATCCTGGGAAAACCGGCGTTGTTTCGGCGTCAGCCAGTGGGGCCTGCCGGGGGCGCGCCGGCGCACACTCAAAAACGTCACGCCCGGTTCCATGAGTTCCGGGCGGGAAACCTTGATGTCCATGGGCGGGATTTCCAGCGGGTTTGCCGGCAACGGCGGCGTCCGGTGGGTGAAACGGTGCGTCTCCGTTGCACCGTCCGGCGCAGTCAATTCCAGGGTAATATCGTGCTCGCGGTCCGGACGCATGCCGGCGACCGGGACCCGGTAATTGCCGTCCCATCCCACGGTATCATCGAAGCCGGCCGACCAGGTATTGTCCCCGTCCGTGATGGTCAGCCGGCTGCTGACACCTGGCTGCGCGTTGAAGCGGATGACCGCGGCAAGGGGCACGCGCCCGGTCGGGTTGGCTTCCAGTTCAGGCAGCGCGGCAATGCCGGGCAGCCCGGTTACCGTTCCGCCAGTGTCTGTTGCGCCATTGTCCGGTTCCGAGCAGGATGAAATTATGAGCAAAACAGAAAGGAAAAGCAGTGAATTAAGTGTAGATGATTTCCTGCAGGCAATCCGGCGTGTTAACGGCCCCGGATGAAAGTAAAGAAGCCTGTCTTGTGCGTGATACATATCGGATGCCGTGTTTCTATCCCTTTTGTACAACAAACATAAGAAAAATCCTATCAGTAATTTGAACAGCAGTAAAATTTTAGCCGATTTGTTGTACATTATCTTGCAATAGGATTTTTGATGTTGTAAATTTGCCAAGCAGGGACAATACCAATTCAGACTTCACACGACGACTGTAAAACACTGAGGGGTACAGAATGAACAATGACTTATTGCCCGCAAGGCTGAACAGAATTTCAGGAGCTCTACTTGCGCCCCTGTTCGGACTGGTTTTCGCTGTGGCGAACATCCCGGCCGCCTGGTCCCAGGCGCTTGAGGAGATTGTCGTCACCGCTACCAAGCGTACCGAGTCCGTGCAGGATATCGGTATCACCATTACCGCCTTCAGCGGCGACGAACTCGAGTTGCAAAATCTCTCCGGCGCCCAGGAAATCCTGCTCAAGGTGCCGAATTTTGACATTGTGAATAACGGTAGCTATACCTTTGGCAACTTCTTCATCCGCGGCGTCGGCGCCAAGGGCCTGGCCTCATCCAACAGCGTGGGTGTGTACGTGGACGAGGTGGTGCTGGAATCACCGGGAGTAAACCTGGCCCAGGTGTATGACATGGAGCGGGTCGAGGTCATGGCCGGGCCGCAGAATACCTTGTACGGACGTAATACCACCGGCGGCGCGGTCAACTACGTTACCCGCAAGCCGGAAATCGGTGGTGAAGCCAACGGGTTCCTGAGCGCCGGCTACGGGCGCTGGGACAACGTGGAACTGGACGGCGCGTTCGGCGCTCCTCTCGGTGACAAGGCTGCCATCCGCATAGCCGGCCAGTACCATACCCGGGACGATTTCCGGGAAAATTCCGTTTACGACACCGAGATCGGCGGCTCCGATAAATACGGCATCCGCGGACAGCTTGCTTTCCAGCTTACGGACGACCTCTATGTGCGGCTGAAAGGCCATTACGAAGAGATCAAATCCGACCAGGACCTGGTGATGTTTGTCGGTACCCGGGACCCGAACGACCCGACCCAGCCCTGCGCGACGCCGAACAAGCCGGGCGCCTGCGCCAATGCTGCCGGATACGTGGGCAGCGGCGACCAGCTTGACACGCCTTATGACATGGAGCGCCCCGGGCTGGAGGTGGAAGCTATGGGATTCTCTGCGCACATGGTATGGGAATTTGATAACTTCACCTTCACCTCGATCTCGGCTTATGAGGAAAACGAGAGTGATTACAACGAAGATGCGGACGCTACGCCATCGCCTGATTTTCATTTCTGGCGGCATGTGGAACAGGAACAGGTAAGCCAGGAATTCAGGCTCAGTTCCAAGGACGAAGACAGGCTACGCTGGCACCTGGGCGTGTACGGTTTCTGGGAAGACGTGTCAGTGACGCCCGGTCCGGTGTTTGAGTTCGGCACCCGGGACAACCCCGTGCCGTTCCTGGTCAAAGCGGAGGGCGTGCGCGATAACACCACCTATTCCGGTTATGTGGACGTCGAATACGACGTTGCTGAACCGCTCACCTTCAAGGGCGGTTTTCGCTACGGCTCGGATAACGTCCAGGGCAGCGCCAGGGCCATCTTCGGCGGCCCCGGAGTCTGGGGAGAGGAATTGGCCGGACCGTTATATTCCGGTGACGCCCTGCCTGATTTCGAGGATCTGTGGACTATCGCCAGGGCAAACGGTGTGAATACGCCCACCATCGGTGGTCCGGACAACCCCGATGCTAATATCAACGACACCACCTGGGAGGAGTGGGGCGCCAAGGTGGGTTTCGATTACCGCATGAACGACAACATCCTGGCTTTCGCCCAGTGGAGCCGCGGTTACAAGGCCGGCAACTTCAATTCTGCGCCCATGAACATTATGCAGGGTTTAGGAGATACCCCACTGCCTCCCGAGAAAGTGGATGCCTTTGAAATCGGGATTAAATCCGATCTGGCCAGCGGCAAGGCGCGTTTCAATATCGCCGGGTTTTTCAATGATTTTCGCGGCCAACAGCTTAGCCAGTTTATCGATGGTGCATTTACCCGCGTGTCCGTAGATGCCGAGATCTGGGGGATGGAGGCTACCCTGGACTTGGCGCCCATGGAGAACACGTTTATAAACGTGGGCGTTGGTTACCTTGACGCAGAAATTGTAAAAGGGGTAGTCGGACAGGCCGACCCAGGCAACACATTGCCCGGCGCGCCCGATCTCAACCTGAGATTTTCCGTGCGCCAGGACTGGCCCATGGGCAACGGCATGTTCGGGGTCATGGTTGACGGCCGCTATATGGACAAGCGCTGGTTCGACGTAGCCAACACCTTCCCGGACGAGGAGTATTTTGTACTGAATGTCAACGGCTACTATACGTTCGGGCCGGACGACCGCTACCGCATATCCGTGTTCGGGAAGAACGTGACGGACACCTTGTACGCCACCAATGGATTTGAGGGGCTTACCGTGGGAGGAAACACTATGTACATGGGGCAGCCGGCGACCTGGGGCGTGCGCGCCCGGGTAGACTTCTAGCCTGTCGGAATGTTGCCGGGAAAAAAGGAACCGCCGCGCGGTTCCTTTTTTTTTTGCATTTGGTTTAGACTGCCGGACTATGGCCGCAAAACGGGTTAAAAAGAATTCCAGCAGGCAGTCCGGAGGGCGGGCAGGGACCGGGCCTGGGCCTGTCGTCCGGGAAAATCCACGGGAAAGACTGCTGCTGGCCGCGCTTGCCGCCTGTTTTTTCCTGTCCGGTTTTGCCGCGTTGCTCTACCAGGCGGCCTGGCTGAAGAAACTGGGGGTGGTGTTCGGCACTTCGCACATTGCCGTAGCCACGGTGCTGGCGGCCTACATGGCGGGCCTGGCCCTGGGTGCGGCGCTGGCAGCCCGCTATGCGCCCGCGGTGCGGCGGCCGGTACTGGTGTACGGCGTGCTGGAGGGCTTCATAGGCATTACTGCATTACTGGTCCCGGTGCTGCTCGGTTTCGCCCAACTGCTGTTTGTCGCCCTGTTTGGTGGACAGCCTGAACCGGTGTCCGATACGGGCGCAGGCCAGACCCTGTACTACCTGGCGGGCACGTTCCTGATCCTGGCCCTGCCCACCGCGGCCATGGGTGCGACCCTGCCGCTGCTGGCAAAATACGCGGTCAGCGCCGACAGCCAGATCGGACCCAGGGTCGGATTCCTGTACGGCACCAATACCCTGGGCGCAGTGTTCGGCGCCCTGGCATCCGGGTTCCTGCTGCTGCCCTACCTGGGCCTGTTCGGCACCCTGGCGGCCGGCGCCGGCGTCAACCTGGCAGTGTTTTTCATTGCCATCTACCTGGCGCGTCTCGTTGCATCCGAAACTGGCGTGGGGACAGATTTCAAACATTCCCCCGCACATGGTAAGCGGGGGTCTGTCCCCATTCCAGAGGTGCGTTATCACTGGATCATGCCGGTCATGCTGGTCTCCGGCGTGGTCTCGTTCACCCTGGAGGTGCTCTGGACCCGGCTGTTGAGTCACCTGTTCGGCGGCACCATCTACGCGTTTTCCATCATGCTGGCCTGCTTTCTCACGGGTATTGCCCTGGGCGGACTGGTCGCGGGCCGCCTGGCGCAGGAGCAGGGCAGGGCACAGGTATTGTTCATTGCCGCGCAGGTGCTGACTGCAGTGTTTTCCTGGCTCTCTTATAGCGTCATCTGTACCTGGTTGCCGGAAGGCAGTACACTGGCCGGCAACGCGCTGTACGCCTTCCTGGTCATCGCGCCGGCCACCCTGTTTATCGGCGCCACTTACCCGCTGGCGGTGCGTATCGGCGCACGGCAGGCGCAACAGGCTGCCGGCGTTGCCGGTCGCATCTATACCTGGAACACCGCCGGCGCCATCAGCGGGGCCCTGTTGACCGGATTTTTCATCCTGCCGGCCCTGGGCTTCGGCCATACCCTGCAACTGGCCATGCTGGTCAGCATCGCGCTGGCCGCCGCTGTTGCCGCAACGCTGCAACCGCAGTGGAAATGGGCTGTGCCCGGCGCGCTGGCGCTGGCCGTTATAACCCTGTTCAGTCTCCGCTTCGAGCGCCCTGATGAACTCATCTACGCGCAAATCCCGGACAACAGAGTGCAGGGCGAGGAGTACTACTACGGAGTGGGCCGGTCCGCGACCATACTGATGGGCGACCTGGACGGCTTTTTCCACCTGTCCAGCAACGGACTGTCGGAATCCGCCATCGCCAGGCGCGGCACTGCGCCGGTGAACAATTCGCAGAAATGGTTGTCGGGCCTGACCACCCTGGCCCGGCCCGATGCCCGCTCCATGCTGGTCGTCGGTTTCGGCGGCGGCGTGGCGCTGGAAGGCGTGGCGCCCCACGTCACCGACCTGGACGTGGTTGAACTGGAACCCAGGGTCATCAGCGCCAACCGGGTGGTGAGTGATGAACGCAATCACGACCCGCTTTCGGACCCGCGCCTGAACCTGGTGATCAATGACGCCCGCAATGCGGTCATGCTGTCCGGCAAGCGTTACGACATCATCGTATCGCAACCCTCGCATCCCTGGACCGGCGGCGCTTCCCACCTGTATACCCGCGAGTTCCTGGCGCTGGCAAAATCCCGCCTGAACGACGGCGGCGTATTCCTGCAATGGATCAACTCCCGCTTCGTGGATGAGGCATTGCTGAGAGTGCTGGCGGCGACGGTCGCGGACCAGTTCAGCCATGTGGAACTGTACCAGCCGGAGCGGGAGGTGCTGTTCTTCCTCGGCTCCGATAACCCCCTGGACATCTGGGACGGCGCGGGCAATGCGGCGCGCGCCCTGCAGCAACACCCGCGCCACTATAACCGCCTGGGCATGCGCGGGATCGAAGACACGCTGGTCATGCTCACCCTGGACAATGACGGCGTGCGGCAATTCGCCGCCGGCGCGCCGGTGAACACGGACGAGCATAACCGGCTGGCCTTCTTCAGCCGTAATGCCGGCGACGGCCTGACCGCCGACGACATGCAGGAGATATTCGACAGTATGGATCCGCTGACGAACTCGCAGAGCGGTTTTCACAGGCAATTCGCCGATGACCTGGACCTGGAATATATCGCCGAACGCCTGCTCATGGGCGACTTCATCCAACGCGCCTACGATATGGCGCAGGCCGTGGCCGCAGAGGACCGTAAAGCGGTGATCGAGGCCATGGGCCTGGACAACAGCGGCGATGTGGAAGGGGCGCGCGCACGGTACAAACAGGCGCTGGCGCTCAATCCCGGCAACAATGCGGCGAAATACGGCCTGCTGATGCTTCACCTGGGCGATATCGCGCGCGGCCAGGTGCCGCGGGAGATTATCGCCCTGGCCAACAGCTTGCGCGGCCCGGAGCGGCGCGTATTCGAGGCCTGGACCTACGGCCTGCGCGGGCAGTTCGGGCGCATCGGGGAACTGGATTACATCCTGGCGCGGGTGCCGCCCACCTCGCCGGTATTCCCCATCGCGGTCAAACTGCGGGTGGACTGGCGCGTGGCGCAGGCGCGCGCGGACGGGGATACGCAGGCCGCGCGGGACGCGCTGGACATGCTGGACGACCTGCTGGCGACTTACTGGAGTCCGGACCTTTATATCCTGCGTTCCGGTTGCGCCTACTATGCCGGTGACGGGCCCGCCTACGTCGAATCGGTCTGGAACGTGATCTACCAGTTGCGCCAGCGCCTGGAAAAAGTCGCACAGGGCGAGGACAGAATGCCTCCTGAAGAGGCTGAACAACTGCGCAAGCGCCTGCTGCCGATGCTGTCGAGGTTATCCGACCCCCTTACCGGACCGGTGGCTGAGCGGGCACAGGCCGTAAAGCTGGAGTTGCAGAACCTGGTAGAGCGGCTGCGGAGGACATGATATGGGCAATATAGTCGGGTTCCATCACGCCGCCATCGTCGTGCCGGACCTGGACCGCGCCGTACGGTTTTATAGCGCGCTGGCCGGCTATGAAGAGATTCGCCGGTCGCGCTGGGACCGCACTTCCGTTTTTAATCAAATCATCGGCATGACCGGCAGCAGCGCCAGGTTCTGCATGCTCAAGGGGTCTTACGGTTTCCTGGAATTGTTCGAGTATGAACAACCGCAATCAAAAACAGATCCGACTTCACTAAATGCCGGTGATTACGGCATCCGGCACCTGTGCTTCCAGGTGGAAGACGTGGAAGAAGCGCTGGCGCAGGTCATGGAACTGGGTGGCTCCAGAATGAATGAACCCGTTACCAACGAATTGGGAATTACCTGTGTATATTGCCGCGATCCCTTCGGCAACCTGCTGGAACTCATCAGACCTGCCGGTGGCTTCCCATCCATAAATCAGCCGTCCGAATAAACTCAGTAATCGGTAAGAGTATCCGGATAAATGAAATTAATTTCCTGTGTATACTGTTCCCACAGAGCCAGCATTTCCCGCAGTTTCTCCGGGTTGGAGTGCGCCAGGTCGTTCATCTCCGCCGGGTCCTCGGCCAGGTTGTACAACTGCCACTGTCCCGGTTTCAGGACCGGCAGGCGTTCATCCCGGGACGGGACGCTGGGGACGTAAAGGATCTTCCAGTCGCCCTGGCGGATGGCCTG
>CAYOEQ010000055.1:0-12545 GCA_964402775.1 uncultured Enterobacteriaceae bacterium
GTCAGGCTGCGGCAACGGGTTCGGGGTCGATAAAGAAAATGAAGTGCGTATCGGTCAGATCGGCCTGATTGACGTCCTGCAGGGTGATCTCTCCGCCGCCGTGTGCGAGCAGGTCAATAACGAGGTCGTCTCCCTGTTGTTGCAGGTTCAGATCGTCTATCGTGTCAATCCCGTCAAACGCGCTGAGGTCGATGCTATCCTCGTCAATCCGGAAATCCGTGACGACATCGTAGCCGCTGTTGTGCGAAAACACGAAGACGTCGGCGCCCGGGCCCCCTGACAACTCGTCATTGCCGTAGCCACCGTCAAGCAGGTCACTGCCGGCGCCGCCGGACAAGGTGTCATCACCCCCGGAAGGAAGATAAGAAATCAGTTCAATTTCGCCCGGATCGTCAGCCATGCCCTGTGCGTTCAAATCAGCCGGAACCGGTTCTTCGTATATAAGGAATGCCGGGAAGTTGTCACCGATCAGGATGTCATCGCCGTCTCCACCTTCCAGTGCGTCGCTGCCGGCGCCGCCTTCAAGCCAGTCCGCGCCCGACCCGCCGTCCAGGCCGTCAGCGCCGCCGCCGCCGTGGAGGTAGTCATCGCCCGGCCCGCCGGACAACTCGTCATGATCGTCACCGCCGTCGAGCAGATCGGCGCCCGTCCCGCCGCTCAGCATGTCGTTGCCTATCCCGCCGACCAGCGTGTCATTACCGGGGCCGCCCTCCAGCAAGTCATCGCCGCCGGTCAACTCGTCGATAATCAACATCAGCAACAGGTTGTCGAATGTGCTCTCACCCTCGCGGCCATCGCTCATGGCAAGCGCCGAGTCAAGGCTCATGCCATCATCGACCACGAACAGGAACGGCGCGCCGAATCCCGCGGTTGAAGACGTGTCGCCGAAAAGCAAATCGTCGTCATCCCCGCCGAACAACATATCGTTGCCGGCGCCGCCTTCGAGCCAGTCATTGCCGGCGCCGCCGCGCAGCACGTCGTTGCCGGCGTGCAAGCGGTCGTCGAGATACGCCAGTACGTCAGCGCGGGTCAGGCCGGGAAGCAGCGGCGGCAGCAGGGTATTATCAACCCCGTCGCCGTCGTCGATGACGCCCTGGTTCCCGGTCCCGGGCTCGCCGGCGCCCCCGGCAACACCCGCGCCTGGGTCAGTGCCTGTATCGCCAGGCACATCAGGATCAGCGTGCCCGGCGGTACCCGGACTGCCGGCCTCCCCGATCGGCATCTCGCCGGGAAACAGCTGAAAAAAGATCCTCTGCAACGGGTTGGCGTCATCGCCCAGCAACAGGTCATCGTCATCACCGCCCTCCAGCGTATCATCGCCACGGTTCCCGATCAGAAAGTCCTGCCCGCCAAGACCGTTGAGGCTGTCATTGCCGGGACCGCCTTGCAAAATATCATGGCCGGCGCCGCCACGCAGTTCATCATTGCCGTCGCCGCCGCCGATATCGACACCATCGTCGATATGTCCGCCCGTATCCCCGGCTTCCGGGTCAACCAGAGTCAGTGTGTACTCCCCGGCGTGGTCCTGTGCGGGGTTACCGAGATAGAGGCCGGCGCTGAGATAGTAAACGCCGCTGCTGTCAGGGGTGAAGTCGATCCTGGAGTCGAGTTGCCCTGCAGCGAAGTCGGAGTCGTCATTGATGGCAACCTGTTCGCCCGCCGAATTGAAAACCCTCAGGATCGTGTCGGCGCCGCTGTTATCCCCGGCGCCGGCCAGGTGAATCCCGTAGGTTTTTCCTTCAACCAGTTCGACCCTGAGCCAGTCGTTGTCCTGCTTGTCCTCGAATACGCCGTTGAATGTATCGCCGGCGGAGAGGCTGTACGCCGTCTGTGCATTTGCCGTAGCGTCTGTGGAGAGGTTCTCTCTAACGTGGGTCATATTTTAAAACCATATTTATCAGGAATATTCCGACTCGCAATATTATAACCGGATTCCAAGAGCGAGGCATTACGCTCATTATCAGGGTGTCAGGCTGGTAACAAGGGGAGGGGGGTCGGCGAATAACAGGGGGTGGTGCGTATCCGAACCACCTGTAAAGGCTATCAATGCTGATGTATCAACATAAGCCTCAGTCTTTTTGCCCATAGGAAAATCAGCGATTTAATGCCAAATCAGGGCTTTGGGTGGTAAACTTGGGTTAATAGTTGTAACTATTTTCAAGAGATGGCCATGAATTACCAGAAGCAGTGCTTTTTTGCGGCAGTCCTGCTGGTTGGTATCAGCCTGCCAATTCCCGGCACCGGTTACGCTGCTGCATTTCAAATTGACTCTAACGAGCTGAAAGGTCTCAGCTATCGATTGGTTGGTCCCATGCGCGGTGGGCGCGCCACCAGGGTTGCCGGGCTCAGTGGTGATCCGGCAACCTATTATTTTGGTACTCCAGCCGGTGGTGTCTGGAAAACCACCGATGGCGGCATCACCTGGTTTCCAATTTTTGACGGCCAGCCGGTGAGCGCTATCGGTGACATTGCCCTTGCACCGTCCAACCCTGACATTATTTATGTCATAACCGGCGACGCCAAGTCACGGGGCAATGATTCTCACGGTAACGGGGTCTATAAATCCATCGATGCCGGCGCCACCTGGCAACACATGGGACTGTCCGGGGTCAGACAGACAAGCCGCGTCATAATCCACCCGGAAAATCCCGACATCGTCCTGGTAGCCGCGCAAGGCGGGTATTACGGGCCTGGCAAGGACCGAGGCGTGTTTCGCAGCCGGGATGGAGGCAGGACCTGGCAGAAAGTCCTTTACGTCGATGAACACACCGGCGCATACGATGTCGACTTCGTACCCGGAAGCCCCGACAAACTCTATGCAACCATGTGGCAAATGCTGCGCAACCCCTACAGCCTTGCCAGTGGCGGTCCGGGAAGCGGCCTTTATTATTCTTCCGACAGTGGCGACACGTGGAAGGAATTAACGGGAAACGGTTTACCGGATGGCGTACTGGGCAAAATCGGCGTGGCTATTTCACCGGCAGATCCCAGTCGCATATACGCGGTCATGGAAGCCGAACAGGGCGGGCTTTATCGCTCCGATGATGGCGGACTTAACTGGAAATACGTAAATCCCAGCCGCGCACTCTGGAGGCGCGCCTGGTTTTTCATGGACATCGTTCCACATCCGCTGGACCCCGACACGATTTTTGTCCTGAATATCCAACTCGAAAAATCAGTCGATGCCGGTGAGTCGTTTACAACGATGAAAACCAATCATGTCGATCATCACGACTTGTGGATCGACCCAGGAAACCCCCAACGCATGTTCAGTGGTAACGACGGCGGCGCCAATGTATCCGTCAATGGTGGTCTGAGCTGGGCCCGTTCCGATGACAACCAGCCTACCGGACAGTTTTACCGGGTAATTACCGATGACCGTTTTCCCTATTTTATCTACGGCGGACAACAGGACTGGGAGACAATCGCTATCGCCAGTCGCGGCAACTGGAACGGCATCGGTTACAGGGACTGGTATCCCGTAGGCGGTTGTGAAATGGGTTGGACAGCGCCTGACAAGAGAACCAGCAATTATGTGTATGCCGGCTGTACGGATGGTGGCATCAGCCGTTACGACCGCAAAACCCAGCGCAACCAGTCGGTAGGCCCATGGCCGCTGACCAATATCGGACACGGCGCCAGGGATGCCAGGTTCCGTTTTCAATGGACCTCTCCGATACTCGTCTCCCATCACGACCCAAGCGTAATGTACAGCGGCGCCAACGTGCTGTTGCGATCCGACAATGACGGCATGAACTGGGAGGTAATCAGCGGTGACCTGACCCGTGATGACAAAAGCAAACAACAGGCATCGGGCGGCCCGATCAGTAAGGATAATGTCGGCACCGAAGTATACGGGACCATCTATGCGCTGGCTGAATCGAGACTGAAGAAAGGCCTGCTCTGGGTTGGTACGGACGACGGACTGGTGCACGTTACCGAAACCGGCGGCAGGGAATGGAAGAACGTAACACCTCCTGAAAAGCTTCTGCCCGAATGGAGTCGTATCAATTCAATCGAGGCATCCCGGCACGACCCTGCCACAGCTTATCTCGCGATCCATCGCAGGGAGTGGAATGAATATCGTCCCTACGTATTGAAGACAACCAATTATGGCGCTGACTGGGAATTGATAACGAGTGGTCTGCCCGAAGACACCATTGTGCGTGTGGTGCGCGAGGATTCGAAACGGGAAGGCTTGTTGTTCCTCGGTGCCGAGATGGGAATCTACTTCTCGCTGGATGGCGGCAGTCAATGGCAATCGCTACAGCTCAACCTGCCGGTAACGCCTGTTTATGATTTGACAATCAAGGATAATGACCTCGTTGTTGCAACACACGGCAGGGCCTTCTGGGTGCTCGATGACATCTCGCCGTTGCGCATACTGACGGCGAAGCTGGCTGCAAAACCGTCCCATATTTTTTCACCCAGCGCCACTGTCAGAATCCGGGATGATTTTTCAGTGCCGGCTACACCGGCAGGCCGGAATCCGCCGCCGGGCGCGGTGATTTACTACAATCTCGGAAAAATACCGGAGGATCCTGTGAAGATATCGATCATCGATAGCGCAGGTAACACGGTGCAATCCTTTTCTTCATCACCCGACGCCGGTGAAGCGCTGGAAACCCACGCTGCGGTGGATATGGGCGCCTATTACGGCAGGTCATCTCCCGTTTCTGCAGAACCGGGACTGAATCGCTTTGTCTGGGACCTTCGCCACCGCGGCCCCACCGGGATAGCCGGCAGCGTGATCTTCTGGCACCCGCCGAAAACACCTCCGGTCGGACCGTTGGCCCTGCCGGGCGAGTATGAAGTCCGCATGGAAGTTGATGGCGCCGTTTCGACTGCAGCGCTGACGGTAACTGCTGATCCGCGTATTGCATTTCCGGTAGAAGAATTACGCAAACAATTTGATCTGCACCTCAAGGTACGCGACACACTCTCTGAAATCAGTGAATCGGTATTGGGAATTCGAAGGGTTTACGATCAGATTGATCGCATTCGTTCGAAATCCGAAAACAACAAGGAAGCCGACAGGGTAAACATGGAGCTGAGAAAACTGCGGGACAATTTGATGGCTGTGGAATACGCATTGACGGAACCCCGAATGCAGGGCCCGTCAGATGCATTTCATTTTCCTGTCAGGCTGGACAACCAGTTAATCCTCCTCATTGGAACAATTGCCAATTCAGACAGGGCGCCGACCCACCAGGCCTATGAAGTTTACGAGGTGCTTAGAGACAGGGTAGATGAACAACTGAAGATGATGAAGAAATATCTTGAGAACGATGTTCCCGACCTCAATAAAAAGTTGAGGGAGGCCGGTCTGAGCCCGATCATCGTCGGCACACTTTAAGGATAATCAAACCTGTAAAGCAGACGAGACTCGCCACTCAGGGTTTAAGATGTCTGTCGAAAAAATTTATTATCTTTCCGAAAGCAAAGCGGGTCTGTTTGATATTGTCGTTTGCAACGGGATGCTTCGCCCCGGGCAAGGTCACCAGTTCAAAAGGCTGATTTTCAGCGATCAGGTTTTCCGCGAGAGCGATGGTGTCCGAATAGAGTACGACGATATCCCGGGTACCGTGCATCAGCATCAGTGGATCCTGGAGCCCGGAAGACTGGTACAAAGCTGACTGTCTTTCGTATCGTCCCGGGTAGTCATTTCCATGGGGTTCACCCATCACCCACATCTGCTCAGGGTAGGCATGCCAGACATTGGTGGCAGGCGCGACGGCGACACCGGCGGCATATACCCCCGGTTTCTTGAACAGCGACATGGTTGTCATCAGGCCGCCATAACTCAATCCCCATATGCCTACCCGTTCCGGGTCAACAAAACCCTGTGTCACCAGGTGACGAACTCCACTCTCAATATCGTCCACCTCAATGCTGCCATACTCTTTCAGGGCCTCCCGGAAGGCGCGTCCATGACCCCAACTGCCCCGTACGTTGACATTGAAAACCAGGTAACCCCGGGCAACCAGCAACTGGTCAAGGCCCCAGGTCGGATGCGGTGCGTTACCGCCCGAATTCTGGCTCCCTCCCCACTGGTTACGAACGGTATCGCGATAGGCCGATCCGACTACCAGTGGATACCGCTGCGTCGGGTTGAAATCAGGCGGCAGGTACAGGCGGCCAACCAGGGGCGCGCCATCGATGTGACTGTTAAATTCTACGTATTTTACGTCTGCCCACGCGTAGGACGTAAAATGTGGTGACGGCGAATGTGTAATCTTTGCCGGCTGGCTTGTCTCGATGGTCCGGGCAAGGTATAGATCCGCCGGAGTACGGTCGTCCGAGAAACGGTAAGCAACCTGGCTGAAATTCCGGGAATATACCGGTTCATAAGTACCCGGCGCCTTGCTGATGCGGGTGACCACAGCCCCTGGCGCAACGGCGACACGGTATAGCTGGCGATCGGCAATATGCTCACGGTTGGCGATGAAATAGATTTGTTTATGGTTACTATCGACGATAAAGTCGGCCACTTCCCATTTGCCGCTGGTGAGTGCAACAAGTGCGCCACCGGCTTGTGGTTGGTGATACAGATGATAATAACCGTCGTGATCCGAAAGAATAACCAGACCCTGGTCATCGGGCGCCCAGGCGGCAGACCAGCCAGTGTGATTACGGTTGCTGTCGTGATCACTGTAATGGACCTGGCGCTTGCCGGATGCCACGTCGTACACAAAAATGTTGCGTTGCTTTATAAGGAAATCAGTGTTGTCAACAAACAGGGAGGCACTGTCGGCGGACCAGCCATATCCCCAGATCTTGTCCCTGGGGTTTTCTGCGTCGAGCCAGCGTATTTGACCATTCGCAACTGCTGTTACACCCACCCTGCGCCCAGGTGTCCGGTCACCGGGAAAGGCGCGTGTCACCCGGTGAACCCGGGCTTTTCTGTCTTTGTGATAATAAACCTCGATTTCGCGTACCTCGCGATTGTCGATCTCAATGAAGGCCAGACGTTTACTATCGGGAGACCAGCGATAACTCTCAATAAACACCCTGTCATGTACCGTGCTTACCAGACGCCAGGATTCCGCCTTACGATCACCAAGGCTGCGTATCCAGAGTTGTCCATCGACCAGGTAGGCAAGAAGATGTTGATCCGGAGAGAGGGATAGCCGGCTGATGCTCGATACATGTTCCTGCAGCATAACCGGCCGGGTGTTGCCCGCGGCCAGGTAAAGGCGTCCATCCCCGGCAAAAATTATGCGTCCATCGGCAAGACACCTGACTTCATTGATGACGGACTTGCCGGCCCCGGCGGGCATTCCGGGAACAACAGGTTGTTTACTGTCAGTCGCCGTTGAGTAAAGCCAGATTGAGGGGGTTGCCTCACCTTTTTCGTTCCACAGGAAGGCAAGGCGCCGGTTATCGCCGCACCAGTGAAACTGCTCAGGAGGGCTTCCCAATAATGGTGGGTCGCTATACAGGCGCTCCAGCGACCATGCGGTTTCACCATTTTCTGCTGCTGTCGGGCCAATGTAACAGCTACATAGCACGACCAGTATGTTATAAATTATTCTGGTCGGCGATTTTCTTGTATGTGACAAGTATTGGCTCAGAAGCTGTAAGAAACACTTGCACCGTAAGTCTGGGGCGAACCGTACAGGATACCTGCCGGCAGAAACGTGGAAGCAGCGCCAAAAGCCTCGGTCCGGTATGTCTTGTCACCGATATTCCGCATCCAGAATGACACCTCCCAATTATGATCCGGCAGTTTCGCGCCAACTGATGCATTGGCAAGCCAGTACGAATAACCCGAAGATCCCGGGTGATTTGGCAACTGGAATTCCACATCGTCCGTAAAGCTGAAGTCGAATTGAGCGAAAGGCTGAAACGGTCCGTACGTTTTTTCCGAATCATAGCGCAGCATACCATTCAGGGTAATTTCCGGTGTGCGAGCGGTAGTGTCTCCTTCGTAGGTGCCGGCTATTATATCAGAGTCAACGTAATTGGCGCCAAGGTAAAATGAGAGTTCAGCAGTGGGCGACCATACCAGTTCAGCCTCCACACCATAAATCTCAACATCACCGGCATTGCCCAGTATGATCAGGCGAATCTCGTTTACGTCGACCCCGGTAGAGGCCTGGAAATCCTCCCAGTCATAATAATATGCAGCTGCATTGAATTTCAGCTTGCCGTCAAGCAACCGGGATTTGAAACCCGCTTCATACGCGATAATATTTTCTTCATCAAAGGGCTGAAACTGATCCGGATCGCCAAAACTGATGGAACCGGGAAAACTCTGTCCGCGGAAGCCGGTGGCGACGCTGGCATAAACCAGCCAATCCTCGTTCGGCCTGTAATTGACACCCGCTTTCCAGGTCACCTGGTCACCATCTATGGTGCCGTTGTAAGCCCTGACCAACGGAAGCGGGGTCCCGACCAGGTGGCCGTTTTGTTGGAAGTCTCTGGACTCCGAGGTGTATCGAATGCCCGCAACCAACTGAATCTGCTCAGTCATGTCCCATTCGACCTGGCCGAAGCCGGCCACAGAGTCGGTCTGCTGTTCCGTGTTGTGGTGAAAGATGGTAGAAAAGAGATGGTGCTCGCTGAGATCGGGCACCAGCAGGTCGTACTGTTCCTCTTCCGAATAATAGGCGCCCACGACCCAATTGAAGTCACCCCATGAATCATCTGAAGCTATCCTGAGTTCCTGGGTTACTACGCTGATGTTCTGCTTGGAAATTCCGCCTATCGTTTTGAACGGCCCGCCCTGCTGACCGATACCGGTCGTTCTCTGAAAATTCCGATAGCCGGTAACAGAAGTGAGAGTCACACGCTCGAGGGTCCAGTTAATCGTATTGGCAAGGCCTATGGATTGAGCATCTATGTTGCTGCCGAGCCCGAACTCCTTGATAGTAGTTCTGGGATCCGGGTTGGGATCAGTTACTACGGTCAGAACACCACGGTCCGTTGGGCCTTGTACAGTGAGGTCGTAACCGCTGATGTGGACAGGGATATGTACGGCATTCGCAGTATTATAGCCAAAGGAGGCACACTGGCTTTCATCCCGTACTCCAGTGACGGCAAAACTGCAGAAAGTATTCGGGTCTGTGTGGAGGGTATTGCCGGCATGTTTCATGGCTATTACCTGGGAATCGTCCCAACCGGCATCGATTGCCGTCAGCACCTCAAAATCAGATGTAGGCTGCCAGAGGGAACTTATGCGCAAGGCATTGCGGTCTATATCACCGTTGCGACGATGGCTGCCAAGACTGGGATTATCGAAGAGATGCCGGTTATCTATGGTCTGCCATCCATCTTCCAGCGCGACCACACCTGCGACCCTCAGGGCCAATGATTCACCGACTGGAATATCGACCGCTCCCTCGACGTTGGTAGTGTTACGGTTACCATAAGACGCGCTGACATAACCACCCCACTCAGACCCCGGCCGGCGCGGGATAAAATTAACTGCTCCACCCGTTGTATTGCGGCCGTACAGGGTACCCTGCGGCCCTTTTAAAACCTCGATCCTGTCCATGTCAAACAGGGCATGAGCAATCATACCGTTGTAGGGGACTGCGACGCCGCTAACGTAAAGTGGAAGTGTCGGATTCTGATTACTTGAATTACTGTTGGTGCCGATACCGCGCAGGGTAAACTCCGGGTCTGTCTGGTTCAGGGAACTTTCATTCATGAACAGGCCGGGAACGATGCTCGCGAGGTCCTTCGGCGTGAGGATGCGCATGCCCAACAGGTCTTCTCCACTGAAGGCCTGCATCGAAATGGGAATATCCTGTATACGCTGTTCCCGATATTGAGCGGTTACAACAATTTCTTCGATTGCCGTCGCCTGAGCATGTGCAGAATGCATCGGGACCGCAGCCAATAAGCTGAGATTTGCGAAAATGAACAAACCCAGACGAAAATACTGCCTGCTGGCTATCACCAGGTGTTGAAATACGAGCGCCATGATACCCCCCCTTATACAGTGTTATTCGATGAGGGAGTGAGAGACATAATACGCCTGCTTGACAGGACGGCTCAGGTTGCTATCCTGCCAAGCGAGGCGGCGGGGCGAGCTCTCTCACGTAGCACAGCCCCAGCTTCAAACGAAACGGGCCGATCGCAAGTCGGCCCGTTTCTTATTTGTATTGTTGTTTAACCCAGGCACAAGGCGCAGGGCCCAAAATGGTTATCTGTAGAGTATAGGAAAGAGTTGTTGACAAGACAAGGAATATCGGAAGGGTAACAAAAAGGTCATAATTCCTGCGGCCGGCGTTTGATTGATTTTCAGCCGCCAATCGATCAGAATTAAAAGGATCAATGCAATAATTTCAGCCCCGGCCAGCCGCGGAGGATAATCCCGGATTACAGAAACCCGCGCAATTCCGCAAGAAACTGCTCAGGCCGGTCGTGGTGCGGCCAGTGGCCGGCATTTTCGTATAATGAGACCTCTGCGTTGCGAAAATAAGCAAGCCTGCCGTCTTCTGCCGGATTCGATGCCCAACTGTCCTTGCCGTAGATCAAGCGGGTAGGGCAGGTGATGGAGCCCCAGAGTTGCCTGATGACTTCCGGTTCAAGGTCGTCCGGCGGAAAGATACGCGCGCAGTTGTCGAATTTCCAGCTATAGGTGCCGTCTTCATTCTGGATGACGCCGTGGTGGGTGAGATGGCGGGCCTGATCATCCGTCAGGTAACTGTTTGCCGCCTTCATGCGCCGGTAGGCCTCCTCCAGCGACTGGTAACGTTTCGGTTGTCTACCGGCAATCTGCCGCCTTTCTTCGATCCAGTCGCGCATACGCTGGGCCATGGATACAGCCTCCAGTTTAGCGAGATGTTCCGGTCCCAATGCCATGCCCTCAATGACAACGAGTTTGCGTACCGCCTGCGGATACAGCCCCGTGTACCGCAATGAAATGGAGCCGCCCAGGGAATGGCCGACAATCGTGACCGGCCGCAATTCAAGCTGGTGTATCAGTTGGGCAAGATCATAGGTAAAAGCCGACATTGTATAGGTTCCGTCCGGCGACCAGTCGCTGTCGCCATGGCCTCTCAAGTCGGGCGCAAGCACATGCCAGTCCTGCGCCAGTGTGCGCGCGGTCCAGTCCCAGCTTCTGCAATGGTCCCTGTTTCCATGTACCAGCAACAGGGGCGGCGCGTCCGGATTGCCCCAATCGACGTAGTGCAGGCGCAGGCGCTGGGAGATATATATATGGGATGTGGGGCCGATGATCATGACAAGTCCTTCAGGAGAAGCCGGTTGAGGTTTTTTGTATTTGCAACAGGTCGTGCATAGTGTAGCAAATTCGTTGTCTCTCCTTGAGTCGAAATAAATGGCTTTTTTTACGGAATTACCTGATCATCTATCAAAACAATGACCGGCTTTGACTATAAAACATCCCTGGACAAGATGACCCACCATCCGGGCGTGTACCGGATGCTGGACGGGGACGGCGCCCTGCTTTACGTGGGCAAGGCGAAGGACCTGAAAAAGCGGGTTGCAAGCTATTTCGGCAAGAATCCGGCTTCACCCAAGACCCGGGCGCTGGTCAGGCAGATCCGGGACATCAACGTTACGGTTACGCGCACCGAAGCAGAGGCCCTGCTGCTCGAGAGCAACCTGATTAAACAGCATAAACCCCGTTATAACGTGGTGTTACGGGATGACAAGAGCTACCCGTACCTGTATTTATCCACTGACAGTGAATTTCCCAGGTTGAGTTTCTACCGCGGCGCCAAGTCCGGGACAGGGCAGTATTTCGGCCCTTATCCCAGCGCCAAGTCCGCCCGCCGCACCCTGAACCTCACCCAGAAGCTGTTCAGGATCCGCCAATGTGACGACAACTTCTTCAGGAACCGTTCCAGGCCCTGCCTGCAATACCAGATCAAGCGCTGCACCGCGCCCTGCGTAGGACTGGTCGGCCCCGGGGATTACCGGGAAGACGTAAAACATACGGTCATGTTCCTGGAAGGCCGCAACGAGGAAGTGATCAGGGAATTGACCGCGCCCATGCAGAAGGCAGCGGACGGGTTGGATTATGAGCGCGCCGCACAGTACCGGGACCAGATTGTCAGCCTGAGGAAGATACAGGAGAACCAATATATCAGCGCGCCAAGGGGGGAACTCGACATCATCGCCTGCTACATGGAGAGCGGGTATGCCTGCGTGCAGGTCTTCTTCATCCGCGGCGGTTTGAACCTGGGCAACAAGGCATTTTTCCCGGTTCACACCGGTGAGTTGGGTGAAGACCAGGTCCTCAATGCGTTCCTGCCCCAGTACTACCTGGCAGGCTCCCGCAACAGGCCGGCGCCCGGGGAAATCCTGCTCAGCCACCCGGTAGCGGATGCGGAGGCATTGATGCTCCTGCTCAGTGAGAGGAGGGCGAAACGCGTCAGGATCAAGCATAACCACCGCAGCGAAAGAAGGAAATGGGTTGAAATGGCGTTGAACAATGCGGAAATAGCCCTGAAGACGCGTCTTTCCTCCAGGGACGATTACGTATCCAGGTTCGAGAATTTACAGAGCTCATTGGGCCTGAATGAACCCGTGGAACGGATAGAATGTTTTGACGTCAGCCACTCCGG
>CAYOEQ010000056.1:0-12498 GCA_964402775.1 uncultured Enterobacteriaceae bacterium
GTTGGCGCGGATCGTTTGGGGAGTCCCAGAGGCGAAGTAGGCGACCAAGTAGGCATCAAGCGTGGAGGGCCAACAAAAGCAATAGGTGCGTCGTGGCGCTCAAGGTGTGCGTTGATGCGGTGCACGTCTCAGGGGCTGGGAGTGCACTTTGAGGTCGGGGAACGCATTGCGTACGTGGATTGCGGAGACCAGGCCGGTCGGCCACTCAATCAAGAGCGAGTCAGATCCCGCGTCAAATTACGCGCAGTGCGAGGACTTTGGTGAATTTCATCCGGGCCGCCACACCCAGTCCGAAGGGGTGTCTTGGTGCCTCAAGGTCATTTTCCCAGCAGCTGGTGTGCTAGCAGCCCCAGCTTCGGCAGATCGATAAATCTGCCGATGGTGCGTGTCGGTTGCGGCTCCGTTGCGCACGAGAGCGGGACTGACCACCACACCGACAAGGTCGGCACCGGCGCCCAGAGGGCGCAAGCGCTAGCGATCGTTGCCCGAAGGGACGAGACCGCTTGCGGGCTCGGTCGCCGTAGGCGATCGAGCACGGGTCTTGGGAAACTCTAACAAGATCGGTGATTTGGGCGGGTAAGGTATTTTGTTCGCGAACGTCGCGCACGGACCCGCCTCCACGCGGCAACTAGGATGACTACACGTGGGCCAAGTGACCGCTACCCGCTGTCTTGATGGGATGTAGAGCAAGAGGTAGTGTCCTGCCGCGAACGCAACGGAGTGTCAATGACAAGCAATAGAACGAGCGTAAGGATGACGGTAGAGTTCCGGTGGGGCCACCTAGGGCAAGTGCGGCGAAATGCGGACGGGGAGTTGTCGTTTCCGAGCACGAGGCACATCCCCGGCGTGTACAGGTTCCGCGTAATCGGCGCCGGGCCGGAGCGGCACTATGTCGGTGAAGCTAGCGAACTGCCCCGGAGGTTCCAGCAGTACCGTAAGCCAGGCTCCAGCCAGCAGACGAATCTGCGGCTCAACAGGCTCTTCCGCGACCACCTCGAAGGCGGAGGCCAGATAGAGGTCGACGTGGCGGAAAGCGTGCAAATGGGAACGGATGGTCGTTCCCCGGCGGATCTCAACGAGGCTTCAGTGCGAAAGCTCGTCGAGTCTGCGGGCATTGTCGCCGGGAAGGCGGAGGGTCTGGCGACCCTGAACCGCTGACCCGCCACCGGCCAGCAGGTGCGCTTGGCCCGTCCGGCTTGCTCACCTCACGGAGAGGTTTGACGCTGCCGCCCCTGGGCGTGGGCGGAAGAGCGATCCTGCTGTCTTGCCGCCGATTTCACCCCGCAGGCGCGTAGTTGTCGTCGTTAGCTACCAGAATCCGGGCTAAGTGTCTTCGCTCGCGAGAGCTGACGCGATGTCAGTTTGGGCGAATTCGTCGCTATTGAACAGAAGCGGCTCGCTGGTCGCTTCGGAGAGTGCGTAGGCAAAGCCGTCGCCGGTATTGAGCGCTGCTGGATGGTTGCCCTTTCCAAAATGCCGCCAACCGCGCCGGGCCGTGACAAAGTGTTCCGCCGCCAACGGCGCCAGCTCTATGTCGGCAGCCTCCAGGAAGGCATCGAGTTCGTCTTCGGCTGGGACGCCGCCGCGGCCTTCGACAACCACGGAGGCCTTCAGCGCGGTCGCCACTGACATCCGAGCGGAGGCGGTCGTCGCGATCGCCTGCTCGAACAGCGCTGCGTCCGGCCCCGGATTGAGGACGGCAAGCAAAGCTGAACTATCAATGATCAAGACGGCAATCCCCGGTCGTCGTAAAGAACCTCGCCATGCTCGATGGCGGATGGACCGGGCTCGAGCAGACGAGCACAGCGTTCGGCTATGCCGCGCATGTCCCGAAGGCGTTTCTCCACGCCGCGGGCCCGGCGCTCCCGTTCGAGACGTTCGCGCAGCGCGATCGTGATTGCCCCAGTCATGGTGTCGCCGGTTAGGTGCGCAAGCTCACTGGCAAGCCGGCAGGTTGCGTTTCTCGGGCCAACCGCTAGCCTGTCAGGGAAGAAAAGCCGAACGCCGCGCCTGCGGCGTGCTAACCAAGAACGACGAACCGATAGACAGGAATCCCGACATCCTCGGCGGCACCCCAGTGTTCTCACACACAAGGGTTCCGGTGCGTATTCTCATGGAGTACCTGGAGGCGGGTGACCGGCTCGACGACTTTCTTCAGGACTTTCCTTCGGTGTCGCGCAATCAAGCCGTGGCGGTGCTGGAGCGAGCCAGGATGATTCTTGCTGGCGATCAGGATGAGGCTGCTGCTTGACGAGTCAGTGCCGCGAACGCTGCCCGGCGTTCCGCCGCCGACAACGACTGGAACGCCACTTCATCCATTCGCGACAAATTTGCTCAGCGGCTCGGCCATCCAGTGCGGCATGGTTGCTCGGGCGTTGGCCAACTCGCCCACCTCTTGAGGTGACAGGCCGGGCAAAACGGTCTCAAGCCCTTTCAGCATTTCCTCCGGCCCGAGCCAAGCCATCGCCCGAATAACTTCGCCGGTGCGACGGTCTGGGGCCGCGAGCTGCCAGCGTGGTGCATGGCGAAGCTCAACCGCTAGGCTGCCGAATTGCAGCCGGCGCGATGGCCCCGAGGTCAGATACACAGACCGTACCGGTATTTGCGTCGTCAGGCCGAGCACATGTGCGGAGGCGCCACCGCAGGGAACGATGGTTTCGCCCCACAGGTCCGCAAGCGCACGGACGGCTTTGCTCACGCTGGGCGCACAAGGGCCGAACCGGGTCTCGACGGGCCGCATGTAAACGCCTTGGCAGACACCCAGCAGGTCCCCGGACCGCGCAAGGCGTGACAGGGCTTGATCCACGGCCGCGCGATTGCCGAGATGAAGCAACGCCCCAGCGCAGATCGGCGTGGCTTCAGCCAGCGAGCGGGCATGCTGCATGATCCGTTTCGGCAGGCTTTCCATCGATGAGCCGGTTTGTCAGAAATTCGGCACTGAGGCTGACGGAAAAGAAGGGTCAATGCAACCTACTACCCTCTTGCGACATCCGACCTAAGTGTCTTTACGCCCGCGAGCTGACGCGATGTCAGTTCGGACGAAGTCGTCACTATCAATGGTCAAGACGGCAATCCCCGGTCGTCGTAGAGAACCTCGCCATGCTCGATGGCGGATGGGCCGGGTCCGAGCAGACGAGCACAGCGTTCGGCTATGCCGCGCATGTCCCGAAGGCGTTTCTCCACGCCGCGGGCCCGGCGCTCCCGTTCGAGGCGCTCGCGCAGCGCGATCGTGATTGCTCCAGTCATCAAGCATGTCCAGCTTTGGCACTTGGTCGCCGGTTAAGGCCGAAGCGGGCCTTCATGGATTCCGTGCGCACCCAAGGTTTGCCTGGTATACGACCAACCAGGGTGGTGAACACCCTTCGGAACGCATCGGCACCCGCCTCTGCTGTTAAGGCATCTGCCTGTTCTGTCGACAACAACGGGCGAACGTCCTGCCAAAGGCGCGGGTGGGCTAGCTTTGTGAACATCCGCTCCTCAGCTTGGGCTCGTGAGATCGAGGAGCCTGAGAGTTGCAGATAGGAGCTGAAGATCTCGACAATGCGGTCGACGGTTAGCTTCTCGAACACGTCCAGCCCATGGGCTAAGTCATGCAGGTCGCGGCCCTTGTCGCGCTGAAGCAGCGCGCGTAGCTTGGTTGCCAGCATTTCCTCGCGTGAAAACGTGGGAATCGTCGCCGCGCCGGAGAACCATGGGTTGGCTACCTCAAATCGAATTGCCACGGGTGCGTCGAAGGACTCGATTTCGCGAGTGTTGATCTCAATTTTCAGACGGATTGGCGCAGCCCTGCCGTCTTCGGCTTCGGCTCGGAAACGGAGCTTCGGGGCCACCCGGCTACTGCCGAACTGCGCCCGCCCGAGCCACGGCTGGAGCACGGCCCGCAGACCATCCAAAATCGGTCCGATTGGCCCCGCTGAAGTTCGGACAAGGTCAATGTCCTCTGAGTAACGTAGTGGAGCGGGAAAGTGGAGCTTGTTCAGCGCGGTTCCACCTCGAAACCGAAGGGCATTGCGCAGCACATCATCGCGGAATATCTCCACCAGCGCCCGGCTGATTACCAAGTCCTGCTCGACTTGCCGGGGGTCTGCCCAGGGAACAACGTTGCCCCAAGCGACTATGTTCTGAGCCGGAATCAAAGGTCGGGCTCCGGCACTCGCCTCGCCACGACCTTCCACTTCGAGTCACGCACTCGCGGATTCGGGGCGAAGTTCAGATCACGCGCCCCCAGCGGATCAAGCTCGGTCCAGCGCAACGCGCCCTGCGACAGCAATCCTTCTCGCATCGGACTGGCCAAGTCCTCGCGACCGACATGCTCAAGCAGATGCCCCAGCCGTTGCACCACTGGACGCTCAAAAGCCATCGACAGCAGAGCCAGCCGCTCCGGCTTAATGTTCCCCCCGAGGTCCGAGAGAACCGTGGCCACGCTATCGATGCCACCTGATGCCTGGGGATAGCGCAACAGATCCAGGGCGGTCAATTCAGCGGACGAAACCTCCATGGTGCCGGTGTCGGTTTTATGGTCCTCGACGCCCGACGCCAGCGCTGTCATATCCCTGCGAAAATAGAAAACGACCCGATTGCGCCCGGCCCGGATTTCAGGAAGCCGTTTCCCGCAGACAACCTGGAATTCCATAACGGCTTGGTGTGTGGCGCCATGCAGCTCTGCCGCCTTGAGCAGCCCAACGTAGTAGGGTTCATCCTCTCGGGCCATCAGCGCGTCGATGTACCAGGCTGGCGGAGGCGCACCCCATGCAGCAAACTGCGGCGGAACGATGACATAGAATCCTCGGCGCGGCTGCAGCAGCATTCCCCGCCGCTGCAACCGCTCCGCAGCATCAAGGAACGCCCGATGCCGGACGCCAAGCGTCAGCTCTGCCTCTTCGGCCGTGAACACTGCCCGGCCTTCCGAAAGAAGCCGGTTCATATAGTCAGTTAAGCTGCGCCGATGACGAATCATGTCTCATTATCGGCCTTTAACGCGGAAATTTGAACATGTTTCGTCAAATTTCCATATGGAACGGATGGAGGGCAGCCCCAGAGAAAGGGTATGTAGAGGCCCTACGCTAGTCTAAGATTCCAATCATGCCTACCACACCACCCAAAAGTGATGCGCAGGCCCTGCTTGCAAGATTTCCCAAGGCGAGCGCATACCCCATCGAGTGGATTATCGAAAACGAAATGGGGCCAAATGTCCTCTGGCTGACTGAATTTTTGTGCGAAGCAATGACATTGCGATCGGGAATGCGCGTCCTCGATCTGGGATGCGGGAAAGCGGTCAGCTCGGTTTTTCTTGCCCGCGAGTTTGGGGTGCAGGTTTGGGCCACCGACCTGTGGATTCCGGCGTCCGATAACTCTGCACGAATTGCGGATCAGGGGATGAGCGAGAGCGTGTTTCCCATTCATGCCGATGCTAGAAATCTGCCTTTCGCGAACGAGTTCTTCGACGCAATCGTGTCGATTGATGCATTCGAGTACTTCGGCACTGACGCATCGTTTCTTCCAGCGATTAGCCAGTACCTAAAACCGGGAGGCCAGATCGGGATAGTGAACGCCGGAGTTTTACAGGAAATCAAGGAACTGCCTCCAGAGTGGCCTTCGGAGTTCTGTTCGTTTCACTCTGTGGAGTGGTGGCGTCATCACTGGACACTCCCAAGATGTGTGGAGGTTGAGTGTGCAGATGAGCTGCCGGGTGGTCGTGATCTCTGGCTCCTTTGGCACCAGATTACCGGCGCTTCCGGCGACGAATATCTGACTTCCAGCGCCGGTGAGAACCTCGGCTTTCATCGAGTGGTGGCACGTAGAAAGTGACCTTCTGCAGCTGTCCAATGCAGGAGAAACCGGAAGAACTCAATAATCTGATCTCGAATTTTCTTCGAGAACATGGAAGAATCGACGGTCGAAGAAAGGAGGAGAGAACATGACGGACACGGTAGATCCACTGATTGCGTTTCTCGCTGAGAACCCGCCCAAAGATGTATTCGAATTGCGATCGGTGCTGGATGGCTTTATTGAAGGCGTCAACGGCAGCCTGCCGGAGATTGGCGATTCGATTGATGATGTTGTGATACGGAGTTTTGATGGCCAGGACCTGACTGTCGACATTCATCAACCCAAGGGCGAAGGTCCGTTTCCAATACTGGTCTATTTACACGGCGGCGGTTGGGTCTTGGGCAGCCCGAAAACACATCGAAAATTGGGTTACCGCTTTGCGGAGCGGGGGTTTGTTGTCTTCAACGTGCACTATCGGTTGGCACCAGAAGCGCCTTTTCCCGCAGCGTTCGATGATTGCGCGACTGCGCTTGATTGGGTTCTCGAGAACGCTGGCGAATATGGTGGGGATGTTTCCCGTCTTGCCCTGGGCGGCGACAGTGCCGGTGGAAACTTAACAGCCGCGGTGGCAAGCCAAGCCGAAAACAAAGATGCGATCAAAGCCGCGCTACTTATTTATCCGGCTATGGATTTCGCCAACATGGTGAGTTCCGATCCAGAAGTGCCCAATTCTGACTTTGATTTTGTTGGCGCAATGGTGGGTTCCTATTTGGGGCATGATCAGGACAATCTCATTAAGGACCCAAGAGTCTCCCCCATCCATGCCGCGGCAAATCTGCCGGAGGTTCTGATTACTTGCGGCACGGCCGATGGCCTGATGGCGGATTGCCAGGCGCTCGAGGCGGTTTTAACGGAGTGCGGTAAGTCGTTTGAGACGGATTATTACCAGGACATGCCGCACGGTTTCTGTCAGCTTGAGGATTTCTTTCCGCAAGCCATGGAGAGCATCGAGACCATGGCCGCATTTCTGGACCGCAAACTCTCAAGCTGAGAGGAGGTGCGCTAGAGACCCTCAACCGCAAGGGCCCCAGCGGCTAGGGCGCGGCTAACCAGAGCGCAATGCCGTGACGATGGGCAACCGCGCCGCGCGAAGCGCCGGAAGCAGCCCACCGACCGCGCCTAGCAGCAGAGCACTGCACAGCCCAATGAACAGCAGCCGTGGCGTCACAGAAAATTCGAACGCCACTTGCGACATGCTGCCTACATTCAAGGTGGAACTGGAGAGGCCGTCGTACAGCAGATACACAACGGTACTGCCTAGGAGGCCGCCAACAAGGGCAAGCAGCAAAGCCTCAGTCATCACCGAAACCACGACCGGGGCATTGGAGAAGCCCAGCGATCTCAACGTGCCGATTTCCACTGAACGGGTGCTCACGGACGAGTACATGGTGTTGATCGACGCAACCACGGCGCCAAGGCCCATGATTGCGCCGATTAAGTAGGCGAAGGACTCCACCATGCCAGCCTGGGCTTGCGATTGCCGGGCATAAAAGCCCCGTTCGCCGACGAGGTCCGCGCGCAACCGGGGTTCCTGTCTGATGTGCTCGCTCACGGTCGCAGCGTCGCTTCCCTTGTCGAGCAACACTCGGGCGGTGCTGACCACGCCGTTGCGCCGGAAGGCGGCCTGCGCGATCGGCAGATCCATCCACACTTCGGAGTCGTGCGCCCGGCCTTGGGCATCGAAATGCCCCACTACGTGCCACAGTTTGTTGCGAAAGCTGATTTTGCTCCCGAGGGCGAGGCCCGCATAGGTTTCGCTCGCGTTTACCCCGACGAGCAATTCGTTCTTTCCGGGCTGAAACAACCGGCCGGCCACCAGCTTCAAGCCCGGTCGAAGCTCGAAGGCGGCAGCTCCCACGCCGCGGGCCACGGCAACTCCGGGCTTCCCCGTCTCCCTGGTGACTAGGTCAACCACCACCACCAATTCGCCGCTAACCGTGCGTATTCCATCCACGCCCTTGAGCACGTTGACTTCCATGGCGGACAGCCAACCGGTGATCTCATCCTTTGTGCCACTGCGCAACACAAGAGCCCGGTCCGGATGGCTGGTTTCCTTCAAGGCGGATTGAATTCCTTCAGACATCGAAAGCAGCCCGACGATCACCGCAACAACGCCGGCAATGCCAACGACGATGATAGAGGACGAACCCTTGCGGGAAAGGATGCTGCGCAGGCTCATTGCCGTGATGTTGAATGTTTGCCGGAACATGGCTATCGCTCCCTTAACGCGTCGACGATGCTGAGACGCTTTGCGGAAACCGCGGGATAGGCGCCAATGGTCAAGCCCAACAGTGTGGCCAGACCCAGCGCGTGCAGTGCGCTCCGCCCACTTATGTCAAAGCTGCCGATCATCCCGCTCAAGTTCGCATTAAGGCTCGGCTCCAGAAGCAAGGCAATGCCTACGCCAACCATTCCCCCGCCCACACAGAGTGCCACCGCTTCAGCGAGCACCAGCGTTGCCAGAGAACCGTCGGAAAAGCCCAGCGTTTTCATGGCGGCCAACTCCGGCACTCTTTCGGAGAACGCCTGTGCCGCTGTATTGCCTGTCAACAGAATGATCGTGAAGAAGACGGCCATCAGAATGGTGCTGCTGATCGCTCCCACGTCTCCGAGTTGGCTTGCGAACTGACGAAGATACTCATCTTCCGTAGTGCTCCTGGTGGGGTCGGAAGAGTTTTCGAACATGCCGTCAATCGTTTGTATGGTCGCTTCGACTTCCATCGGATCGGTTACCCGGGCAACAAGCCACCCGACCTGATCCCTTCCCCAGCTAACCACGGCTTCATTGAAATAGTCGTAGTTGATGAGCAGGAGCTGCCCTCCTGAATACTGGAAGGTGCCTGCGAGCTCGAACTGCCATGTCCAAGATCCGTCGTCTTGGGGAAAGATGTCCTGCATGATGGGAATTCTGTCACCGGGCATCCAGCCGTACTGCGCGGCAAGCGCCTCGGAGGCCACTGCGGAAACCCGGATGCTCTTGAATCGATCGAGCGTGTCAGCCGCGACTCGCTGCTCCCTGAAGATGTCGAAGTAGCTCTCTGGATCGACTGGATAGGTGGCGAAGGCGTTCTGCGGCTCCCTGTAGTAGCCGCCGAACCAGCTCATGTTCGCAACTTGATCAACTTCATCCAGCGAACGAATCTGTTGCACGTAGGCAAGCGGCAGGTTGTCCGTCAGCGAGTACTTGGAATCAATGACGATTCTGTCCATGCCCTCCAGTGCCACCTTGCCGGAAAAGGCGTCCGAGATGGCCTGAAGGAGCATGAACAGCAGGAAGGCGATAACCAAGGAGATGAATGTGAGCGACGTTCGCGTTGGCTTGCGCAGCAGATTTCCCCACATCAGCGAAAGCAGATTCATGCCACCGTCCTCGTTGACTCAGGCTTCATGTTCTCTTTGCCTGCGGCCGAGACCAGCGTTCCCTTGTCCATGTGCCGCGTGTATTGGGCATGACTGGCGGCCTTTGGATCATGGGTCACCATGACGATGGTCTTCCCAAGCTCTTGATGCAGCGTTTGAAGCAGTTCCAAGATCTCATCAGCCGTGCTGCGGTCGAGGTCGCCGGTCGGTTCATCGCATACCAACAGGCACGGGTCGGAAACCAAGGCCCGCGCTATGGCGACCCGCTGTTGCTGGCCACCGGAGAGCTCGCCTGGCTTGTGTTTTCCCCGGTCACCCAATCCGACGATGTCCAAAGCCAAAGCGGCGTTCTTGCGGCGCTCGGAACGTGACAGGCCGGTGAGCAACAACGGCAATTCAACGTTCCGCTGGGCGGTCAATACAGGAAGCAAGTTGTAGAACTGAAATACGAAACCGACGGACTTAGCCCGCCAACGGGAGAGGGATCTAGCGCTCACGGAGTCCAGCCGCAGACCGTCGACCTCAATCTCGCCCGAAGTTGGTGTGTCGAGACCACCAATCAAATTGAGCAAAGTCGTCTTCCCTGAACCGGAGGGCCCCATCAAGGCAATAAAAGCGCCGTTGTTCACGGACAAGTTCACGTTGCGCAATACGCCGACGTTCTCGGCCCCGCGAACGTAGTCCTTGCATAGGTTCGCACACCTGATCAATTCGCTCATAACCCGATGCTCCAATCCAGTTTGTTAACCTGCCACAATGGCTTCTGCACCGACTCCGCTGACAAAGCCAACCTGCACCCCCATGTTGGGCAGCACCCGGTCATCCTTCTCCAGCAGGCCGATGCGCACCCGCACGGTGGCCTTGTTGCGGTCCGCCGTGGGCACGATCGCTATGACTTGCGCTTCATAGCTGTTGCCCGGATAGGCGTTCAATCTGACCCTCACGGGCTGATGGGGGAACACTCGATTGAGATAGGCTTCGTTGATGTCCACCTCGACTTCCAGCGAATCCATGTCGACGATCGTGCCTATCCCGGTGCGCGTGAAACCGCCTCCAGCCGACATGGGTGATACCACTTCACCAGGGTGAGCCGACTTGTCTATCACCACACCGGAGAAAGGCGCCCGTATGCGGGTGTCGGCGACCCGCACTTCGCGCACCTCACGGTGACGCCGGGCGACTTCAATCTCGTGTTGGGCGCTGGTGAGTCTCGCCAGCAACCCTTCCCTAGCAAGACGGTCCTCATCTAGGCGCTCCACGCTCACAAGGTGACGTTTGGCCAGCTCCTCGGAACGCGCCAGGCGCTTGCCTGCGTGATCAACGGATACTTGCAGCTCGCGCAATCGTGACTTGGCCGACCTCAGGCGGGACTCGGCAAGCGCAAGCTCCGCCTGCACGGCCGAGTCATCGAGCAGCGCGATTACCTGACCGGACTGGACTTGGTCGCCTTCCTCAACGAACACGCTCGTGAGCTTGCCCGTGATCTTCGCGCTGACAGTCGCCTTTCTGCGCGCCACGACGTAGCCAGTTGCATCAAGAATCATGACAGGATCTTGGTCTTGGGACGCAGCAGGCTGATCCGGTGCCCGAGTCGTGGTCAGTTCTGGAGTTGCCAGAACATTGACGTTGACGGCTTCCTTCTCTTGCGGCGCACGTGGTTGGAATCCATCCGATCTGGCTGTTTCAATGGAGCCCCAATTCATAACAACCAAGCTACCGCTGACTGCCAGGGCCACCGCACCCAGCAACAGCCCTTTCCATGGAGTTGTCGCTGGGCGCTCAACCACAGCTCCAACCGGCTGATTGGCCCGTTCTATCTTGAGCTCTTTCAGCAACTCCATTCTGTCTTTGGTTGATCTATCCACTGTGCCCAACATCGGGAAAAGGCCGACGCTCCGCCTGCGAAACTGCTGACTAAAGGCTAGTGGCTATTGGGAGTGCCAATCTCCCCAAAAACTGCTGGAGGATTGTCAATTTCAGAAATTTGGGAGGTTTTTGAGAATCTGCGAAGCTTTATTCTGACGTCTGATCGGCGGAATCGCGGGGGTCGTCGAGGGCTCGGGCGCGAAATGCCGATGGCGTCTCGCCATTGATCTCCCGAAACGCCCGGTTAAACGTGTTAATCGATTGGTAGCCCACTGTGAGTGCTATCGTCAGTATCGGCGTCCGGACCTCATTCGGATCGGACAGCATCTCGCAGGCCTCACGGAGGCGATAATGATGCAGAAAAGCATTGAAATTTCGGAAGCCCAACTCTTCGTGGATTAGCTTTCTCAGTCGATATTCGGGAAGCCCCAGCTCATCCGCAAGCGATCGTATCGATATCTTGGGGCGTCGATAGACGCGATCGACATTCAGAAGCCGGATCAGTGTGCCTGCCATACGCGCTGATTCGGCATCGCCCTTGCTTCTTGCCGGCGTCAACGGGCTGTCTCGCGATGCCGCTTTGCTCTTGGTTGCCTCAGGGTGTCTTGCCTGTTGTTGCAGCAAGTGAGCGCTATTACTGGAGAGCGTGCGGACGATCACCACACAAACAAGCAGCGTTTGAAAGGCGATCAGAAACACATGCACGAAGTAGTTCTCCACTTCGCTCGCTGGCACAACGATCCGTTGAAGCAAACCAGCCAACAGAGTGTTTATGCCAACAATTAGCAGAAACAGAAATCTGACGCCGCGTCGGGCTTGGATCAAGTCGGACCGCCACTCGGCGACAACCCAGAACATCGCCCATCCGACAAAGACGGATTGCAGCAATGTGGGCACGATTTCCGTCAGCAGACGCTCAGCCGGGAAGCCTTGGCCAATCACGAAGTGGATTGGCTCCTCCATGAGCAACTGCACGAAAAACAGAACAACCAACGTTTTCGGCAGCCGCTTGCTGTCGCGCAGCATCGAGTGGCTCAGAAACATGAGCAGACCAGCGCCCGCATTGCGCCCTAGGTTCAGAATCGACTCAAAAAAGGGAGACAAAGCGATCTGGTAGGGCTCGGCAATCCAGAATCCATACTGATATCTACCCAGTACGACGTGGCAAATGCCGGCCAAACAGAGCATCCCTAGAAGATGGGCATTGGTGTTCGTAGGCAAAAGGTAGAGATACTGAGCGGCGATGAGTGCCATGGCCAACACCGCAAACGCATCCACAACCAAGAAAGCAAAATCGGCTGACACCGGTTCGTGCGTCCCTAACGAAATTGCGTCGATGCAATCACATCAACATCGTCGGATCAATGTGAAGATCGATCAGTCTTCCATCTGGGCTAAGGCAGTCAGTTAGGGCGTACGAAAACCTGGCTGCCTGCCAAGGGT
>CAYOEQ010000057.1:0-12361 GCA_964402775.1 uncultured Enterobacteriaceae bacterium
TTTCCGCGCCCGTGAACCAGGTGCCCGGCGCGGCCAGGCGCTGCCAGTAACGGTTGTGGCACGCGGCGAAGTCCTCTCGTATGGGCCAGGGGGCATCGCTGTAATCGATCATATTATTGCCCGTATGACCAGCTTACCTGGGCGCCGATGGTGCGGGGCGGTACGGTGTACTGCCTCATCGTATCGGGCCCCCAGGAACCGTCTATGTCGATAGTGGCCCGTTTATCCGTCACGTTGTTGACAAACAGGCGCAATCCGAAATTGTCGCGCCGGAAGTCGGCGCTGAGGTTCAGCAGGAAATAATCGCCGATTTCGATGAATCCGGGGAAGCTGTCATTGAAGAAAGTATCCGATTCCCCGACGTAAGAGAAGTTGCCGCGCAGGGAAGCTTCGACGTTATCCAGCATGGTAACCGGAAACGTGTATTCCGCAGTGCCGGAGAACGCCCATTCAGGCACTTTGGGGACCTTGTCGCCATCGTTCCCCAGGGGCGGGGCAAACCCCGGCGCGGTCAGTCCGGGGTCTATGGCCTGATCTTCGGTCAACTCGGCGTTGAGCCAGGTGGCGCCGACATGCAGCGAAAACCGGTCCGTCGGCCTGGCGGACAGTTCCACCTCAACTCCGTCAACCTCTGCCTCAGCGGCATTCGAGATGAATTCAACCGCGCCGGTCGGTTCCACGCCCGGCACCTGCATATCGTCCCAGAACATCTTGAAGTAAGCGGCGTTCAGGGTCACCCGGTCATCATTCCAGGAGGTCTTTGCGCCAACCTCAATACTGAGGACCTCATCGGAAGTAAACGAAGGGGGAATGGCAATGCCGAATGCCGAAGCCGTCGACGCATCGTTGATGCCGCCCTGTCTGAAACCGGTTGCCCCGCGCACGTAGTACATCTGGTTGTCGTTCGGGGAGAATGACAGGCTGGCATCCCAGGTTATCTCGTCTTCCTTCGCGACATCATCGACGGTGACTGTCGGAACAGTCTGGATCGGGCCGCCGAACAAGGGCGGGATGGTAAAAGCGATGCTGCCCTGGAATGCTTGCAGGGTCAGCTCCAGGTTGTCCTGTTCCGAATCGAAATAGCGCACGCCGCCGCCCACGGAGAGCTGTTCCGTTATTTCAAAATCCACGTGGCCGAATACCGCGAAGAACTCGAAATCGATGTCCTGGCTGCGAGCAAAGGCCAGGGAAGCGGCCGCCAGCGCCGGGTCGGTAATACACTCGTCCCGGCTGAAGCAGACTGGAATGCCGGTTACGATATCGCCGGCCAGGATGTCCAGTTCGGAATGGGTCTCATCGTCTTCATAGAAGAAACCGCCGACGAAATTGAGGGGACCATCAAAATCTGAACTGAAGCGGACCTCCGCATTGAATACTTCACGGTCCTGGAACTGGTGAATGCCGTAGGAGCCGAGCGGCGGGCCGAAAGCCGGCGGAAACCCGAATGACATGGCGGTGGCCGAAGTGTCTTCCAGAAACTCCACGTCGCGCTCGAACTTGGAAATAGTGCCGAGTATCGAGCCGAAACCCAGGTCGTAATCGACGGTAATACCGTACATGTCGATGTCGTCGCCATAAGGCTCCTGGTGGGCAATAGATGTCTTCAGGTCGCCGTAAGTCCCGTCGAACGCCGGGATAAAATGGGGGAAAGGCACGACGATGACCTGGGTCGGGGTGAGCAGTCCGGTGGCCCTGGGCGCATAGTGCTGGGCGCCGTCCACGTTCGTCTCCTGCATCTGGTAGAACGCATCGATGGTCAGGTCCCCGGTCGGCGTCCAGCGTGCCATGATGCGGCCGCCGGTGATTTCCGAATCATTGGCATCCTTGATTTCAGTCACGCCGTTCAACCCGGCATACTGGTCGATATACCCGCCCAGTTCCTTTTGCCAGCCCACCAGGCGCAGGGCCAGGGTGTCCGCCACCAGCGGTACGTTGATGGCGGCGTTGACCGAGTAACCCTCATCGCCGTGCTCGACAGTCTCGATCCCCGCGGAGATGTTCATGTCAAACCCGGTGGCATCGGGCTTGTTGGTGATAATCCTCACCGCGCCGCTCATGGAACTGGCGCCGAACAGGGTGCCCTGCGGGCCTTTCAATACCTCGATGCGGGCGATGTCGTAGGCGCCGATGTCCGGGGTGCGGCCGCCGCCGTCCTGGAAGTTGCCGCCGGTAATCGGCGATTCGTCGAAATACACGCCGACAGTGCTGTCACCGGGGGAGGAGATGCCGCGGATGATCAACTGGGTGTCGCCGACGCCCTGGGTGGCGTACTGCAGGGAAGGCTCCAGCCGGGAGACGTCCTCCAGCGAACGCAGGTCGTGTTTGTCGATGGTGTCGCCGGTAATGGCGCTGATGCCGCCTGCAATGTCCTGCACCGAGACTTCCCCCCGTTTGGTCGCAGTCACGGTGATTTCTTCAATAGCCGTCTGGGCTGCCGCATTGGCCATGCAGATCACGGGTAGAACGGCGCTGGCAAGATATTTATTGATGTTTTTCATATCATCCCCCGGGGGTGTCAATCCGGCAATATACACAAATCGGAATCAATCGGTGTAGAATAACCACGCACCCTTAAAATTATACATAAAATTATCAATAATAAAAGGGCGCCTGTATTGAAAACCGTCCATCAAATTGCCGGAGGAAATATAAGATGAACGACGAGAGCCCCGTGACGACAACCACTGCAGAACTTCAGGACAGCCACCATCCGGAACTGGTGCGGGCCGGTATGCGCGAATTTATCGACTGGCTGAAGGAAAATGATGAGATCATCGTTGTCAGTGAAGCCGTAGACCCGCGTAACTTTGAGTTGTCCGCCATCGTTCAGCATAGCGAGAACGGGCCGAACAAGGCGGTATTGTTCGAAAACGTCAAGGGTTTCGACATGCCGGTAGTGGCGAACCTGTACGGCACCATACACAGGACGGCAATGGCTTTGGGAATTGTGCCTACGGATAACCAGATCAAAAAGTATTACGACGACCCGCGCGGCAGTCCCGGGTCGCTGGCCGGGATGTCCGGGCGCAAGATGAACGGGTTTTCCATGGACCCGCGTTCCCGGGCCGAACTGATACTGATCAAGGAGCTGTTACTGGATGCCGACCGGCGCGCCTATAACAGGGAAATGCCTTATGTCATGGCGTCTTCCGCGCCTTGCCAGGAGGTGGTGATCACGGAGAATATCGACGTGCTGGGCCTGTTGCCGGTGGTATGGCACCTGAAGCAGGACGCCGGTCCTTACATCACGCCGGGAGGGCTGGTGCAGAAGGACCCGGACAACGGCCTGCTCAATATCGGCGTCAGGCGCCACATGGTAAGTCATGAACGCTACGCGCCGAACCAGATCGGCGTGCAGATCGGTACGCAAACACCGGGTGGCAAGATCATCCAGAAATACCACGACCGGGGCGAACCCTGCCCGATGGCGATCTGCCTGGGTCCGGATCCGGCAACCCAGATTTTATCGACTTACTCATCTCCCCATTACTGGATGGAACCCCCGTACAGCGAGTTCGACATGACCGGGGTAATCAGCAACAAACCGCTGGAGCTGGTAAAATGCAGGACCATCGACCTGGAAGTGCCCGCCAACACGGAAATCGTGATTGAAGGGTTATCGCCGCCGCCGCCCGATAACAAAATAGACGAAGGTCCCATGATGGAGTTTACCGATTATTCGGGCACGGTGGTCGAGGCTATCCCCTACATGGAGGTGACCGCGATCACCCACAGGAACAACCCCATATTCCATACCTGCATGTCCGGCAATTCCGAGGAGCACCGGGTGGGTTGCATCTGGTCCTTCTTCGGTTATGAACAGATGGGGCTGGAACTGATAAAGAAGCAGTTTCCTCACGTGGTGGATATCGGTATTTTTGCCGGTTCCCACGGTTTTCATGCGGTTGTCTCGATGAAGAAGACCTATGAAGGCGAGGACCGGCAGGTACTTCAATACCTGCTGGCTACCCAGTACTTCAAGTTTGTCACCGTGGTGGACGATGACATAGACCCCCACAACAGCGAACAGGTGGAGTGGGCGAAAGCGACCCGCGCCGGGCGTCGGCCCGAGGATTATATTATCTCGCCGCAGATGCCTACCTGGGAGATGGACCCGGAAATCGATCAGCACTGGCGGGTTACCAAGCTTGGGATACTGGCGACCCGCGACATCAGTGAGACCTACACGCAACCAGCGCCGGATACGGCAATGATGGAAAAAATGCGTCTGGTATTTGAGAAGTATGCGCAGTAGCGCCTTGCGCTCAACCGCTTCCCGACCTGCTGAACATGTCAATATTAACTGGAAAGGCAGGTTGACGTGGCGGGAAAGACCGGAGTGAAGAGTTTTGGAAGTCCCTCGCGGACCTCCCCGTTTTTCTACGGCTGGCTGATCACCGCAACGGCGGGGGCAGGGCTGTGTTTCGGGTACGCCGGCAGCATGGTGTACGGTTTCAGTTCCTTCGTTCTTCCCCTGTCGGCGGATTTCGGCTGGTCGCGGCGGGATATCGGTCTGGCCTTCAGCTTCATGTCCGCAGCCATCATCATCATGAGTCCCTTGATGGGAGTCCTGCTGGACAGGCACGGGGCGCGCCGTACCCTGGTGCTGGGCACGCTGGTATTCGGCCTGTTCCTGGCTTCAATGTGTCTGCTGTCTGCCGATATCCGCCATTATTACGCAATGTTTGTTTTACTGGGCCTGTCCGGAACGGCCACCACCGCAATCTGCTATTCCCGCCTGCTGGTCTCGTGGTTTGAAAAAAGAAAAGGCTGGGCGCTTGGGCTTGCCCTGACGGGAACAGGCATCGGCGCAATGATAATCCCGCCGCTGGTGCAGGCCCTTATCCAGTCTGCCGGCTGGCGCAGCGCATACCTGGCGCTGGGGCTCATCAATCTCGTCATAGTGCTTCCCCTGCTGGCGAAATTCGTGTTCAACACGCCGGCGGATAAGAATACCTGGATAGACGGCCTTCCTCCAACGGCAGGCGCGCATGAAAAACCGCAGTTGCACATGCGCACGGGTTTTACCTTTGCCCAGTGCCTGAGACAGGGGGTATTCTGGAAAATCGTGGTGGGGATATTTTTCATCTCTTTCGCCCAGGCAGGACCTTTCCTGCAACTGGTGCCGATCCTGAGGGACGTGGGGCTGGAACAGTTCGCCGCCGCGGGCACGGCATCGCTGCTGGGCGTGGCGCTGATCGGCTCCCGCCTGCTGTGCGGCTACTTGATGGACAGGTTTTTTGCGCCGTTCGTCGCCGGCGCGTTTCTGGTCTCACCGGTATTCGGTTTTGTCGCATTTGCCCTGGATCCCTCCATCTGGACGGGAGTGCTGGTCACCGTCACCCTGGGACTGGCTTACGGCGCCGAGTTCGACATCATGGGGTTTTTCTGCAGCCAGTATTTCGGGCGGCCTTCATTCGGCAAGACCTACGGCATCGTATACGCAATGTACGCCCTGGCTGCAGGGATAGCCGCGCCGATTGCGGGCTGGACTTATGACCATTACGGCTCCTACGTGGTGATGTTCATCGCCGGGGCGGTGATCAATCTTGGCGCGGTGGCGCTGATTTTAAGCCTGGGGCGTTATCCGGAGTTGCCGGTGCAGGAAGCCTGATAAATGGGGTCAGGGTGAAAATTTTGACAAATTTTTATCCTGACCCCTGATATTCAGGAGTTAGAAATCCGGGACACTCTGAACACCCGGCACCAGGGCTACTTTTTCGAACTCCTCACCGAAAGGCCGGGTGGCGTCGATGCCCATGACGGAATAACTGCCGTCGTCCGGGGCCGAGGGGTCCAACTGCCACAGTGTCATGTTGGGCAGGATCATCACGTCCTTCTGCGCCTGTGCCCGGGTGCAGATCGCCCACATGACCTTGTCCATGTCATGGATGTCGATATCCTCGTCCACGACCACGGCCAGCTTGCTGCCCTGGGAACCCAGCAGCGTTGCCAGCACCTGCCTGGCCTCGTTCCTGGCATATTGCTTCATGGCAACAATGCACATCAGGCCGACTCCCCCTGAGCCGTGGAAGTGGACGCGCCTGATGCCGGCAAATTTGCGTTTCAGCATGGCGTAGCAGGAGGCTTCCATGGGGATCATTTTCAGCACGTGGTTGTCCGTGGTCGGCACCCCGCTCATGCCGGCCAGCAGGATCGGGTTGCGGCGGTGAGTGATGGCGCTCACTTCCATTACAGGCTTGTCCGAAGCCCGGGTATAGTAGCCGGTGTATTCCCCGAACGGGCCTTCATGTTCACGGACGCCCGGCGGCATCCTGCCTTCAATGATAATTTCCGCGCCGGCCGGCACTTCCAGGTCAACGGTCCGGCATTTGACGACTTCCAGCGGTTCGCCCATCAATGCGCCCGCCAATGTCAGTTCGTCAACGCCGTAGCCTGCTTCCCACTGGGTCGCAACCAGGGCGCTGGGAGGGACTCCCAGGGCAATGGCGAGCTCCAGCGGCTCACCCAGCGCCTCCGCTTTTTTGTAGTGCACCCCCAGGTGGTGAGGCGGCGGCGACAACACGCCCAGGCGCCGTTTATCCAGCACCTGGTGGCGGTAGATGGATGCATTTTTACCGCCGTCCTCCGGGTCCCTGCTGATGGCTATCCCCAAGGTAATGAAGGGGCCGCCATCCAGTTCGCAATAGGTCGGAAAGGGAAATGCGGTCAAATCCGCCTCTTCGCCCAGACGTACCACCTCGTTGCAGGGGCCTTCTTTGATTACCTTGTGTTCCACCAGGTTGTCGATGGCGTCGAGATACTTCGAGTTGGCTTCTTCTTCTGTTGTTTCCAGGGCTTCCAGCATCAAACGCCGGTTTGCAAACAGTCCGCCGGCGACCCGCATCTCATGGCCCCTGATGTTCTCGAACAACAGGGCAGGACCCTCGTCACCCATATCCGAGGCCTTGCGCAGGTAGGCTGCCAGTTCATGTTCCAGCGCTACTTCATCCCTGATCCGAACGAGGCTGCCGCTGCTCTCGAGGTGGTCGAGAAAGTCACGCATGTCCTTAAATGCCATTGTTTCTGTCTCTTATTGCGGCCGGTCTTCCACCTGTACCCGGAAGCCGGAACGTACATGGGGGAAGTAATCCCAGACTGCCAGGTGCTGGGTGCAGCGGTTGTCCCAGAATGCCACCGAATGGGGTTCCCAGCGAAACCTGACATGAAAATAAGGATCTTCGATCTGCTGGTACAGGAATTCGAGTATGTGCCGGCCTTCGAGTTCATTCAATTCATTGATGTGGCTGGTAAAACCGCGGTTGACATAAATGGCCTTGCGCCCGGTCACGGGATGGACGCGGACAACCGGGTGAACAGCCTTGGGGTAGTTGCCGTGTGGGTCAAACCGGCCGAAAGCGAGCATACCGTCATGGGTGGCGGTCAGGCCTTCCAGGTAGTCCTTCATCCCGTCGGACAGGGCGTCATAGGCTGCGTACATGCTGGAGAACACCGTATCGCCCCCCATGGGCGGCAGCGTATGCAGGTAGAGAATGCTGCCCATGGGCGGCACCTCGGCGCAGGACATGTCGGTATGCCATGCTTCCCCGGAGACGTGTTTTGAATTCTCATCCGCATGCAGCTTGCGCACTTCCGGATGGTCCGGCATTCCTTTCAGGGCGTGTTTCTGCAAGGGGCCGAAATACAACCCCACCCGCTTCAGTGAAGCAGGGTCCAGGGCCTGGTCGCGGAAGAATATCACCAGGTGCGCGGCAAGCGCCTTGTGCAGGTCCTCCAACTGCGCGTCATTCAGCGGTTGCGCCAGGTTGATGCCCGATACGACTGCCCCGATCCTGGGGGTCAGCGGAGCGACCTCGATGGTTTCGTATGTCATGACAGTAAATGGTTTATAATCGTTAATAATATCATAAATAATGGAGAGGGAAGGACGCTCCCGGAGCATGAAAAAAAACCACAAACACCTGGTCCAGGGGAGTCTGATGGTCGCGGCAGGGTTGCTGCTCGTGTTCATCACAGGAATATTTTCCGATACGCTGTTCTGGGATCGTTACCTGCATGCTTATACGTTTGAAACCTTTGTCGAGAATCCGTTCCCGACCGCGGAACGGCTGTACCCCCAGGAAGTAGTACCTGGAGTCGATGACCCGAAGACCTTCCCTCATGCCGAGGCCGGAACACGGACGATATCTCCTGGTGCGCTGGACGAGGCGGCAGCGTTTGCGGAAGCCAGCAACTCGACGTCGCTGATTGTCTCCCACAGGGGTGTCATCCAGCTTGAGAGGTACTGGAAAGGGGAGGGGGCGGACCAGGTCGTTTACTCGTTTTCCATGCACAAGAGCCTCGTCGCGCTGCTGCTGGGGATTGCTGTTGCGGAAGGCCATATCGGGGACATCGACGATTCCATCGCCGAGTACCTGCCGGAATGGCGCAACGACCCGCGTGAGCGCATCACCCTGCGCCACGCCTTGCAGATGAACAGCGGCCTGGAGCCCATGAGCTTCCCGGCAAATCCGTTTTCCAAGCATGTCAGGCGGCAGATCGGCACCAACCTCGCCGCCACCGCCCTGAGCTTCCGCCTGCAGGACGAACCGGGCAGCGTTTTCAGTTACAACGGCGTCAACCCCACTTTGCTGGTCATGGTCATCGAGCAGGCCACCGGACGGCGCTATGCCGAATACCTGTCCGAAAAACTATGGCGTCCGGCAGGCAACGGGGAGGCCGCGGTCTGGCTGGATCGCCCAGGAGGCCTGGCGCGGGGTGCGACCTCGTTGTATGCAAAACCCATGGACTGGCTGCGCATCGGCCAGTTGCTGCTCGACAACGGGCGCCTGGACGGCGTACAGGTCATCCCGGAAGAGTGGTTGAATGAACTGACCACACCATCGCCGACCAACCCGCGTTACGGTTTATTGACCTGGATTGGGACGGACTACGTGGAAGCCCGCACCCTGGAAGCCTTCGAGGGTTTTGCCGCGGTGGCGGAGCAGCCTTTCGATGCGGGCGACATCATTTATTTCGACGGCCTGGGGGGTCAACGGATGTACATGATCCCGTCCGCGCAACTGGTCATCGTCAGGACCGGTGTGCTTGCCTGGGAATGGAATGACACTCGCCTGCCGAACCTGGTTCTCGCAGGGATTAGGGAAACACCCTGATTAAAGAGAGAGAATGAATCAGCAGGGACAGGGGCCTTTCTTCGGCTGGTTCGTCGTCGGCGCCACCATGCTGTGTATCTCGACCGGTCCCGGCCCCTTTGCCTTTGCCGCGCTGGGTCTGTTCATCATCCCGTTCGAGACTGAATTCGGCTGGGAGCGGACCCAGATCAGTGCCTGTCTCACCCTGCTGGTTGCGACGACGGCCGTCTCCGTCCCAATCATCGGACGTTGCGTGGATAAATTTGGGTCGCGGGCCATTTTATTTCCCTCCCTGGTCATATTCTCCCTGTGCCTGGTGGCTATTCCCGCATTCGTGTCCGAACTGTGGCACCTGGTGCTGGTATTCTTCCTCATCGGCACCATTGCCGCAGGCACAAACAGTGTGCCTTACATGCCGGTACTGTCCGCCTGGTTTTTCAAGTATCGCGGGCTGGCCATCGGCATTTCCGACGCCGGCATCGGCCTGGGTTACGCCTATGTGCCGTTGCTCGTCCTGTACCTGATTAACAATGCAGGATGGCGTTACGGTTACTATGCTTTAAGCGGTATCGTGCTGTTCATTGCCTTGCCGCTGGCGTATTTTTTCCTGAAGGAATCGCCCGCGCAGATGGGGTTGAAGCCTGACGGGCAGGCGACGGGCGAGGCGCCCAAGGCGACCCGAAAGGACGTGGGACTGGATGTGAAGGAAATATCCAGGCATCGTGAATTCTGGATACTGGTTGCGATCTTTGTGGTTTTATCGTTCGCATTGAACGGCATCCTGCCCCACCTGGTGCCCATGCTTTCGGACCGGGGCATGGATACCGGCAGCGCGGCGGCCGTGGCAGCAACGGTGGGCATCACCGTCTTTGTCAGCCGCATCGTCATCGGCTACCTGATCGACCATTTTTTTGCGCCTTACGTCGCCATGCTGGCTTTCAGTTTGTCTGCGCTCGGCATGGCCGTCTTTGCGCTGGGCGCGGTGGATGCCATGGCCTTCTTTGGCGCCATCTGCGTGGGCCTGAGCCTGGGGGCAGAAGGGGACCTGCTGGCCTACCTGGTCGGCCGTTATTTCGGCCTGAAATCATTCGGCGCGGCCTTCGGTTTCCTGTTCTCGGCAGTATTGGTCGGCACGGCCCTGGGACCGCTCGCCTTCGGCATCGGTTTCGATACCACCGGGTCTTACACCGGCATCTTGACGATTTGCGTGGGGCTCAATATCCTGGTCGTCATCCTGACCGCCTTCCTGGGCAGGTACCCGGACTGGGAGAAATCGGCTGAGTCATGAACGGATTAAACAAATTACCACTCAGACTGCTTATCGCGTTATGCCTGACAACCGGGACGGCGCAGGCGGGGACGGAACTGGACGCGCGGGTGGACGCCTACATCAGCAAGTGGGCGGAGTTCTACCCCAGCGAGGCATTGAGCAACGGCCTTAAGGAGGCCGCGTGGGAATTCGAGGATTTTTCCGGCAACAGGGTCGATGAATGGACTGCCTATAACCGGCACACCCTGGAAATGCTCGAAGCCCTGTCGGACCTGTCTGTCAACGAACAGGTCGATGCGCGGGTATTGCGGCGCCAGGCCATGAGGGAACTGGAGCGTTGGGTGCATGACAAGGCGCTGGTCAACCAGCCCGCCTGGTATGCCGAGGTGATTTCCCAGGCCCTGACCTATATCCTGGTGCGCGAGCAGTTCACCCCGGAAGAGAAGTTTGATGCAGTGCTGCAACGCCTTCAGGGAGTGCAGTCGATGTGTGCTCTCGGGATTACGAAGCTCCAGGACGGCAGCCCGGAACGGACCCGGCGGGCCGTACAAGTACTGGAGCGTACAAGGACGTTTTACCATGACAGCCTGCCCGGGTTGATGCACGGCTGGTCCGGCGGGGAACGGCAGGAGCAGCTCACGCAGGTCATTGACGGTACTGTCAGCTCGCTGGATGCCCTGGTACGCCATATCCGTGACAACGTGTTGCCGGATACATCGATCCCGGATCGCCTTGACGATAAGGATTATGCCCGCAAATTAAGGATTTATACGGACAGCGATCTCACTCCCGCACAACTGAGAGACAGCGCTGCGGCGGAGATTGGAGAAGTGCGGAGATTGATGGCTATCCAGGCGGAGGCCTGGTGGAATGAGCAGGAACCAAGCGCGCCGATGCCTGCGGATGAGAATGAACTGCTGGAAGCCGTAATGACTGAAATGGAGCAGGCGAGGGCGGACAACCGCGCCGATTTCCTGGATTTCTTCAGGGATTTGACCGACAGGGCGGAAAAGTTCCTGGTGGAAAACGACTTGGCGACCGTACCTTTGCCCCGCACCATCTATGTCGGCCTGTCCCCCGATCACTTCTCGGGCGCAGCCTACGGCGGCGTCTATTCGACGGGGCCGTTCAATCCCGGCGCCGATACGCTGTTTTACCTGCCATCCATTCCCGATGACTCAACGTTGGAGCAAAAAAACGGGTTTTACCGTTCCTTCAACGACCATTTCAACACGATGATCATCGCTCATGAGATATATCCGGGGCATTACCTGCAATACAAGGTCGCAGCCGCTACCGCGCCGGCCCTGCGCACGCTGTTCGGCAACGGGGTTTATATCGAAGGCTGGGGCACGTTCAGTGAAGAGTTGATGCTGGATGCCGGCTGGGATGACTATAACAGGCTGACGCGCCTTGCGCATTTAAGGAAGCGCCTGGAAAATGCGACGCGGGCTTACGTCAGCGTCATGGTGCATGTTGAGGGCTGGAACAGGGACCAGGTCATGGATTTTGCGGTGAAACGCGGGTTGCTGCCGCCGCAGTTCGCGCTGAATTTATGGGTCAGGGTAATGAACAATCCGTTGCAGATCCCCAGTTATTTCCTTGGATTTCATGGTTTCAGGGCATTATGGGCGGAAGAAAACAGGCGACTGGGCGAGGATTTCAAAACCCGGGAGTTCGTTGACAAAATCTTGCGTGCAGGGGCGATACCGATAGATGCCCTTTCTTCATTATTTAATTGAAGAATTATTTATAACTTACTAATAATAAATAAAATAATAAAACAACCTTGTAAATAATATCAGTATGGCAGACGCTTCAACAGTAGCCGGCGCACGTCCGGTACATCCGTCCGGTCTTCGCACCCTGTTCTTCACCGAGATGTGGGAACGCTTCAGCTATTACGGCATGCGGGCCCTGCTGGTGCTGTTCATGACCGCAGCGGTCGCTGAAGGCGGCCTGGGCATGGATGACGTGACCGCCACCGCGATTTACG
>CAYOEQ010000058.1:0-12351 GCA_964402775.1 uncultured Enterobacteriaceae bacterium
TGATTTGGTCCTTGTCTACGGCATGCGGAATATTACCAGGAAATTATAATCAGCATCCCGCGCAACGACAACTCTTTCTTTCATAGGTGCATTGTGCGACCTGACCCCATTTGCGTGCATGTCTGTCGACATACTTTTATATCGCAGCAATCAGGAATGCGATAGAAGCAACGGCAGCCGCCAGGGCTGCATAAGGCAGTTGTGTAAGCGCATGCTCTATTACTCCGCAACCACTGCCGTGCGCGGAGAGCACCGTTGAATCACCATAAAAACAGGTATGGCTACCGAACGCGCTGGCTGAAATCAATGCACCGATCACCAATGCCATGTCTGCTTCAACACTCGCGGCAAGCGGTATGACGATAGGCATGGCTACGGCAAATATGCCCCAGAACGACCCTGTCGCAAAAGCTATCAGCGCCATGGTGATGAACGTAACCAGGGGTAGCAGCAACGGCGTCATGACAGGTTCAACCGTACCTATCACATAGGAAGCCAGACCCAGTTGATCGTTGACCTCCTTGAGCATGAAACCGGCCACTACCGTTCCCAGGGGAAGCAGCATCGACTTGAAACCTTCCAGCATGGTGTCGAAAATCTGCGCCGGCGGCAATAATCTTTGAAGAAGGATGGAGACAATGGTGATGCTGAGGGCGACGATTACTCCATTCAGGATATCGACCCCCAGGTACCAGGTAAAGAAGATCAGTGAGAGAATGGGGACGAAAAAGTTCAACCCCGCCCTGCCTTGATTTCCGTTATCCGCGTCATCTGCGAGGCTGCTTTGCTCCTCAACCGGCCTCATCTGATACTTGCGGGCGTTCTCATTTTCCGCCTTTGCCATTGCGCCAAGATGGGGGATTTTTCTCAGGATAACCAGGGGGACGATAACTACCGCAGCCCAGGCATAAAACATATAGGGAATCGCCTCCATGTAAAGCAGAAGTCCTTCCCCGGTGCCGGCCCCCGTATTTTCCTCCAGCAATGCAGCAAAATATACGGCCCATGTTGACAGGGGTACCAGCACACAGATGGGCGCGGCGGTTGAATCCACCACGTAAGCCAGCATTTCCCGGGAAACGCCGAATTTGTCCGTGACCTTTTTCATCGACGAACTGATGGTCAGGGCATTCAGGTAGTCATCGATGAATATCGCCAGGCCCAGCAACCAGGCGGTAATCAACGCGCCTGCCCGGGTTTTGACCCTGCCCGCCACCAGTCTGCCGAACGCGGCCGCGCCGCCGATGCCCGCCAGCAACGCGATCAGGCTCCCCATCAGGCCGCATACCATGATGATCCAGCCGATAGTCTCATCGCCCATGACCGACAACATTACGCCGGTAAAATTGGTCAGCAGGTCGGACGGGGCCAGGATCAGCAATCCGACAAGAGAACCGGCAATGAGAGGCTCTATGGTGCGTCTTGAAATAACTGCCAGCACCAACACCACCAGGGTGGGGACCAGGCATATCATTCCGGTGTCGGCCATATCACTTCTGAAGCAGTCAGTTCCTGATCAATATTCGGGGTCAGAGTATCACTGATTATCATCCAGCGCCGATATCAACAGATGCCTGCCGGCTGCTGTTGTATAAGGCAGTGAATTCCGCCGCCCGCGTAATTCAATGGGGTCGGGTCTATCTGCACTATGTCACGTCCAGGATAAGCAGTTTTCAGGACAGCCGCGGTTGTATCGTCCTTATCCCGATCTCCATACCTGGGAGCGATAACCAGACCATTGGTGACCAGATAATTCGCATAGCTCGATGCCCTGACGATATGGACCGGCTCTCCCATGGGAAATGTCGGCGCGTCTTCCGGATAGTCCAGGGTCGCCAGGAAATCCCTGTACATCGGCTCATCGGGTTGAATAAGCATAAACTCGACATGAGGAACCGGGATGCGGATAATCTCGAACGGCCTGCTGTTCACGTCACCCGCTCCGGACAGAATTTGATATGCCTCTTCAAGGCGCTGGTAGTTGATGGCAGCGACCGGATCCGCGGACGCTTCCTGCTCGCTTACCTGGGCCAGGATTATCCGGTTGGAACCTGCGAACTGGCAGAGTTCATCCAGGTGCCCTCCCGTTGTCTGGGGGCCATACAAGTAACGTGTCTTGCCGTCGGCGTTTGCATACGGGACAGGTCCGTTGTCCGACTGTAAATCCTCGAACAGGCCGTCGTTCAACCAGATGATTCGGATGGCGCCCAATACGGTTTTGTAAGCGGCTTCCAGCTCTGCTTCCGTCTTCCCAGGATTGCGACGGAGTTCCAATGCACGGTTAACAAGCAGGACGCCTTCACCATTATGGATCCGGCCACCGCCTTCGCTGATAACCCGGGTACACAGAACAGTGTTGATGCCGAGGAACCCGGCAATTGAACCGGGTAATTCTGCCATCCTTAATGAAGTGTCATCGTCAATATCGGAGTATCCCCACTGGTTTTGGGCGAATGACGCGATTGCCAACCTGTTTGTTCTGCGGTTTTTCAGAAATATCGGACCAAAATCCCGTATCCAGATATCGATTTGCGGTATGGCCAGAAAATTCATATACGGCGTAATCGGCCAGCCATGTTGCCGCATCCAGTCCCGGGCGGCGGAAATTCCCTGTTCATCCGTGCATAAAATGTTTGTGTTGATCCTATAAAACGACAAGGTCTGCAGGACCTCGGCGATGGTTTGCCAGGTGTCCAGCCGCGGGTCGGTGAACCACTGGAACCTCGGCCAACCCAGCCAGATGGATGAATGGGGCTCAAATTCTCCGGGCATGACATAACCTGACCCCTGTGAAACAGATCTGTTTCCCCTGGACATCTCTATATTTTAACAACGGGGGACAGGTTTGAAACCTGTCCCCAATAATATTCGGGGTCAGAGTAAAATCGCTGCCATCGGGGTCGACGGCAGGATCAGGGGTGATTTTACTCTGACCCCAAGTTTCAGAATCGCAGTGATACGTCTACGCCATAGGTTCTCGGCATGCCGGGCGTCCTGAGTATGGAGCCGAATGCCTGCAGGTTGTTCACGTAAATGAAATATTCCTTATCGGTAAGGTTCCTGCACCAGACGCCGACAGACCAGTTGTCCGTTTCGGAACCCAGGCCGACCCGCGCATTGAGCAGTGTGTAACCGTCCAGTTCGCTGAAATTGATGTTGTCGGACTCACCCCAGTGGTCGGAGAGGCTGGTAAAATCGAACTGGGCATGTCCCTTCCAGCCTTCAGCCATGAGCATCTGGTACCTGATCATGCCGTTTGCGCTGAATTCGGGCGCATAAGGCAGTTCATTGCCGTCCAGCCGTTCCTGGACGTTAAACGGACTCGTGGGTATGCCTTCGGTCTCCGTATCCAGGTATGTAACTCCGAATTTGATATCCAGGTCCTCGGTCGGCGCAAACCAGATCTCGGATTCGACACCGTACACCTCGGCGTCGGCGGCGTTTTCATTAATCAGGAGGGAATCAACCACGCCGGTGCCGTCGACGGACAGCGCCAGAATGGCGTCCTCGTAGTCGTAATAGAATAACGACGTATTCCAGCGTAGCGTCCCGTCCAGCAGGTCGGATTTCATGCCGACCTCGTAGGCAGTGAGTGTCTCCTCGTCATAAGGTTCCTGCAATATTTCCTGTACCGTTATGTCGCCGATGAAACCGCCACTCTTGAAACCATTGGAGATACCGGCGTAAACCATGACGGTATCGGAGATATCCATGCTGGCGCCCACGCTCCAGGATACCTCGTTGAAACTGATCTCCCTGTCGATATAAGCCTCGTCAAAAACCGACGGATCGGAAAAGTCACCCGGCAGCGGGGCGGGGGACGGCACAAATTCGCCGTCCGCGGTCGGGCCGTTGCCGAAATCCACGTTAATGGTGCCGCCCTTGAAGGAACGTTCCTCGTCGGTGTAGCGGAGCCCTGCCGTTACGGAGAACCGTTCCGTCAACCGGAACTCGTTATGCAGGAATGCCGCGAACGAATCCGTCTCAAGAATATAGGCGTGGTTCTGGCGGAAATCGAAATCACCCGCATCCGTTTCCGTACGCGGCGTCTCCAGTTCGTCGGTAGAGTAGAACAGGCCGAGAGTCCAGACCCAGCGACCATCATCGGGAGAAGCCAGGCGCACTTCTTCGGTGAACTGCTCAAAATCGGTTTCATAGCCGACGTCGATACTGCGCACCACTGTCCCGTCAGCGTCTTCCTGTGATTTCCGGTCAACGGTATTGTATGCGGAAATAGACGTGAGCGTTGCGAACCCCAGGTCGTAGTCAGCGCTGAAAACAACGCCGAAAGCGTCGATCTCGTCCCGGTTGATAAGGGCTTTCTGCAAGGTATAGGGATCGTCATCGTCCCTGAGGATTGCGCCTTCTCCATCGAAAGAACAGGCATCGGACAATCCCAGGTTGCCGGCTGTGACCGGGTCACAGATATTGAATTCAGCATCGTTGGTGAACGTGGGAACGCCTTCATATTGATTCCCTTCGGAGTCGTCCTGGCCGCCGAATACCAGCAGGTGCGCACTCAGATCTTCGGAAACATCCCACAACAACTGCCCCCGTACCGCATAACGGTCCTGTTCCCCAATCTCGCCCAGGGTCGGATGAGTGAACGGGCCGCCGTCCTGCTGTGTCACGCTGAAAGATACCCGGCCCGACAGTGTCTCGCCCAGGGGACCGCTCACGAAACCTTCGACGTTGTATGCCTCGTAATTTCCGTAACCCAGGTCCAGTCCGGCTTCGAATTCCTGAGTGGGCCTGTTCGAAAAGAAGTTGACCGAGCCACCGGTTGAATTGCGTCCGTACAAGGTGCCCTGGGGGCCTTTCAACGCCTCCACCCGTTCGATATCGAATAACTGGAAGTTCAGGAGCGTGGAGTTGCCGTAATACACCTCGTCGACGTGAACGGCTACGGGAGAACTCTGGATAGCGGTAAAGTCATTCAGGCCGATGCCGCGCAATACAAAGTTCGGGATGGCATTGGTGGATGAATAGGAAACTATCAGGCCGGGGATCTGGTACTGCACGTCCGCCGCGGTGCGCATGCCCAGCGCGTCGATTTCTTCACCGGTCAGCGAGGTAATTGCAATGGGCACATCCTGCACGCTCTGCGCACGCTTCTGGGCGGTGACGATAATTTCCTCAATCGTTGCCGCTGCTGTCATCCCTGTACCGAAAACAGCGCTGAAGAAGACTGGCGCCGCAACGAATTTAACCATCATCGATCCTGCGTATTTGAAGATACTCATTAGCCCTTCCTCCAACACTCGTTGTCAGCCTTAAAGACTAGTACTCTTTCCAGAAACGGACTATATGACTTTTGTTATAGATGCGGCTGCAGCTTAATTGTCGGAAGGTGGGAGCAGGCGCGCCAGGGGGTCCGCGTTGCCTGACGGGTCCATGTGCTTGAGGGCTTCGATTACGAGAGAAAAGAGTTCGTTCTGTGAACCGATGTCCAGCTTGGAATAAATGCTGTGCCGGTGGATACGCACCGTCCCTTCGGATACGCCCAGACGTTCAGCGGTGACCCTGACGGAATACCCGCGCAACAGGTGATCAAGGATCATTTTCTCCCGCGGGGTCAGGACACTGGTTCCGAGCCTCTCCATGGCCTCCTTGAGTTTTACGTGGAAACCGGCTCTCAGTTCCGTATCGATAATGCCCGGACGCCGTTCGGACTTGCCGGAGGACCGATCCACGATCACCCGTAAAAAATCATGGACCTCGTCCAGGACCGCGCGCGTGTCTTGTTCAAACCTGCGCGACCCCGTTTCCCTTCCCAGGGAGATTGCCACGGATTTCCCGTCGCCGTTCTGAAAGAACACGTTGATTTCATCCATCAGTCCGTAAGCGGCGAAAAAAGTATTGTAATACTCTCCTTCCTTGAAATCGCCGGGCGAGAGCTCGGCAAGTGTATAACAACCTTCCAGGGGGCCGCCGATGCTGGCATGAAAGAACGGATCAAGCAGGTAGGCGCCCTGGATATAGGCAGTGATGCGCGCGCCGGACGGGTCATCGGCGGCATGGGAAAACAGCACCAGGGGCATGGTATCGCCGAGATACCGTATCACGCTCATGCTGCTGATATCCAATGCGTTCTGGAGTGTAAGAAAAATATAACGCCAGACTTCATCGATATCGGACGTCCGCAGAATTTGCGCCAGTTCGGCATTCCAGAGTAAAGCAGGATTCATGTTACGCAATATACGTCAGCAAGTTGGTCTATAACAATTGATAAATGGCGAACGCCGCTCCTGTCAATATAATTCTACACTCTGGTACTCTTTCCAGGTGATATTCAGGCTGAAAATCGGACAGGAGACCCCAATGAATCATGTTCTCAAGAACATACACCACGAATACGACCTGAAACATATTCTGCACCCGTTCGCGGAATTTCCGCGTTTTCTGAGCGAAGGATCGCGGGTTTTCGACAGGGCGGAAGGCGCTTATGTCCATGATGTGGACGGGAATAAATATCTCGACGGAATCGGCGGTCTCTGGTGCGTGAACATCGGTTACGGCCGGCGGGAAATGGCTGACGCCATAGCCGAACAGGTCCTCACCCTGCCCTACTACAATACGTTTACCGACATGTCTTCCGTGCCCGCATCGGCCCTGGCCGCGAAGCTTGCCCAGCTTGCTCCCGCCGGCCTGAACCATGTCTTCTTCACCACGGGAGGCTCGACATCGGTCGATACTGCGGTCCGGCTCGCCCATTATTACTTCCAGGCCAACGGGCAGCCATCAAGAAAACTGATCATTGCCCGCGAGAATGCCTACCACGGCAGCACCTACCTGGCAGCCTCCATCACCGGCATAACGCGGAATTACGCCGGCTTTCATACCCTGGCCACGGACGAAACGCCGCTTGTTCATCATGTCTCGTGTCCGAACGTTTACCGGCCGTTCGACGGCATGTCCGAAGCGGAATACTGCGATGCATTGATTGCCGAACTCGAAAGGAAAATCAGCGAACTCGGGGCAGAGAACATCGCCTGCTTCTTCGCTGAGCCGATCATGGGAGCGGGCGGGGTAATCATGGCGCCGGACGGATACCACAGGCGCGCCCTGGAGGTCTGCCGGCATCACGACATACTCTACGTGTCCGACGAGGTGGTGACGGCATTCGGCCGGTTGGGACACATATTTGCATCGGAACGCTTGTTCGACATCATCCCCGATATTATCGTGACGGCAAAAGGCATTACGTCCGGTTACATCCCCCTGGGGGCAACCCTTTTCTCTGATCGTATCTCCCGGGCGATCATCGATGACGGCGTCTTCGCCCACGGATTTACCTATTCCGGCCATCCCGTTGCCTGCGCCGCGGGACTGAAGAACATCGAGATCATCGAGCGCGAGGATCTCTGCGGCCACGTACGGAAAACCGGACCTTATTTCGAACAATCGCTGGCAAATCTCAAGGACCTGGATATCGTCGGCGACGTACGCGGCAGATGCTATATGCTTGCCGTTGAATTCGTCTGCGACAAGGCGACAAAACAGAATTTCGATAAATCGGTCGAGATCGGACGGCGGGTTGCACTCGAGGCATACCGGCGCGGCCTGATTGCGCGTAACGTGGGCGACTTCATCATCCTGTCACCTCCTCTTATCCTTACAAAAGAACAGATTGACTTTGTTGCCGACACGTTGCGCGCGTCTGTTCTCAAGGTGATGGATGAACTGAAAAACGCAGGAGGTTGATTTCCGGGGACGGACTTAAGTCCATCCCCCAGGCGGACCGGGTATTCCGGATCACCTGCGGGCAAAACTACGGTCTGCCCGCCTCTATCAACGCCTCGGCCAGGAGCTTCGGGTTGGTATAACAGACTTCATGGCTGCCCGGCTTCTGCACCACCCGGCACAGGCCCAGGCGCTCCGCCATCCTGGGATACCAGCCGTACTCTCCGTGGGGCAGGACGATGTCATCGGTGAAGTTGATGTAACTCCTGGGGACATTCAGCCGTTGGAAGCCCTGCATGTCGATCTTTTCATTCTGTGCGTAAACGCAGACCGGCTTCAGCCCGGCATAGACCTGCCTGGCGGTTTCCAGGTCGGCGTCGTTGATGAAGCATTCGCGAAAAACCTCGAACGGCAGCATCCAGTTGGTTCTCTCACCCTCTTTCTTGATGATCGCGTCAAACATCTGCCGGTGCCCGGGTGTTACCACGTCATAGATACACTCCCCGTCTTCCAGCACCAGGGCATTCTGGAATACCACCCGGTTAACGCGGTCGGCCACCTGCTCGGCAACATTCGGGATGACGATCCCGGCAAAGCTGTGGCCGGCCAGGATGAAGTCGCGGATATCTCGCTCCAGGATGTAGTCAACCACGGACTTCACACAATCCGCCTGGGTGAAAAAGTTGCCGGCATCATCGCCGTGGCCGGCCATGGTCGGCGCATAGGCCACATGGCCCTGCCTGTTGAGTTCTGCAATCACCCGGTCCCAGCAGGAACCGTCGTGCATGGAACCGTGTACCAGTACAAATGTCAATTTCAAAACTGTTTCCTCCTCTGCGCATCTGTATGTTTGCAGACAGTGGGGACGGATTTGAAATCCGTCCCCGGCATGCCAAGCATTGTATTTTTACTCTGACCCCGAATATACCTCGTTCAACTCCCTGATGACTTCATCAACGGTCAGCACCCGCCCGAACAATTCGCGTATCGTACCCAGGGCAGCATCATGCAGGCGGGTTTCAAAGGCTGCCGTGCCGTCACTGGTAAAGGCGACCTTGTAATTATGTTCAAACGCGCTGCGCGCCGTGGATTCACAACAACAGTTGGTTGTCACGCCGGTAATGATAACCGTGTCCGCGCCGATATTCCTTAGCAGGGTATCCAGGTCGGTGCGGTGAAACGCATCATACTTATGTTTGACCACCTGAAATTCGTCCCCCAGGGGCGCAGGAAGATCCGAAAACAACTCAAAGCTGTGCGTCCCCTTGAACAATACCCGCTGCTCCCGCAAGGGCGGATACTTGTCCAGCAGGAGACCGCCGTAGGGCGCGCTGCTGTCGAGCCGGATCCAGATGACCGGCACTGCCATTTTTCTGCACTCCATTATCAGCCCTGAGAGCCGGGCAATGATCTCACGGCCCATAGGCGTCTCAAGCATGGCTCCGGGTTCAAGGAAGGCGTTCTGCATATCGATTACCAGCAAGGCAGACGATTTCCGATTGATGCGGAAAAATGCTTCTCCCACCCGGGTCGTTTCACGCGCAGTGCTCATTGATTTGTCACTGAATGCCGCCATCAGGAAAGCATTCTATATGATCGACATACAGGACGGAAACGGTCAAGGCAGGCGCAGGAAACTGCTTATTGAGCAAGTCCTGCTTCAGATAACGATTCGGCGCGCGCCGAATCCCAGGCGATGAGCGCCCTCTTGCGTTCAATTCCCCAGTGATAACCACCCAGTTCCCCCGAGGTGCGCAGGATGCGGTGGCAGGGTATCAGGTAAGAAACCGGATTGGCCCCCACTGCGGAAGCAGTGGCTCTTATGGCCGAGGGGTTAGCGGTCATTTGTGCCAGTTGCTTGTAAGATACGAGAGCACCCTCCGGAATTCTGAGTAGTGCGCGCCAGACATTGACCTGGAAATTGGTCCCTTTCACGAACAGTTGAAACCCGGCCTCGTTCCCGTCTTGTTCCCTGTTGCTGGAACTGAATAACCTGCCGGCGGTCGGCGCGGTACGCTGCGGAGCATGGGAAACCTGCGCGGCAGGCCAGCACCTCTCCATATCTTTTACTTCCCGGTCGAGCACTTCCATGGAACCGAATGCCAGTTCACAGATGCCCTTATCGGTTAGCGCCAGCAACATCATCCCGACCGGACTGGGATGGATACCATAATAAATCTGCAATCCACCTCCGAGGCGCTTGTATTGACCGGGGGTCACGGCTTCAACAGTGACGAATTGATCGTGCAACCTGCCCGGCCCGGATAACCCCAGGTCCAACGAGGCATCAAGAATGCTGGCGGAATTATTCAGCAACTCCTTGGCGTGCTGAACCGTCAAAAACTCCAGGAAACGCTTAGGGCTGACACCCACCCAGGACGTGAATTTCCTCTGGAAATGCCAGGGACTCAATCCGACGTGGGATGCAATTTGCTCAAGAGAAGGTTGCAACCTGGCGTTATCACGGATATACGCAATTGCCTGCGCGATCTGCTCATAATCTTCTGCAGAAACTGAATGGGAGGCGGTTTTCATGGGAAAAGTATAAGTGATCCACAAATCCCATCCACCCGAATCTTGCTGTTTGAAATTGGAAATCCTGTCGGGCCGGAGGCATGAGCTTCGCCAAAAACAGTGACCGCACCGCCGGGTCACCTTAGGGCCGAAGTAAATGAATCCGAGAAGAAATCTCAATAAGGAACAACGGCCTCAGACCTTACGGCGCTGTTGTTGCAAGGTTTCAACGGTTATCAACGCCTCGCAGGTACCGGCATGCTTTGTAAGTTTCGCCATGCGCTTACGCCGAATGAATGTGATCGCTTCCCTGTTTCAATCAGCGAGCAACCATACTCAGGTTCTCATCAGTACGCAATCCAGTACGTTTCTCGATGGGTTTGAACCGGAGGATATCGTAGTCGTCGAAAGAAAAGGTGAAGCCACGGAATTCAGCAGGCCCGATGCCGGGCAACTCACTTCCTGGCTGGAAGATTACTCACTTGGAGAAACCTGGGAGAAAAATATAATCGGTGGGAGCCCGCACTGATGGCGCGCCTTCGCCTCTTTGCCGAAGGCGCAACAGAACAGACGTTCGCTGATAATGTCCTGATAAATGCAAGGCATGACAAGGCAATTAGCTTGATGATATTGTCTCTGCGTCTTATTACATCCAGGTGTAGAAATTCGGGACTGTAAGGGACTGAGATCATTGGAAGCGGTCATTTAAAGTTGCCAATGTATCCAATTCATTTGTGATATCGAGAGGTATGATTTCCAATTCAGACTTATGTTTTCCTTCAATTATGAGCTTCTTAGTCACGGTAAGTTTATTCTGTTTTGGGTATAACAACTTTAGGGTGTGAACATCATACCTATTGGCATAAGACTGTAAGTGAAAAAGCTTTACCACGTCCTGCCGTAACATCGGGGAAGCCTTCCATGAACATCCGGCATTGGTCCACTACTGACTGGTATCGATTATTTGTCCGATCAAACGTCAGCGATTTAATTTTTTCTACGGTTATGGTCACATCACTGATTTCATCAAATTGCATGAGGAGCTCATTCACGATTTTCCTGATTTGCTGTGAATGCACCAGCCTGAACAGCATCCGTAAGGTAAATTTTATTACCTGATTGATCAGAATATCTTTATCGAACTCATCATAGCGGCAGTACAGGCGTTCTTTTTGTACAAGGTTATGCTTTATTTGTGGTTCAACCAGCAGGCGTCCTTTTAGTACTTTGAGGTTGTCTTCGATTTCGATGTATTCTTGAGGTAGGCCCTGAGTTAATTGAGTGTCCAGTTCTTCACAGAAGTGCAAAATGAAGACGTCCAGTAAAGTGTGTCTGTGTTGTTTGATATTAGCTTGAACACCCTTAAATGTCTTCAGGATCCGGACTCTCTTCAACATCTGAATCAAGGCATCTCGACATGTTCCCGGCGGACCATAGTAAATCAAATTGACCGCTTCGGCAGGTATTTCAGTAGTTGTTTCTTTTGATTCAGAATATGAAGTTTGTTCTTCTGCCACATTAGTAGAGCCAGTGTCATTTATGTCCCACATTGCTCTCACGTCATCTTCAAAAAAATCGATTGCCCTTCCATATTCCCGTTCCAAATCTTCGCGGGTCCGGTAAAGCAAACGGTCGATATCACATTCAGATAGATTATCGGCACCTAGTCGATCCTTTTGAAAAGTATTTACGATTTTCCATCTCGAGTTATATGAAAAAACCCGCTCAAATTCATCGGGAAAAAGTATATGAAGAAACATGAGTCTGAATTGTCGGCTGCCTTCTTCCGGAATGGTCTCATCCATCCACTCTGCAAGTGTCCAACCATTAGAAAGTAGAGCACGTTTTTCATCAATTGAAGAAAGTTGGATAAAACACTCAAGGAACCGGATAAAATACGCAAGTCCTTCATTTAAATGTCTGCTAAAACCTGGCTCTCCTGCTCCGAGTCCCACAAGAATCTCGCCCATAAAAATGGGATTATTGGTATCAATCGGTTCATCATCAGCCCAGCCGCGAATTCTGTTAACACCATTAAGAGTTGTTTTCTGATTATGTCTGTTACTTTCTGCTCCTGTATCTTATTTTGATTTAATCCCACTAGCAGTCTGTCGGACTTAGGGTCTGTATAGAAGTATAATAGACGACATGGTT
>CAYOEQ010000059.1:0-4975 GCA_964402775.1 uncultured Enterobacteriaceae bacterium
TACCCGGCCCGGATGCGCCGCGTGGGTGTCCTTGATCAGTTCAAACAGGCTTTTCGGCATGGCATCGCCGTCAATGGTCCAGCGGGCATTGAATATCTTGTGGCGGCAATGCTCCGAATTCACCTGGGCGAACGTCATCAGTTCCACGTCCGTGGGATCGCGTTCCAGCCTGCCGAACGCTTCATGCAGGTAATCAATTTCATCCTGTGATAAAGCCAGCCCCAGTCCTGAATTTGCCTCCAGCAGCGCCGCCCTGCCGCCGGCAGCGACCGGGATATGCGCCAGCCTGCCGGGTTCCCGGACAGCAAACAGCGTAGCAGCCTCATTGACGTCCCGGATGACTGACTGGGTCATCCGATCATGCAGGCAATGCCTGATTTGATCCAGGCATTCCGGGTCCGGTGGGCGTCCGTGCGCGTATTCCAGGAACCAGCAGGTCCCGCGCTCGATGCGTTTTACCGATGCCAGACCGCAATGCTGGAGGATATCCGTTGCCTTGCTGGACCAGGGAGAAATCATGCCCGGTCTCGGGATGACTACACAGGCTGGTATGCTCACGTCGTCGATATCAGCCGGTGGGCCGTAACTGAGCAGATCGGCAAGGCGCGCCTCCTCTACCGGGCTTAAGGGGGCGTCAAGCTCCAGAAAGTGCACATAACGCGCCTGCAGCTTTTGTACTCCCGGAAAGATCCGGGCCAGCTCGGCCAGCTTCTTTTCGATCCGGAATTGCGAAAAGGCGGCAGGACCGGGAACGCTGTGCATCATGGCCGCCATTCCTGCGGCTTGTTCAGTTTTAGCCCGCATTTCTCACCAGGTGAGAAATGCGGGCTAGCTCTCCTTCCAGGCGGCAATGATCTGCGCTGCCTGCTCTGCGGCGTTGCCGGTGTAGTCCTCGGGTTCCAGGTCCGAGAGGGCGGCCGTCGCCTGCTCCGGCAGTTCAAGTCCGGTGAGGAAATCCCGCAATGAAGCCAGCGTCACCTTCTGCCCCCGCGTAAGTTCCTTGAGCTTTTCATAGGAATCTTCAATACCATGCCGGCGCAACACCGTCTGGATCGCTTCCGCCAGCACTTCCGGGTTATCCTCCAGGTCGGCGCCGATCCTGGCCGTATTGGCCTCCAGTTTTTCCAGCCCTTTCAGACAGGACCGGTACGCGATGACGCAGTGGGCGATGGCCGCGCCCATGTTCCTGGCGACCGTCGAATCGGTGAGGTCTCGCTGCCAGCGGGATACGGGGAGTTTTTCCGCCAGGAAGCCGAGCAGGGCGTTGGCGACTCCCAGGTTGCCCTCGGCATTTTCGAAATCGATGGGGTTTACCTTGTGGGGCATGGTTGATGAACCGACCTCGCCGGCGACCGTCTTCAGGCGAAAATAATCCAGGGCGATATAGCCCCATACGTCGCGGCACAGATCGACCAGGACCGTGTTGACACGGACCAGCGCGTGGAAGTATTCGGCCATGTAATCGCGGGATTCAACCTGGGTGGTATGAGGGTTGTGCATCAGCCCCAGCGACTCCACGAAGTCACGGGATACCTCCATCCAGTCCACCTCTGGACAGGCGACCCGGTGTGCATTGAAATTGCCTGTCGCCCCGTTCATCTTGCCCATTATCTCAACCTGCCTGAAGCGTGGAAGCTGACTTTGCAGCCGGTGGATGAACAGGGCCAGTTCCTTCCCGAGGGTGGTGGGGGAGGCCGGCTGTCCATGGGTTCTCGACAGCATGGGCAGGGTAGCCCAGCGCGCCGCGAGGGCGCACAACGTATCCATTACCCGGACCAGCAGGACGCAAAGATATTCCTCCCTGGCCTCGACGAGCATCAGCCCCTGGCTGAGGTTATTGATGTCTTCCGAGGTACAGGCAAAATGGACAAAAGGCAACCAGGTATGTAACTCGCTATTTACGCCGATTCTTTCGCGGATGAAATATTCCACCGCCTTGACGTCGTGGTTGGTGGTTTTTTCGATCTCCTTGATCCTGCCGGCGTCCGCCCCTGAGAAATCCCGGATTATCGCTTCGAGTTCCCGGTCTGAATCCGGGCTGAGCCCGGGCAGGCCGGTTATCTGCGGATGTTTTGCCAGTGCCTGCAACCAGCGTATTTCAACTTCAACCCTCCTGCGGCACAGGCCGTATTCGCTGAAAACGGCGCGCAGCTCCGCAGTCCTGGACCCGTAACGGCCGTCTATGGGGGAGATTGCGGTGAGTTGGTTTAATTCCATTGCTAATTTGCCTTTATCATGGGCATGGGTTGGGTTGAGAGCGATGGATTTCCTCTATCCGTTTCAGGACGCTCCGATCCAGTTTCAGGTCGGCGCTGGCGATGTTTGCGGCGAGCTGTTCCATCGTGGTGGCCCCGATTATCGAACTGGTCAGGAACGGCTGCCGGTTGACGAATGCCAGGGCCAGTTGCGCCGGATCGATACCGCAGTCCCTGGCGACGGCAACGTATTGCCGGGTGCATTCCTCGGCGGTTTCCGAGTTATAGCGTTTGTATTTTGCGCCGAACAGGGTCAGGCGCGCCCCCGGCGGCCGGTTGCCGTTCAGGTATTTGCCCGATAATACGCCGAATCCAAGTGGAGAATAGGCCAGCAGGCCGACTCTTTCCCGGTGGGCGAACTCGGCGAGTCCGATTTCGAAACTGCGGTTGAGCAGGCTGTAGGGGTTCTGGATGGAAACAATTCGCGGCAGCCCTGCTTCCCGGGACAGCCTGAGGTATTCACCGAGCCCCCAGGGGGTTTCGTTGGAGACACCGGTATACCGTATTTTTCCCTGCTGAACCAGGTCGGCCAGCGCGCTCAGGGTTTCCCCTATGGGTGTCCCGTCCTTTTCCGGCGCGTGGTAATAATCCTGCCGGCCGAAGAAATTAGTATCCCGTTCCGGCCAGTGTACCTGGTAGAGGTCGATATAATCCGTCTGCAGGCGTTTGAGGCTGGCGTCAACCGCGAGGCGCATGTTTTTTTTGTCCAGCCGGTTGTTCCCGTCACGCAGGTAGCCGGTGTAGGATGCCGCGGGGGCCATCTTGGTGGCGACGACCAGCTTGTCCCGATCCTTGCGCTGTTTCAGCCAACGGCCAAGGTGTTCTTCCGTCCTGCCCTGGGTTTGGGCCCGCATGGGGCTGGGGTAGAGTTCCGCGGTATCGATGAAGTTGATGCCCTGGTCCACGGCATAGTCAAGCTGCTGACAGGCTTCCTCCAGCGTGTTCTGCTCGCCCCAGGTCATGCTGCCCAGACAGATCACGCTGACATCGATATCGGTAGGTCCCAGTTTCCGGTATTGCATGTAACCGAATGATATACTAGTTTCGATTTTTTAGTTTCCGGTTTTGCCAAAACTAAAAGCTGAAAAACCAACAGCCAAATTATGAACACAATTACCCTGGTAAAGCCGGATGACTTCCACCTGCACCTGCGCGACGGATTGCAGTTGGCAAGTGTCGCGCGCGACAGCGCCCGCCGTTTCGCCAGGGCGATAATCATGCCGAACCTGGCGCCGCCGGTGGTGTCGGTGCGGCAGGCCCTTGAGTATCGGCAGAGGATCCTTGACTGCCTCCCGGATGACACGGACTTCAATCCCATGATGACCCTGTACCTCACCGATGATACTCCCCGGGATGAAGTGGACCGGGTTGCGGAGACCGATGGGGTGTATGCGTTCAAATATTATCCGGCAGGGGCGACAACCCATTCGGCATCCGGGGTGACCGATATCGGAAAAGTCATACCGGTACTGGAATACATGGCGCAAAAGGACGTGCCGTTGCTGTTGCACGGTGAGGTTACGGATGCCGAGGTTGACATATTTGACCGGGAAAAGGTGTTTATCGAACGTGTCTTGTCTCCCCTGGCTGAGAACATCGATACGTTGCGGATCGTCCTTGAACATGTCACCACCCGCGACGCTGTGCAGTTCGTCAGCGGCGCATCGGACAGGATCGCGGCAACGATTACCCCCCACCACCTGATGCTGAACCGTAATGCCATGCTGTCGGGGGGGATCAACCCGCACCATTACTGCCTGCCCATCCTGAAACGGGAGCGGCACAGGCAGGCCCTGGTTGCCGCAGCGACCAGCGGCAACCCGAAATTTTTCCTCGGGACCGACAGCGCGCCCCATAGCGCCCAGGCAAAGGAAAAGCCGCCCTGCTGTGCAGGCATCTATAACGCCTGTGCCGCCATCGAGATGTACGCATCCGTATTCGATGCCGTGAACAGCCTGGATACCCTGGAGCAATTCGCCAGCAGGAACGGCGCGCGGTTTTACGGATTGCCCCTGAATGCGCAGAGGATCAGCCTGCGCCGGGAGGAATGGCGCATCCCCGGCATGCTCAACTTTGCCGGCGCCACGCTTGTTCCCTTCCGTGCAGGTGAGTTGTGCCGCTGGAAACTGGTCGATGGACACTGACAGGAACAACCTGGTTGCCGGCCGTTTCAGGGGGTTTTATCCCGTGGTCGTGGACGTGGAAACGGCGGGCTTCAATCCTGCAGAGGATGCCTTGCTGGAGGTTGCAGTGGTGTTCCTGCAGACTGACCCTGATGGCGTCTGGAGTCCCCTGGAGACAGTGTCCAGGCATATCCAGCCGTTTCCCGGAGCCAACCTGGACAAGGCTGCGCTGGAATTTACCGGCATCGATCCTGACCATCCTTTCCGCAAGGAGATTGCCGTATCGGAGAAAGAGGCGTTACGCGACATCTTTCAGGCCACCAAGAGGATGATACGAGAGCATGGCTGTACCCGCGCCATCCTGGTGGGACACAACCCCGCGTTCGACCTGAGTTTCATCAATGCAGCCACCAACCGCTCCGGCTTCAAGCGCAACCCCTTCCATCCGTTCAGCACGTTTGACACGGCCACCCTGGGAGGCCTGGCCTACGGTCAGACCGTATTATCGAGGGCGGTGCAGGCCGCCGGTCTGGAATGGGAAGAGGAAGAAGCGCATTCGGCCCTGTACGATGCCGAACGCACCGCCGAATTGTTCTG
>CAYOEQ010000059.1:5075-12291 GCA_964402775.1 uncultured Enterobacteriaceae bacterium
AGGAAGAAGCGCATTCGGCCCTGTACGATGCCGAACGCACCGCCGAATTGTTCTGTAACATCGTCAACCTCTGGCCACTTTATAGGGGCTAGGGATTAGGGGCTAGGGGCTAGCCCCTAGCCCCTGAAATGTGTTAAAATCTCCCTTTTTAATCACAGCCGGTTTATGCCGGAAGCAAGCGGGATGCAACCCTGTCTGCATGCCTGATCAGAGAGAATAATGCCTGACGAAATCGCCCGGTCGATAATGCCGGTAAACATTGAAGACGAGATGCGTCAATCCTACATGGATTACGCGATGAGCGTTATCGTCGGCAGGGCCTTGCCGGACGTGCGCGATGGCCTGAAGCCCGTCCACAGGCGCGTCCTGTTCGCAATGAACGAGATGGGGAATGACTACAACAAGCCCTACAAGAAATCCGCCCGTATCGTCGGTGACGTAATCGGTAAATATCACCCTCACGGAGATTCTGCCGTCTACGACACCATAGTACGCATGGCCCAGCATTTTTCCCTGCGTTACGTACTGGTGGACGGCCAGGGCAATTTCGGTTCCGTGGACGGCGATGCGCCGGCGGCGATGCGCTATACCGAAGTGCGCATGTCCAGGATCGCCCATGAACTGCTGGAGGATATCGATAAGGAAACCGTCGATTACTCACCAAATTATGACGGGACGGAACATGAGCCCGTGGTCCTGCCCACGCGCCTGCCCAACCTCCTCGTCAACGGTTCCAGCGGCATTGCCGTCGGCATGGCGACGAATATTCCGCCCCATAACCTGACCGAGGTCATCAACGCCTGTATTGCCCTGCTGGAGGATGAGAACCTCGGCGTGGATGAGCTGATCAAATACATACCGGGCCCGGATTTTCCGACCGCCGCCATCATCAACGGTTCCCAGGGCATCCATGAGGCTTACCGTACCGGTCGCGGCCGCATCTACATGCGCGCCCGCTCACATATCGAAGCCGACGAAAAAAACGGGCAGAACTCCATCATCGTTACCGAACTGCCCTACCAGGTCAACAAGGCCAGGCTCCAGGAAAAGATCGCGGAACTTGTTAAGGAGAAAAAGCTCACGGGAATCCGCGAATTACGCGATGAATCAGACAAGGACGGCATGCGCCTGGTCATCGAACTGCGCCGCGGCGAAGTGCCCGAGGTCATCCTGAACAACCTGTACCAGTTCACCTCCATGCAGAGCGTTTTCGGCATCAACCTGGTGGCCCTGGAAGACGGACAGCCGCGCCTGATGACACTGAAGGGAATGCTTGATGCGTTTGTCCGGCACCGGCGCGAGGTGGTGGTCCGGCGCACCCTGTACGAGTTGCGCAAGGCCAGGGCCCGCGCCCATATCCTCGAGGGATTGGCCGCGGCGTTGGCGAATATCGACCCGATGATAGAACTCATCAGGAGCTCCGCCAGCCCTGCCGAGGCGAAGCGCGGGTTGCTGGCGTCGTCCTGGGAGCCCGGGGTGGTCACTGCGCTGCTGGAGCGGGTCGGCGCCGAAATGTCCCGCCCTGACGACCTGCCGGAAGAACTGGGACTGGGCGCCGACGGCTATCGCCTGTCCGACGCGCAGGCCCAGGCCATTCTGGATATGCGGTTGCAGAAACTGACCGGGCTGGAACAGGACAGGATAATCAATGAATACGGGGAAATACTGGACGCGATCGGCGACCTGCTCGACATCCTGGCGCGGCCGCAACGGTTGATGGAAGTGATCAGGACGGAACTGGAGGATATCCGGGAGCGGTATGGAGATGAGCGGCGCACCGAGATTATCGACGACCAGATGAACCTGACCATGGAAGACCTGATCACCGAGCAGGACGTAGTGGTGACCCTGTCCCACGCCGGCTACGCAAAGATACAACCTCTCGATGTTTACAGGTCGCAACGCCGCGGCGGCAGGGGCAAGTCAGCCACGGCCGTCAAGGATGAGGATTTCATCGACAAGTTATTCATCGCCAGCACCCACGATACCCTGCTGTGCTTTTCCAGCCTGGGCACGCTGTACTGGCTGAAGGTGTATGAATTGCCCCAGGCCAGCCGTTCCGCCAAGGGCAAACCCATCGTCAACCTGTTGCCCCTGAGTGAGGGTGAGCGCATTAATGCAATCCTGCCCATACGGGAATTCAGCGATGACCTGTACGTATTCATGGCGACCGCGAACGGCACTGTGAAGAAGACTTCGCTCAAGAGCTTTTCCCGCGCCCGGCCCAGCGGAATCAGGGCCATCGAACTTACCGAAGGGAATCAGCTGATCAATGTTGAACTGACGGACGGTGAGCATGAAGTCATGCTGTTCAGTGACGCCGGCAAGGTAGTGCGTTTCAAGGAATCCGATGTGCGCTCCATGGGGCGGACGGCGAGAGGCGTCAGGGGCATCAGGCTGGGGCCGGATGACAAGCTCATTTCCCTGATTATCGTCAAGGAGGGTATGGCCGTACTGACCGCGACCGAGAACGGTTATGGTAAACGCACTTCCCTGGGAGATTACCGGCTGACGGCCCGCGGCGTTCAGGGTGTGATATCCATTCAGACCAACGAGCGCAACGGACGGGTCGTCAGCGCGCAAATGGTCGATGAAGACGACGAGATAATGCTGATAAGCGACCAGGGCACCTTGATCCGTATGCCGGTCAGCGATGTTTCCGTTATCGGACGCGCTACCATGGGCGTGAAACTGGTTAACCTGAATGAAGGCGAGACGCTTGCCGGATTGGAGCGGATCGTTGACTACGGGGAAGTCAGTAATAACGGAGATGGAGATTCTCCGGATGGCGCTGAAGGTGGCAACAACCCCGATCTATAATTTCAGCCCCGGTCCGGCGATGTTGCCGCGGGAGGTGATGCGGAAAGTCCGGGAGGAATTTCTCGACTGGCACGGCCTCGGCATGTCCATTGCGGAAATGAGTCACCGGAGCCGGGCGTTCACGGGCATAGCGGAACAGTCGGTACGGGACTTGTCGGAGTTGCTGGGGGTCCCGGAAAATTACCGGATCCTGTTCCTGCAGGGCGGCGCTACCCACGTAATGAGCATGGCGCCGCTGAACCTGTGCAGGGAGACGGATTGCGCCGACTACGTGATCACGGGTAACTGGTCGAAACGGGCGGCCGGCGAGGCAGGCCGGTTGACGAACGTAAATATTGCCGCCTCGTCTGCTGATGCCAACTATACCACTATCCCCGACCGGGACGACTGGCGCTTCAGTGAAAAGCCTGCCTACCTGTATTTCTGCGATAACGAAACGATCGCCGGTGTGGAATTTCCGTCTGCGCCGGTGTTACCCGATGCCTGTGGCGATACCGTGCTGGTCAGCGATATGACGTCTAATTTTTTATCCCGCCCCGTACAGGTGGACCGCTACGGCCTGATATTCGCCGGCGCCCAGAAGAACTTCGCTCCGGCCGGACTGACCATAGCCCTGGTGCGCGAGGACCTGCTGGGACGGGCGCGGCCGGATGTGCCGTTCCTGTACGATTTCAGGCTGCTGGCCGAGCATGGGTCCATGTTCAATACGCCCCCGGTTTTCAACTGGTACATTGCCGGGTTGACGTTTGCCTGGATCCGGGAACAGGGCGGGGTGGAACGGATGCACGAAAACGCGTTACGCCGTTCCGGCAAGCTGTATGACTTCATAGACGCCAATGATTTCTACAGCAACCCTGTTGAAAAACCCCACCGCTCCAGGATGAACGTGCCGTTCGTCCTGGCGGAAGCGGACCTTGACCGCACGTTTCTTGATGCAGCCGCAGACAACGGCCTGGTTGAGCTGAAAGGCCACCGCAGCGTAGGAGGCATGCGCGCAAGCATGTACAATGGGATGCCTGAAGCCGGAGTGGATACCCTGATAGAATTCATGGAGCATTTTGCTTCCCGCTATGCGTGAGCCGGAAACAAGATACTTGACGTGTCTTGTCAGAGCCGACTTGAGACTATGAAAAATTCAAAGCTGGAACACTTGAGAAGTGAGATCGATGCGCTGGATGAGCGGCTGGTCGAGTTGCTCAACCGGCGCGCGCGCCTGGCGCTGGACGTCAGGGACGTAAAACAGCAGGAGATGTACCACCCGGAGCGGGAAGCCAGAGTGCTGGACAGGGTGAAAGCCCTGAACAAGGGCCCCATGCCGGATGGGGAAATGATACGCCTGGTCCGGGAGGTCATGTCTGCCTGCCTGGCCCTGCAGGCGCCGTTGAATATCGCCTGCCTGGGACCGGAGGGCACCTTTACACAGGCGGCTGCCCTGAAGCATTTCGGACAATCGGTCCGCTTGAAGCTGTTGGGCAGTATCGACCAGGTGTTTCGGGAAGTCATGGCGGGCGCATGCGATTACGGCGTGGTCCCGGTAGAGAATTCCATAGAAGGCGCAGTGAACCACACCCTGGATATGCTGCTGGTTTCCGACCTGAAACTCTGCGGCGAGGTGGAAATGCGCATCCATCAACAGTTGCTGAGCCGGTCGGGCAAACCGGAAGATATACAAACCGTATATTCCCATGAACAGTCGCTGGCCCAGTGCCGCCGATGGCTTGACGCAAACCTGGCGGATGCGCGGCGCGTGCCGGTGCCGAGTAACGCGGAAGCTGCCCGCAATGCCGCCGGTGACGAGCACAGCGCGGCCATCGCAGGGGAGCAGGCGGGGGAGATATACGGGTTGCCTGTTCTCAGGAAAAATATCGAGGACAACCCCGACAATACCACCCGTTTCCTGGTGCTTGGCAAGGAGACGCTGTCTCCCAGCGGCAAGGACAAGACCTCACTGCTGTTTGCAATGCCGAGCAGGCCCGGTTCACTGATGAACATGCTTGCCTGTTTCGCCGACCACGACGTCAATATGACAAGGATCGAATCGAGACCGTCACGCCAGAGCATGTGGGAATACGTATTTTTCGTGGATATCCTCGGTCACGCGGATGATGAGGGAGTGGCGCGGTCCGTGTCCGAGTTGCAGGACAAGGCTGCCATGATCAAGTTGCTGGGTTCTTATCCCGAAGCCCGTTGACAGTAAATCAGAAGGCTGAACAATGACAATCAATCTCACTGACCTCGCGACGCCGGGTATTGCTTCCCTGCCAACCTACAAACCCGGAAAATCCGCGGACGAAGTACGGCGCGAACTGGGCCTGGACCGGGCAATCAAGCTGGCTTCCAACGAAAACTCCCTTGGCCCCAGCCCGAAGGTGCTGGATGCCCTGGTGAACGGCAGTTTTGACCTGTTCCGTTATCCCGACGGCTCCGGCGCCTCCCTGAAGCGCGCGCTGGCGGACTTTCACGGCGTCAATCCCGACCGGATAACACTGGGCAACGGCTCGAACGACGTGTTGGAACTGGCTGCCCGCAGCATCGTTACCAGAGACCACGAGGTGATCTATTCGGAAAACGCATTTATCGTTTACCACCTGGCGACCCATTCCATCGGCGCCACGCCGGTTGTCATACCTACACGTAATCACAGACATGATCTTGCGGCGATACTGGATGCCGTTACCGGGCGCACCCGGCTGATTTTTCTCGATAACCCCGGCAATCCGACCGGCAACTGGATCGGCCGGGACCGGTTGCGTTCATTCCTGGCTTCCGTGCCGGAAGACGTGATCGTAGTGGTTGATGAAGCCTATTATGAATATGCCGCGTCACTCTGTGACGATTACCCGAATTCCATTGAATTCCAGCCGGATTTTCCCAACCTGGTCACGACCCGGACTTTTTCCAAGGCGTACGGCCTGGCCGGGCTCCGGGTCGGGTACGCGATCAGCCACCCCGACCTGGCCGATTTGATGAACCGTGTGCGCCAGCCGTTCAATGTCAATACGCTTGCATTGCTTGCGGCAGAAGTTGCTTTGAAAGACCAGGAGCACCTGCGGCGCAGTGTGGCAATGAACGACAAGGGCATGCTGGCCCTGACCGAGGCTTTTGCCGAGTTGGGACTGGGATGGTTCGAGTCGATTGCCAACTTCGTCAGTTTCGACCTGGGGCAGCCTGCAGACGATGTCTACCAGGCGCTGCTGAGGGAAGGAGTCGTTGTCAGGCCGATAGTCGAGTACGGATTGCCTGACCACTTGCGGGTCACGATCGGCCAGGAACACGAGAACGCGGAATTCATAAAGGCGCTGGGCAAGGTCTTGATGAATGCTGTTTGACAGGGTCGCCATTATCGGGTTGGGACTGATTGGCGGTTCGCTGGCGCGGGCCCTGCGGCGCGCGTCCCTGTGCAGTTCGATAACCGGTTATGGACGGCGGGAAACAGCCCTGCAACAAGCGGTTGAACAAGGTGTTATAGACCATTACAGCCTTGATGTCCCGGAGGCGGTGGACGGCGCCGACGCCGTCGTCCTGGCAACGCCTCTCTCCACTACGGAGAACCTGATGCGGGCGATGAATGAAGGGTTGAAGCCGGATTGTATCGTCACCGACGTCGGCAGCGCCAAGGGCGTGGTGGTAGCGGCGGCAAGAAACGCGCTGGCTGACAGGCTTCCCTTTTTTGTCCCCGCTCATCCGATCGCCGGTACGGAGCGGAGCGGTGTCGAGGCCTCGTTCGCCGAATTGTTCGAGGATCACGTCGTCATCATCACGCCGCTCGCCGAGACGGACCGGGACGCCATGGAAAAGATAGCCGTGATGTGGCGCGGCACAGGCGCGAGGGTTATTGAACTGGATGTCGAGCACCATGATGAAGTGCTGGCGGCAACCAGCCACCTGCCCCATGTGCTGGTATATACCCTGATCGATTGCCTTGCCCGGATGCAGGACAAGCAGGAGGTATTCGATTATGCAGCCGGCGGGTTTGCGGATTTCACCCGTGTAGCCTCCAGCAGTCCTGAGATGTGGCGCGACATTTGCCTGGCCAACAGCGCATCGCTGCTTGCTGTCCTGGACAGGTTCGAACAGCACCTGGACCGCGCCAGGCAGGCGATTGCATCGGGCGAAGGCGAGAAGTTGACGGAAATATTTTCCCGGGCCAGGCAGGCCAGGGATGAATTTGCCAGAAGCAGGGGACGTTAATATCTCTTCCGGCCGCATTCTCCCGGTCCCGGACTTCCATGCCTTGCGCGAGCGGCGATGATGAGCAGAGAAAAACAGGCCAGGGTTGATTATCATGTCAGCCGCGCAACCGGGGCATTGCAGGGCAGGGTGCGTGTTCCCGGTGATAAGTCCATCTCGCACAGGGCAGTAATCCTGGCATCGCTGGCTGAGGGAACCAGTGTTT
>CAYOEQ010000060.1:0-2464 GCA_964402775.1 uncultured Enterobacteriaceae bacterium
CTATTTTCTCACGGATAACGTATGCCAGCGACCAGTGCGGTTTGACCGGCACATCATAAGGTTCATTATTGATCTTCAAGTTGATAGTGTTCACACCTGTTCTCCTTATTGCACTACTGCAACGGCTTGCTTTAATGCATCCTCTACGCCGCACTTCACCCAGAGACTGCGAATTTCCGCAGAGACGCGGAAGTCATGGGTACACTCTATATCACCGGATGCAGCAGCCGCTTTTTCAATCAAGATATCGTTTATAGCCTGATTGACGAGTATGGTCTCTGCCGCGCCGGAGCGTTCGGGCACGCCCGATAGAGTGGCAGCTCCGGCAACCACTCTTGCATCCGTACAGGCCCCGGTATTATCCAGTGATATCCGGGTTGCTACGTTGACGATTGGCAGGTCTGCTGCGGTTCTTTCGAATTTTGCAAACCCCCCGCCTGTGTTTGCGGGCGGCTGTGGGATATGGACTTCAAGCACCATCTCGCCCGGTTCCAGGGCATTGTTGAGATAGCCGACATGAAAATCCGCCATGGATATCTCGCGGACCCCCCTGCTGCTGCCGATGACGATACCGGCATCATAAGCCAGCAGGGTTGTCGGCATGTCCACTTCGCCGGCGATGCAGACTTCACCACCAATGGTGGCCATATTCCGGACTTCATTAATGTTCAATTCCTGCACAGTCTTCGCCAGGATACCGAATGGACCCCGGCAGGTAAGGTCATGGTCAAAAATCTCATTCAAGGTGGTTGTGGCTCCGATACGCAGACCGTCACTACCCTGCCTGATATAACTCAGGCCGAGTTGTTTGATATTGATCACCGCTTCCACCTCATCGAACAGCTCTTCACGGTGGCCCATATAAAATGTACTCCCGGCAATGGGAATGGCATCCTCGCCGTATTTATCCAGCAAGGAATAGGCCTCGTTAAGATCTGTCGGACTGTAATATTCCATCAGCTACTCCACGTCATGTATGTTCTCTGTGGTTGAATAGTATTATTCCAACGCTTGTTTAATATTGCTCTCAAACTCGCTGAACAGGCTGTCCATCTGCCCCGCTGCAACTTTCTCGATAATGGCGCCTCCCAGGCCGCTGGCCCTGACATCACCGGAGAAAACGATCCGGGTCCTGTCCTGTTCCAGTGTTTCAAGATCGGTTGTGCCCGTTATCGTTAACTTGTAATGGTTTGAACGTTCGAACAATCTTCCCTCACCGATAAATTCCGCATGGGTCGGCGGTTCCATCTTCACAGCCGTGGTCCTTGCGGTTGCCTTACGCGTGGTACGCAGGACTTTGGTCTCCAGCTTCCAGTCAAATTCCGTCTCGCTCACCGTCCTGACCTCCTTGCACCCGGGGATACACAGGCTGAACCGTTCCATGTCGCTGACCAGGTCCCAGGTCTTTTGCAGCGGCGCGTTGACGATAATTTCCTTGCTGATCTCCGGCACTTGGTCTTCTCCTCTATTTCCTGCTCGTATCAAGGTTGTTGAATTCATTCCGTATGACGTCAGAACGCCTGAGCTTGTCCAGTGACACCGTTTCACGAAACCGGTGTAATTTGGCAAAACTCAGAGTGGCGCTGATGATCTCTTCCCTGTCTTCCGCCTGTGCATAGATATGGGAAAAGCGCGGGAAGGCCGGGCCTGCAATGGTACTGTGGCCGTAATACGAGAGTGTACGCTCTTTGCCCACGAGGTTGGCACTGGCAGTATAGACCATGTTTTCCGTTGCCCGGGCCGCGGTCATAGAGGTCATATAAAACGGTCTCCCCGGCATTGTCATACTGGCAGTACTGTTGACAATGATGCGTGCCCCTTTCAGCATCAGGATGCGGGATAGCTCCGGAAAAACCCAGAAATCAGCGCAGATCTGTATTCCTATCGGACCGTACCGTGTTGGAAACACCGGCAAGGTGTTACCGCCTGAAAAACATAAACTCTCCCTGAACAACGGCGGCGTCCCGAGATGAAGCTTTCGATAATTGCCGATAAAGCCTTCCGGTCCGAGCAACGGGCAGGAAATGTAACAAGTATCAGCATCATCGGGGTCACATTCCGGCATCCCCAGGACCACGTAGATTCCCAGCTTTTTTGTCAGCGCCGCAATTTCTTCCGTGGCAGGACCAGGTATAGTCTCGGCAAACTCCCGGTGCATGGTATTGTCTTCATTGCTCTCATAACCGCTCAGGGACAGTTCCGGGAATGCCAGGATGTTGATCCCCTGCCGTGCCGCTTCCGTGATCAGCTTTTTGACCTTGGCAAGGCTTGCAGCCTTGTCGTTCCAGATGCTCCGGTAGTTGACACAGCCCAGTGACACCGTATTTTCATACCTGCGGTACTGTTCCGGGATCATCGCAGCGTCACCGGAACGTCAGTTGACGTCATTGCGGGAAATATACATCCCCTGCCCGGGCTGCAGCGCCTCGGGTTCCCCCTCCCCGACTATGACCCGGCCGCGTAA
>CAYOEQ010000060.1:2564-6180 GCA_964402775.1 uncultured Enterobacteriaceae bacterium
GTATTACCCAGTCCCATGGGCGCGTTCCAGATATCGTCTCCTTTCATCGCCAGGGTCGTGGGGGCCAGGTCGGAACCGACACACTGAATGGTTCCATCAGCTATCCCCTCCCATAACCTTGCATTGGACGCCTTGTCCCGGAGCGGCGGGTTGACGCAGGCACAGGCGGGATGCTCCAGCAATACCCGGGCCGGTTCCTCGCCGTTATGGGTCAGGTACTGCGGGCAGGTTTCTCCCGTTACCTCAATACCCTTCTCCCGGGCCTCTGCCATGATATCCACGCCTTCGGCAATGGTGATATGAGGTATATACAACGGGCAACCGGCGCTTTCAGCGAGATATATCGCCCTGCGCATGCATTCCGCCTCCACGAACGGGGGGCGCGATTCATTCCATACCGCAAAGTCGTCGCGGCCCTGGGCGATCAGTTCGTCTCTCAACATCAGGTGGATGTCGATATTCTCCGTATGGCACGCGGCAAGATTGGGAGAACCGGACCTGTTGATCATGCGAAAACCCTTGTATACCGCCCCGTCGTCGGTCGCGGTGATGCCGAGCAGGTCCGCGTGGGGGCCCTTGTAGCCCATGTTGAACTTGAAAGAGGTCAAGCCGACTTCAGCGGGACAGGTTTCAATTTCACTGGTGGTGATGGCGTCAATGACCATGAGGTGCCAGAAACCGTCAACAAAACTCTTGCCTTCAAAGGTCTGCCTGAAATGTTCAAACTGCCTTAACAGCCCTTCTTTCAGCGCCAGGATATATACCCCAAGGGTGGTTACGCCACCGCAGGCAGCAGCCCTGGTTTCAGTCTCAACCGCTTCCAGCGTATCCATGTAACCCAGGTGCGCGTGAGGATCGATAACGCCGGGCAGGACATGCAGGCCGGCAGCGTCTATTTCCCTTGCCGCACTCATGGAGGCACCGCCCTGGCCGATGGCGCTTATCCTGCCATCGGTAACGGCGATATAACCTGGAAAGATTTTTTCCGGAGTGACGATTTTGCCGTTGCTGATTAACAGGTCACAGTTCATAATCCGAATCGGAAATTAACAATTCCCTGAGTATAATCATTAATAATATGATTTACAATTAAGCCGGGTTTCTCACCAGGCGCAAGACATCACCGGCGCAGAACAGAATGAATAAAGTACCCGTCAGCCTTGTGGCCGGTTTTCTCGGATCCGGCAAAACAACACTGCTTAACCGCATACTTAACGGCCGGCATGGCCGGCGCATCGGGGTGCTGGTAAATGATTTCGGAGAAATCAACATCGATGCGCAACTCATTACCCGGGTTGAAGGCGAAACCATCAGCCTGACCAATGGGTGCGTATGTTGCAGTATGCGCGACGATCTGGTAGAAGCCATACAGCAACTCCTGCAAATGGACCCCGACCCTGAAATGATCGTCGTGGAAATGAGCGGCGTGTCCGACCCGAAGACCGCAGCCATGGCCATCGTGATGTCGAACGACCTGGCCGCGGCAACGCAACTGGATGGCATTATCACCGTGGTCGACGCCAGTGAGGTGCTGGAACTGGACGAGTTGAATGGGAAGCTGGCTGAAGACCAGATCGAAGTCGCCGATATCGCCATCATCAACAAGATCGACCTGGCCGATACCGGCACGAATGAGCAGGTTTCCAGACATATAAAGGAGATAGCGCCACGATCGCGTATTATCGAAGCAGTTCGCGCTGATGTTCCGCTGGAATTATTGCTTGGCCTGAGCCTTCATGAAGACCGGACTTTCGCATTTGCCGGCACAACGGCAGGGTCTCACGGACATGAAAGCCACGGGCACGCGGATCATACCCATGCCTATGCCGGTTATTCATGGCAAAGTGATGCGCCGTTGGATTTTGAATCCGCTTACGGCACGTTTCAATCATTGCCGCTGTCCGTATTCCGCTGCAAGGGCATCCTCCAACTCCGTGAAGTACCGGATAAACAGGTAATCCTGCAAATGACGGGCAAGCGCGTGACCCTGGCAAAAGGCGCACCCTGGAATGAAATGACGCCTTCATCCCGCATCGTCGCGATAGGCGCAGCAGGTAAAGTGGACGTTGCCGATCTTGACCGGCGCTTTGAGTCCTGTGTCAGCCGCGGGACCGTGTCGAACGCCAATCCCATAACGCAGGCAGTCATCGAAATACTGCGCCGCCCGTGACATGATTTATGGGGTATTCCCAGTTACTCCGGGGACGGATTTAAATCCGTCCCCTATGCCTCCCATTCAGGTGAAATAGTCCTTCAGGTTGATCTCCGGCAAGCCCGGCACGCGTTTCCTTTCGAAGTTCCCGCGCATGTCGAAGGGTTTGGTCGCATCGATCCCCAGCCGTCCCGTATAAACGCCGGCGGGGTCACGGAAAAAGCCCGGCACTCCCGGAAGGGTCATGATGTCCTTGTCTATGCGCCCCCGGGTCATGACCGCCCACCACACGTCTTCGAAATTATGGATGTCCACGTCTTCATCCACGACGATGCACACCTTGTTGTACTGCAGGTGGGAGCTGAACACCTTGAGCATGACATGTTTTGCGTGCCCTTCGTATTCCGGCCGGATCTGTACGATGGTGTGCATCGGGGTCGGATAACAACTCACGTCGAGGATGCCCGGCACCCCCGCGGAGATATGCCTGTAGACGCGGGTCGCAAAGGAAACCTCCAGGGCGCGCAGGTCCTCCATGTAACCACACAATAAACCATGAAAACAGGCGCCCTCGCGCCAACTCACGTTCAGCACTTCGAACACGTGGTTATCCGCCTGCTTGACGTAGTATCCCTGGAACTCGCCGAACGGGCCTTCCGGCCTGCGCTCATGGGGCAATATGCGGCCTTCAATCACAATTTCGGTCTGCGCCGGAACCTGCAGGTCTATATGCCGGCACCGGCGCATCGGCACCGGCGCTCCCATGAGCCGTGCGGCAAGCGCCAGTTCGTCCTGTTCAATAGGGACCGACGCGCAAGCCGCCATGAACACTTCCGGCGGGGGTCCGATTAGTATCGCCACCTCAAGCGGCTGGTTTCTCGCTTCGGCCTTCTTCTGGTATTGGGTGATGTCGTGGGGAGGCGCCAACCGCACCCGCAGTTCATCGTCGCTGACCATCATGGAGCGGCAGAAAGACAGGTTGGGCACACCCGTGTCCGGGTCCTTTGCCAGGAATACGCCCGCAGTGATATAAGGCCCGCCATCCCGCTCAAAATAAGTAATGTGGGGCAAATCACTGATATTTCCTTCCATGCGCTCTTCTTCCATTGCGCTCTCACAGGTGTATGAGTGCTCCGAACCGGGGTTATCATCCACCAGCGTCTGCCAGTGCCGGCAGAAATTGCCCTTGGTCGTACCGATGATCTCACACAGCCTTGCATGGCTTCCGTATACATTGGAGATCACCGGCAGGCTTGTGCCTTTCACGTTCCTGAACAGGACAGGGTAATCGCTTTCCTTTTGTGAACGGCCTGTGACGGCGGCCAGCTCGAACCGGGGATCCACCTCCCGCTCGACCACGTGCAACTCGCCGCGTCCTGACAGTTTTTCAATGTAGTCACGCATTTGGATAAATTCGGTCAGCAGCGCGAAATGCCATGCACCCGATCAGGATTGTTTACGATA
>CAYOEQ010000060.1:6280-12224 GCA_964402775.1 uncultured Enterobacteriaceae bacterium
GTATCACACACCTGGGTATGCCGGTGGAACCGGGCAACCTGCTGGCGCTGGGTGAATTTACCGGCGGCCATCCGGTAGTAGTCATGCCCGGATGCGCCCGTTCGCCAGCGGTGAACGGTTTTGACTGGGTGCTGGAGAGGCTGCTGGCGGGTATTCCCGTTACCCGGGAAGACATCATGCGCATGGGTACCGGTGGTTATATCAAGGGAAGCCCTTTATAATTCCTGACGGGGTCCAGCGCGATCATGTATCTGAAATACCGGATTCAACCATAACAGGCCCAGGAAAATGTTTCAGTCAATCGAAGAAATAGAGCAAAAATTCGCCACTCAAGGCTATATCACCGACCGCCATCTGGCGACCACCGTTTACCTGGCCACGACACTGGGGAAACCACTTTACCTGGAAGGGGAACCGGGCGTCGGCAAGACCGAGGTGGCCAAGGTCCTGGCAAAAAGCCTGGATACCGACCTGATCCGTCTGCAGTGTTACGAAGGCCTTGATACCAACCTGGCGTTGTATGAATGGAATTACCTGCGGCAAATGCTTGAGGTGCGGCTCCAGGAAGCCCGTGGTGTGGACAAGAAAGAAATCGGCGCCAATATCTTCGATGAGCAGTTCCTATTGAAAAGACCGCTGCTCCAGGCCATACAGTCCCCCGGCAAGCGTCCCGTCCTGCTGATTGATGAAATTGACCGCTCTGATGACGAGTTTGAAGCATTCCTGCTGGAGGTGCTGTCTGATTTCCAGATCACCATACCCGAAGTAGGGACGATCAAGGCGGAACAACCGCCGTTCGTGGTATTGACCTCCAACCGGACCAGGGAGATGCACGATGCGCTCAAGCGCCGTTGCCTGTATCACTGGATCGATTACCCGACCCTGGAAAAAGAGCTCAACATCGTCATGACAAAAGTGCCGAAAATCAAGGAAACGCTGTCAATCCAGGTGTGCAAATTCATGGAGTTGTTACGCCGGGAGGATTTCTACAAGCGGCCCGGTATCGCCGAGACCCTTGACTGGGCCAATGCCTTACTCTCGCTGGGTATTGAGGAACTGGAGCAGGATATTATAGAAACTACATTAAGTTGTATACTTAAATATAAGCAAGACCAAGAGAAGCTTAGTGGAAACAATCTACAGAAAGCCCTGGCTCTCACCAAGAATTTCAAAGGCGGTCCGACGTTAGGCGCTCAGGGCAGCATCAACTGATTGATTATATCAGGGGACAGAATTCAATTCTGTCCCCGGCAGACCATACATGAGGAAAGAGATAAGCCGGGAAGAACTTCCGCTCATCACCCACATCATCCGATTCGGCAGAAAATTGCATGATGCGGGCATTGACGTCAATCCCGCTAACCTGATCGATTTAAGTCGCAGTCTCCTGTACATCGATATCGCCAATTACGAAGACTTTTATGCGGCTGCCCTGGCCACCCTGATTATCAACAGGGAAGACATGGAGTTGTTCGCCCTCCTGTTCCGTGAGTACTGGCAAAACCAGGATATTCCATTTGAAGACGAACACCCCGCCGGCGAAGAGAAAAACGGCGACGGCGCAGGTGAAACCCGGCAATTAAAAAAGCAGTTCCAGCCCGCGGATGGGGAAGCTCCGGGTGATGCGGAAGAACATGATGGCGATCCGGAACAAACCGGTTATTCGAGCCATGAATTACTGGTGAAAAAAGACATAGACGGGATGACCGACAAGGAACTGGAGGAGGCCCGCAAGATCATTGCCGAATTGATTGCCATCCTGGCGAATCGCAAGAGCCGGCGCTTCAGCCCGGCAAAATCGGGACAACAGCTTGATTTCAGAAAAATATTCCGGCGCAGCATGCCTTACGGGGAGTACTGTCTGAAACTGGCTTACAAAACCCACCGGCTGAAGAAGAACAAGCTCATCCTGTTCTGCGACGTGAGCGGTTCGATGGAGCGCTACAGCCGGTTCCTGATTCAACTCATCTGCGCCATGGGCGCAAAGATCTCAAGTATCGAAGTCGCGGTGTTCTCGACCCGCATGACCAGTATTACGCCTTACCTGAACCGCAGGGATATCGATGAGGTCATTAAACAGATGTCGGACCAGGTACATGACTGGGCGGGGGGTACGAATATCGGTGGATGTCTGCGCGAGTTGAACGACCAACAGGCCCACCAGATGCTGAGTTCCCACACCATTGCCGTGATCCTGAGCGACGGTTGGGACCAGGGTGACGCCGACCTGATGCGCGCTGAGATGGAACAACTGCGCCGCCGCGTCAAGAAGATAATCTGGCTGAACCCGCTGCTGGGCAACGCCAACTACCAGCCATTATGTAAAGGGATGCAGACCGCCCTGCCCTTCCTGGATCATTTCCTTCCGGTGCATAACCTGGAGAGCCTGGCCGAGGCCACGAAGCTGCTGCGCACACTCTGGCATTAATCCGATTTGGGACAATGGGGACGGATTTAAATCCGTCCCCGGCAGGTCCGAAAATGTTAAATCAGGAGTTGAGGGCTGCCCTGACGCGTTCCCGGGTAAACGGCATGTGGCGCAAGCGCTTGCCGGTCAAACGTTCAACCGCATTCGCGATCGCCGGAGCGACCAGTACGGCGCCGGTTTGACCCACGGCGCTGGGTTCATCCCCGTTGGGCAATATTTCAATATGGACCCGCGGCGAGTCAGCCATGGTGGGCACCGGGTAATCATTGAAGTTCGCCTGCTGCACCAGCCCGTTTCTGAAGGTGATGCGTTCCGTCAGCGCATTGCCCAGGCCGTAAACAACGGCGCCCATCACTTGTGTCCGTATGTTGCCGGGCTGGACCGCGACACCGGGATCGATGGCGACCCACATATCATGGACCCTGACAAGGTCGTCCTCGAGGGATATTTCGGCAATGCCGGCGATCAGCGTATGGTGGTATTCGGCGAACGCGACACCCAGTTCACGATCATTTTCCCTGCGCCGGGACCAGCCGGCCATGCCGGCAACGGTGTCCAATACCCGTTGCGCCCGCGGTGAACCCTGCAAGTGCCGCAACCTGAATTCCAGGGCATCGGCTCCCTGCCCTGCAGCGAGCTCGTCGACGAACGATTCCACTGCAAACTTGTTGGGAGTAAATCCCACCGCCATGACTGAGAACGTCCTGATGCCGGGTTCAACCGGCAGGTGTTCAACGAGCTGGTTGGGAAAATCGTATTCCAGGTGGTCGGTGCCGGGCATGGATATTACCGGCCGCCGGTCTATGGATTCATAGATGGCAGGTTCCGCAGTAGTCAGTGGTTCCTGTACCGCAACCCTGTGATGCCAGCCGTTGACATGTCCCCTGCTGTCAAGGCAGGCGCGTAAGAACTGGCCGGTAGCGGGTTTGAACCAGCCGGCAACCACATCATCCTCTCGGCTCCAGGTCAGCTTGACCGGCCTGCCCGTCTGTTTCGACAACCAGGCCGCATCTTCGACGAAGTCCATCTCGCTGATGCTGCGTCTCCCGAAACCGCCGCCCAGCATGGCCCGGTGCAGTTTAACCCGGCTTTCGTCTGCGCCGGTCTCCCGCGCGATGGCCTTGATGGTGTAGACCGGCGCCTGGGTCCCTACCCAGGCTTCCACGTCCTGTCCGTTGTCCTTTACATGGACGACGGCATTAAGCGGCTCCAGTTGCGCGTGGTAAACATAATCCGTCCGGTAAACCCTTTCAACCGTATCGCCCGCAGCACTGAATGCGGCAGCAGTATCGCCCTGCCGGTTCCATATCTCACCCTCAAGCGCCAGGTTGCGCGCCATTTCCGCGTGTTGTCCGAGCGCGGTTTCGCTGTCGAAATTATTGACTTCCCCGACCGGAGTCCAGTCAACCTGCAAACGGCGCCTGGCCTTGAGTGCGGCCGCGGTGCTGTCAGCCGCTATTACGACGCTACGCTCCCGTTTATGCACGGCGCTCACACCCCGGATACCGCGCGCCTGTACATCATCCACAGTTACCGGTCCGGCTCCCATGACAGGCGCGCGCACCGCGGTCGCATAGAGCATGCCCGGCAGCCGTTCGTTAATGGAGTAATTGGACGCGCCCGATACTTTATCGGGTATATCACGCCGTGGTATGGAATGCCCTATCAACCGGAATTGCGCCGGGTCTTTCAGGTCCGCCTCCGTGATCCCGGGTTCGCGGTCAGGCAGTTTGCCGAATCCTGCAATTTCGCCATAGGTTAATTTACGCCCGGTCCGTTCATGGATGACCATGCTGGGTCCGGTAGTTAATTCAATGATGGGAACCTGCCACTCCTGTGCCGCATTCAGCAGCAGGATATGGCGCGTCTGGGCGCCGAAGCGGCGCAACTGCTGGTAATAGCCTGATACGGCCGTACTTGCGGCCGTGTAAATCAGGCCGAAAAATCCCGGGTTGCCGTATATCTCAGGGTCGGATGGCGACATTTCGATGCGCACGTCGTCCCAGTCGGCGTCCAGCTCCTCGGCGAATATCACCGGCAGGGCGGTCATGGAACCCTGGCCCAGTTCATCCACGGGAGAGAAAATTGTGATAACGCCGTCAGCGGCGATATTGACCCAGGCGTTGGGAGTAAAGCCGTTTTCCCCGGCAGAAGATAACTCCGGGCTGGCGTTACCGCATCCCGGCAGTGATCCGACGGCAAAACCGACGGTCAGGCCGGTGCTTAACTTGAGGAACTGCCGGCGGCTGCTGTTCATTACAATGATTAAAACATGAAATCAGCGCTATCCAGGTTGTTCACATCAAAGCCCGACAGGATGATAGTGGTCAAATAGTCCGCGCCGGACACCTCTATACGTACATTGTCCCCGTAATCTTCTATGTCAAGATCGTCCATGGAGTTGATGTTTGTAAATGCCGTCAGGTCGATCATATCCTCGCCATCGGTAAAATCCTGTATTGAACCGCCCCCCAGGTCGCTTGGGAAGAACCTGAATGTGTCATCCCCGGGACCGCCATTCACTACGTCCATATCATCGCCATCGACAATTAATATATCATCCCCTGGACCTCCCTTTAACAAATCATTTCCTTCACCGCCGGTCAGGGTATCGTTTCCTCTTCCGCCGAATATCCTGTCATCACCATCGTCCCCGTACATCTCATCGTCACCGCCGGCGGGCCCACCGTACAAATCGTCGTGACCGCCTCCTCCCCTGAGCACATTATCCTCCCCATCACCCGCCAATATATCGTTATAATCGCTTCCCACAAGGTGCTCGATGTTAGTCAGCGTGTCCCCCTGGGCATCACCGGACCTGACCGCGCGGGCGTCATGCAGGCGCACCAGAACAGCGGCAGAGGAATGCTGGTAAGAAGCAGTATCAGACCCCGGCCCACCGTCGAGCATGTCGGCGCCGGGGCCGCCGTCGAGTGTGTCGTCGCCGTCACCGCCATTGAGTATGTCATCGCCCTTACCGCCATAGAGTATGTCATTGTCCGCATCGCCGTTGAGCGTGTCGTCGCCAGTTCTTATGTCAACTGTTACCGACGGGTCCCCAGGGAGACTTTCAACGGTGGCGGTGATTCGTGTGGGTAATTCATACTCAAGGTTAATCGTATGCTCGTCGTCGTTATCCAAGGTTAATACGATCTTCGCCGTATTCGGCCCGGTCTTCTCGTAAGTGTAGCTGCCGGTTGACGGGCCGCTGCCTAAATCAAGCTCAATACTATTGCCGGACGTAAACTCCAGGGAAATTTCCAGGCGTAGTGCTTCCAGCATAATTTTTTCCCCGGAAAGTGACGAAAAGAGCCCGTTCCCATCTTCGGGCGCATACCCGTTGTTACCATTTGCCATGTTTTTTCTCCACGCTAATCATCATTCGGTGTCATGATACACTATTCCCGGCAACGAGCCGCGCTCGACTCTCGGCGACCAGGCACAGGATTTCGAACAGCATCTGTTTGCCGACCTGCGGCGTGTTGGTCGTGGTGTCGTACTGGGGCTCGACCTTCG
>CAYOEQ010000061.1:0-2241 GCA_964402775.1 uncultured Enterobacteriaceae bacterium
ATTTCGCCAGCATGAAACCGCCCATCAACAACAGGATCACCGGGCTGCCCAGGCCTGCCGCCGCATCCCTGTGTGTCAGGACGCCGGCCAGCGGGAATGCGAAGAACGGGATCAGTGAAGTTGCCGGTATAGGTATGGTCTCAGTGACCCACCAGGTCGCGGTCAGCAGGGTTATCGCCGCAGTGATGGCAATCTCGTATTCTATCCCCGAGCGCCGCAGCAGGAAAAACAACAGGATGGATAACAAGGGGGCCGCAAATAGTGAGACTGACTTGATTTTCATTCTTATAATTCCTGATATCCTGGCTGCTTTCTATTACATTATATAGGGGTATCCGGAATACTTGATTCATTAATTATCATATTGAAACTCAGGATTCTTTCCCTGACACAACGGGAGAAATAAAAATGCAGTTTACTCGTCGTGCATTTATAGGCGCTGTATCGGCCGCTTCCGCTTTGCTGGCCGGCGCCACAGCCGCAAAACCGGTTTCTACGCCACAGGATCCTCTGGGGGTTCGTGCTGACTTCCCCGGAGTAGAGAAATCCATATTTTTCGATTCAGCCTATACGGCGCTTTCACCCAGGCAGGCTTTAGGAGCGGCGCAGGCCTTTCTTGGTTCCATTGGTTACAACCCGCCGAATGTGCCGGAAATGATGCATGAATCGGAGTTAGTACGTGAACGCTTTGCAAAATTAATAGGGGCAGCACAGGAAGAGATTGGACTGCTCTATGCGACCGGTGATGGTGAAAACATCGTCACACGGGCTTTGAACATGCAGGCAGGTGATAATGTGGTTATAGATGATCTTCATTACCGTAACACCTATGTCCTCTATCAGCACCTGAAAGAACAATCCGGGATCGAGGTACGGGTTGTGCGCAATATAAACGGAGCAACTCCCGCAAAGATGTTTGCACCGCATGTGAATGAACGTACACGATTAATTTCCGTATCCTGGGTGTCACATTTCAACGGTTATCGCCAGGACCTGCAGGCCCTTGCAAATCTTGTTCATAAACGAGGCGGCTATCTTTTTGTCGACGCCATGCAGGGCGTAGGCATGCTGAGCCTGGATGTGAAATCTGCCGATGTTGATTTCCTTGTCTGTGGCGGCTATAAGTGGCTGCTGGCCGGTTATGGTGTGGCGCCGTTTTATGTGCGCAAAGAGCTGATGGACCTTGTGGCCTCTGACCGTTCCGGTGGTTTCCAGGCGGCTGAGGCACTGGGTGACCATCAATACAGGCTCCACACGGATGGACGTAAATACCAGTATGCCACCATGTCATTCGGCGCCGTCTATCATCTCAATGCGGCGCTGGAATATATTCTTGGGGTAGGTGTTGCCAATATTGAGCGCCATACGGTTGGCCTGGCCCATCGACTTCACCAGGGCCTGGCATCACAGGGATTTGAAATCAACACACCTGCCGGCAATGAATCTTCAATTGTCACATTTCAACATGGGAGAGACACGGGTGCGGTTAGACAGGATCTCAAGGCAGAGGGGATTAAAATAAACATGAGCGACCACCAACCCCACCTTCGAGTCGGTATTGCACTTTATAATAATGCGGCGGAAATTGATCATTTCCTGGAACTGACCCGCAGCTGGAAGTAAGAATAGCCGTTTCCCTGTATTGACAGACGCGATGAATTACAGGCTTAAACTAATCCTGCTAACACAATTGCTGACCCCTTACATTCCGCTCTCGGCCAGTTCGGAGTGTACTCTTGCCGGGTTTGCCGGACATTATATCGATGCCTACCGGTCCCGGGGTATGGTTGATGACTGTTATTATCAGCTTATCGACGATATGGATACGGCTCGTACCGTTCAGGCAGACCTGGTAGGGTTACTGGCAGAGGATTACCGGCGCGCCGGTTACAAGGTGGGACTGACGGACAGGAAAGCCCAGGAAATGTTTGGCATCTCACAGCCGCTGGTTGGAGTCCTGTTCAAACAAATGTTGCAGCAGGACGGCGCGGAAATCGCCCTGGATTCCGCAACGTCGTTACTGGTGGAACTGGATCTGCTGGTGCGGGTAAGATCGGCCGGCATCAACCAGGCCGCATCGGTTGAAGACGTTGCCCGGCATATCGATGCCATCGTTCCCTTCATTGAATTGCCGGACGCCCTGTTCCGTCTGGACGGCGGCAACGCGGCAGCGTTGCTGATGGCGGGCAATGTCGGAGCCAGGTGGGGCGTGGCCGGCATACCGGTGACAGTAGTTGATGC
>CAYOEQ010000061.1:2341-9812 GCA_964402775.1 uncultured Enterobacteriaceae bacterium
GCAATGTCGGAGCCAGGTGGGGCGTGGCCGGCATACCGGTGACAGTAGTTGATGCACAAGACCTGGTCGAGCGCCTTCCGTCCATGACTTTCCGGTTAACGACTGATACGGGAGAGGTCCTTCGTGAGGGGCGGGGTGATCGAATACTGGGTCACCCGTTGAATTCCATCCTGCACCTGCTGGAGGAACTCCGCCTCAGAAATGAAACACTGAAACAGGGAGATTTGATCAGCCTGGGCGCCATCGGCGGGCCGGTGAAAGCGGAACGCGGCCGGCGTTATACCGCGCAATATTCGGGATTCGGCGCCGGGGATTTCAGCGTTTCCGTTGTTATACGTTAAGCAACCCCTGAATTTCCTTAAGTTTCAGACTCACCTGATTGCAAACGGGCGGGCAGGTGAACCGGTTGCGCCCTTGAACGGGATGGCGCCGAAGACAAAGGCGAATTCATATACCTGGTCCTGTAACAGGGCGCTGAAATCGATGTTCTCCATGATGTAGATCCCGTTCTCCACCAGGAATTTCTGGTGGTTCGGGGCAAATTGGGTCGGGTCCGGGCCTGGGATGGTTTCAACGGCCCAGTTGTCGGTTCCCACCAGGATGACCTGTTTATCCACCACCCAGTCGCCCGCCTTGTCCGTGAGGCCCGGTACGCACTGGTTGAAGCGGGTATTGTCGGTTTTCCACAATGTCCCCCAGCCGGTGTAATAGAACAGCGCATCACCGGACTGGATAACGTCTTCGTCCATTCCCTGCCTTTTCAACGCGGCCTGCAGGTCGGCGATAGTGACTTCCTCGGTGCATTCCAGCATGCGTTCTTTATATCCGGCAATATCTATCAGGATGCCGCGGGTAAAGATCGGTACGACGTGCTCCACGCCCAGTTTGCGGAAACCCCGTCCTGTGCCGATCTCCGCATGGCTGTGGCCGTTATAGTAACGCACCTCGTTCAGGTCCCCCGGTTTCCCCATGACCGTCGCCATGTGGCTGAGGGAATCAAACTGCGTTCCGTCCTGGGTGATGTGCCCGGCGATATAGTCTTCGTTCCAGGCCAGCCGGTTTTCACCCAGGGGACCCCAGGAAGTGGCGCCTGGAACGGTCAATGTGTATTTACGGTGTTGCGGCGTCAGGTCGAACAAGGGCATGTCTTCCTCGAATACCCGCCCCATGTCATAGATCTTTCCCTCCTTGATCAGGCTTGCCGCCGCCAGTACCTTCTCCGGCGTCAGCCGGTTCAGCGCACCCAGTTGATCGTCCACCCCCCATTCCGACGGCCACCATTTTTTCGTGTCGTCAGCGGAATAAGATATATTCGCCATCAGGCAACAACAGGTAATTGTGAGTATGATGTTTCTGATCATGATTGTTTCCGGAAAGAGATGAATATAGATGTACAGTATAATTTTTAATTCTCAGCACTCACAAGGTATTCACAATGGTTAAGCGGTTTCAAGACAAGACGGTATTGATTCTGGGGGCTACCAGCGGCATCGGCAGGACCACGGCCTTGCGCTTTGCGCAGGAAGGCGCCAACGTCGTGGTTGGCGGCCGCAACGAGGACAGCGGCAACGAGGTGGTGCGATCCATTGAGGCGATGGATGGTAACGGCCTGTTCGTGCAGACGGACGTCAGGGAACTGGATGACTTGCAGAATGCCGTGGGCAGGACTGTCGGAGAATTCGGCGGACTGAATGTGGCCTTTAATAATGCAGGCCTGGCGGGCACCGGGAACAAGGCCGCCGACGAGAGCGAAGCGGACTGGTCGGAAATGGTCGATACCAAGCTGAACGGCGTCTGGCGCGGCATGAAGTGCCAGATACCCGCCATGCTTGAAGCCGGGGGCGGCGCCATCGTCAATATGGCAGGCAACTGGGGCTTGATCGGGTTTCCCACCTATGCCGCGTACTGCGCCGCAGCCCACGGGGTTATGGGCCTGACCAAGGCGGCCGCCATGGAATACGTCGGCGCCGGCATCAGGATTAACGCCGTGTGCCCCGGCGCGGTGGATGCGCCGATCCTGGATCGCATGACAGGTGATAACGAGGAAATTAAAAACAGTTTTGCCCAACAATTACCCGTAGGCAGGCTCTGCAGTCAGGAGGACATCGCCGAGGCCGTGTTATGGCTGGCATCCGATGCCGCGTCCTACGTCAACGGCGTCGGCCTGGTGCTGGACGGCGGCGGGAGTCCCTGATCCGCCGGCAGGTTATTTCTACAGGTTCTGTTTCAAGTCATCGACCGGCTTCAGCCAGTCCTCGTCCATGCTGACGCGCGTTTTGCCCCAACCGTCCTTATAGTTGCACAGGATCTGCTGGGTCAGCGCGGTATGGGTCAGTTTCCATTCCCCATCGACCTTGATCATCTCGTCATCATAGTAACCGGCGACCCACACCGGGTCATATTCTTTTGTCCTGGAGTTATGCACCGTGGCGGCCTCGAACAGGTACCAGCGCGCCGTGGCCGATTGGCAGTCTTCCGCAACCTCTATTCTTATGGGTATCAGGCAGTGGAACATCCAGGTGAACGGGTTGACCTCCAGGAATGCGCGGATTTCATCATGGCCGCGCAACACCGTGTCCCAGTTGGTAAATTCCATCACGCCGTCTTCCGTATACAGGTTGACAAACAGATCGATCTTCATGTGCGGGTCGGCGGCCTGCGCGGAACGCTGCTTGAGGCGCCTGATTTCCTCCATGGCTTCCAGCCTCTCCAGCCGTTTCAACATCGCGTCGATTTTGTTTGAATCGTTCATGGCATTTACCTTTTTTGTAACCTCGGCATCAAATGATCGGCAAAGAGCTGTTGTGTGCGCATGGCCTGTTCCCGCGTCAGTCCGCCGTAATGGCTTATGATGATCATCTCGTCAAACTGGAAATCCTGGTACAGCTCCTCCAGTTTTGCGCCTACCGAATCCGGCGTCCCCACGCAGACAATGTCATTTTCAATCAGTTCATCGTATTCCATCCTGCCGATGCTGGGCATGTAATCCATGGTGTAGAACTTGTAGCCGGCATCGATCAGGCGTTCCCGTTCGGCATCGTTTGTCGGCATGATCGTCAACTGGGGCGCGACGTTGTAACGGACGAAGTTCACGGCGGCTTCCCTGGCTTCAGCGTGGGCCGTGGCCTCATCCTCGTGCAGGTAAATTGCCTTGATGAATCCCACGCTGGGTGTGGTGCCTGCCGAGGCGCAGGCATCACGATAGACGTTCACTGCCTCCTTGAAAGCGATACTGGGCGCAGGACCGCCGACGACGATGCCCCATTCCTTTTGCGCGGCCATGGTAAACCACTTGGCGCTGGTGCCTACCTGAAAAATTTTGGGGTAGGGCTTCTGCACCGGTTTCGGCACCACACTGACATCCTTGATGTTGAAATACTTGCCGCTGTAGGAGAAGCGTTCCTCGGTCCAGGCCTTTTGCAGTATCTCCAGGCTCTCGACATAGCGCCCCATGCTTTCTTCCATGGGCACGTCAGCCGGACCGCACAACCAGGGATGGCCGCGGCCCACGCCGCACTCGATGCGCCCCTTTGTCAATATGTCGACCATGGCGATCTCCCCGGCCAGGACCATGGGATTATGCAACGGCAGGGTATGGCACAGGGCTCGGAACCGCAGGTTTTCGGTGCGTGCAGCCAGGTGGGTGAATACGGCCAGGGGATTGGGGTTTATCGCAAACTGCTCATAAAACGGGTGTTCAAGAGTCGTAAAAACATGATATCCGTTCTTGTCCGCGTGCAGCCCGAGGGCAAGCACGTCTTCGATCAGCGCCGAATGATCATGTCCCGGAGGACACTGGAATTCGACATAGGTGCCAAAACGCAGGGACTTGGTCATAGTGGTTTTTTTGTTGTTAGTAATCGGGCGCGAAAAGCGATTATACTATATTGATAAAAATGAGAGTTCAGGAGGTGGATATGAGTGCAGTCGTGACCGAAGCGCGCCGCTGGGCCAGGACTTACCCCTGGCTGGGTGAAGAACCCGTTCCGACCGAACCCTGCATTTCGGAGGATATCTATCACAAGGAGGTGGAGAAGGTGTTCAAGAAAGTCTGGCTTCACGTGGGCCGGGACAATGAATTACCTGAACCCGGATGCTACAAGCTCAAGCGGCTGGATTTTGCCAGTACCACGGTGTTGCTGATCCGCGGCAAGGATGGTGAAATCCGTGCATTTCACAATACCTGCTCCCACAGGGGGAATACGGTCGTCGTACCCCAGGGTGAATGGGACAACTTCGGGCAGAAGGCAGCATTTACCTGCCGCTTCCATGCCTGGACCTACAACGACAGGGGTGAGCTTATCGGCGCCCAGGAGGAAACCGGCATGCCCCCGTGTTTCCGCAAATCGGAGAATGGCCTGACGCCGATCAACTGCGATACCTGGGAAGGGTTCATCTTCATCAACCTGGACGAAAACCCGCCTGTCGGGCTGCGCGAATACCTGGGGGATATGGGTAATCATTTTTCCGGTTTTCCCTATAGTGAAATCAACCACAATTTTACTTATTACACCTACCTCAACTGCAACTGGAAGGTGGGCCTGGACGCTTTTGCCGAGGCTTATCACGTGAACACCATCCATGCAGGTTCCTTCCCCGGCACGTTTTCCACCGGTCTGCAGATGATCAAATTGCTGGGCGACCATCGAACCACCGCGGTCTGCTTCAACCCGCCGAAGGACGCGCCGCCGGTGGCTGCCCTGGCCCAGACCAAAGCCAGGGGCTCGCTGGTGAACAACGTCAGGGAAACGATACTCCCGCCTACCCTGAACGATGAGAAACGCGACGATTACGCATTCGAGTTGAGCGTGTTCTTTCCGAACTGGCTGCTGCACGTGTCGGAAGGTATCTGGTTTACCCACCAGTTCTGGCCCATCGGTTATGACCGGTGCCTCTGGGAAGGGAAGTACAATGTCATGGAACCGACCACCAACAGTGAGAAATGGGCGCTGGAACATGCCATGGTGCTGCAGCGTAACGCCTGGCTGGAAGACACCGCGACCATGGAGGGGACTTTCTTCGCGTTGAATTCCGGCAGCAAGAAACACATGAACCTGCATGATGAGGAGATCCTCGTCAGACACGGCTATCACGTACTGGAGAAATACCTGAATACGGAAGGCCCATGATGAAACTTCTACCCGACGGCTCTGCGGGTCAACCCGGGGACGGATTTAAAATCCGTCCCCGCGATTAATAGATGAAACTTCTACCCCAAGGGTTTGAGGAGTTGGAATCCTGGGCAGGCGCTTGGGCCTTGCCCACGCAGAATACCCGCTGGGATAAACGCCTCGCTTCAACCAGGGAGGAGCTGGTCACCTTTTACGATGCCGTACTGCCTCACCTTGAGCGCATCCTGGACCACGTCGACCAATACCCCCTGGGAGAGTTGCCGGAACAGTCTGCAAGGTTGTTTGACCTGGCGCTTATGCACGCCGAGATAGCGCCCAACGTCGAATTGTATGACGGCGACCCGAACGTGCCTCACAGCTACGAGGAAAAACGCTTTATTGCCGTGCATGGTAATGACAGGCATTAATGATGACCCACGACCTTGAACAACAGGTTGCCCGCCTGACCGCGGCCGAAAACATCAGGAACGTCATCGCGAGATACGCAAAAGCCGGGGATGATCAAAACAACCCGGACGAGATGCGCAAACTGCTGGCAAAAGATGCGGTCTGGGAGGCAAAAGGCTTCGGCAAATTCGAAGGCAGGGACCTGATTGCGGAAAAGCTGGCGGCTATCGGCCGGGAGATGATCGTCTGGTCGCTTCACTTCCCGGTCTCGCCGATTATCGATATTGCGGAAGATCTTGCAACCGCCCACGCCTTCTGGTGGCTGTGGGAACTGACGACCATGCGCGGGGATGGAGGCGTGGAAGAAAGCAACTGGCTGGCCGCTACCTATGAATGTGATTTCATCCGTACCGCAGATGGCTGGAAGATCAAACACCTGGTGCTGGAAGTGAAAAAAGTCGTTCCCTACCAGGACGTACCCAGTGATATAGCACCTTGACATCATTAAGGAGGTTCTCTCATGGCTGTTAAAGCTGACGAATACATCCGTATCGATCGAAGCCTGCAACTGGGCGATGAACCGGAAACGGGACATAACCGCTGGCACCCGGATATCAAACCGGTTGCGGAGGTCGACCCGGGACAGGTCATCGGCATGGAAACCAGGGATGCCTTTGACGGGCAGTTGAACCCTGAAACCACGGCAGAGGAACTCGCCGGCGCCAACCTGAACCTGGTGCACCCCCTGACCGGACCTGTCTACGTTAACGGCGCCGAACCCGGTGATATCCTGGAGGTTAAAGTCCATGAAGTAGCCCCGCAACCATTCGGTTTTACCGTGCAGTTTCCGGGCTTTGGTTTCCTGCGCGACGTGTTTACCGAACCCTTTATCATCCGTTGGAAGATCGCTGACGGTTTCGCCGTCTCCGCGGACCTGCCCGGCGTGAAAATCCCGGGCGCGCCTTTCATGGGCGTAATGGGCAACGCGCCGTCCCACGAGTTACTGGAGGAGACCAACAGGCGGGAAGCTGATTTGCAGGCCCGCGGCGGCATGGTGCTGCTGCCCGACACGGCAGATGCCGTTCCCCGGGAACCGGGCATTGCCGCCAGGGCCATGCGCACCATTGCCCCCCATGAAACCGGCGGCAATGTGGATATCAAGCAATTGACCGCCGGCACCACCGTGCGCTTGCCCGTATATGCGCCCGGAGCCCTGTTCTCGGTGGGCGACTCCCACTTTGCCCAGGGGGACAATGAAAGCTGCGGCACCGCGGTGGAGATGAGCGCGACATTTTACGGTTCGTTCAGCCTGTTGAAGGGGGAAGCGGCCAGGCGCGGCATCAAGGACATGCAGTTCTACCGGGATGATTACTTTACCGCGCCGGAAATGGCCGTCCCGCAACGGTTTTTCGCCACTACCGGCCAGTCCTGCCACAAGGACGGCGTGGCGGAAGCGGAGGACACCACCCTGGCGGCGCGCAACGCCTTGCTCAATATGATTGAATACCTGGTGAGTGAGCGAGGGTACAGCGAACAACAGGCTTACGCAATTTGCAGCGTTGCGGTGGACCTGAGGATTTCGGAAATGGTGGACGTGCCCAATTTCGTGGTTTCCGCCTTTCTGCCCCTGGATATTTTCACGGAATGAACTTGTTTATTTCACCGGGTCACTTAAGCCGCCGGGGACAGATTTGAAATCTGTCCCCCTCATATTTACTGAGTAAACAGCATGGCAGCGGTAGCTGAACAACTGAAACAGGCGATGCCGTTCACCACCCGCTATCCCGAACTGGGTACGGGTCCGCTGGATGTCAGGCCGCTGATCGACCCGGAGTTGTTCGAACTGGAGCGGGAGCGGATCTTCAAACAGTCCTGGTTGTACGTTGCCCGGGCCGAGGAACTGGCTGAACCGGGCGACTACAAGCTGCGCCGCCTGGACGTGGCTAATACCT
>CAYOEQ010000061.1:9912-12013 GCA_964402775.1 uncultured Enterobacteriaceae bacterium
GAACTGGCTGAACCGGGCGACTACAAGCTGCGCCGCCTGGACGTGGCTAATACCTCCGTGATTATTGTCCGGGACAGGAATGGTGAAGTGCACGCATTCCACAACATCTGTACCCACCGCGGCAACAAACTCATCCCGGACCAGGAGGCGCAGTCACTGGGTCATACCGCTACCCATACCCTGACCTGCCGGTTTCATGCCTGGACCTTCAACACGGACGGGACCTTACGCGGGATCGCGCGCCAGGAGAGTTTCGCCGACCTGGACAAATCCTGCCTGAGGCTGAAACGTATCCATTGCGCCGAGTGGGAGGGTTTCATCTTCATCAATCTTGCCGAACAGCCACGGCAAAGCCTGGTTGAATACCTGGACGGCATGGCGGATCACTTCGCCGGCTATCCGTACCATGAAGCGACGGTGCGGTTGCGTTACTCGACAGTGTTGAATTGTAACTGGAAAGTCGCCCTGTATGCTTTTTCAGAGGCATATCATGTCCCAACCATTCATAAGGGCACGTTTCCCAGCCTTGCCAGGCTGGAACACACGGAAATCAGGTGTTTCGGTCCTCACAGCACCTCCGGTATCTATGTGCCCCCGGTCCCGGGGCTGGAACCGACGCCGGTGACGGCAAACCTCGGGGGGAGACTCAGGACATCAGACCGGCATGGGCCCCACCTTGAACTGCTGCCGGAGAATATTAACCCGGACAACCGGCAGGATTTCCAGTTCGAGTTTCCCGTATTCTTCCCCAATTCAATAATCCATCTCTGCGCCGGCAACGGTTATCCGGGTATGGCGTATTTCCATCACCAGTTCTGGCCCATTTCCGTGGATAAAACACTGTGGGAAGGTACGAACTATTTCAGACCACCCGAAACCGTCAGTGAACGGGTCGCGATAGCCCATACCAATGCCCTGCACCGCAACGCCTGGCTGGAGGATACCTCGACCATGGAGGACACTTACCAGGCCCTGGCCTCAGGCGTATTGGAAGAGATGGTACTGATGGACGAGGAACTGATGATCAGGAACACCCATAAACACTGGCATGACTACATGGGTATCTGATGACCATGGCGCTCCTTCCTGAACAGTTTTCCCAACTGGAGTCCCTGGCCGAGACCTGGGCGCTGCCCACCGAACTGCAACGTTCGGAGCGGCGCTGGGCTGCCGGCCCGGACGACTTCCGGCGCTTTTATGACGCGATGCTGCCGGTGCTGGACCAGGTGCTGGATTACCTTGACCGGTATGAGCCGGACAACGTCCCGGAACCGGCGTTGCCCCTTTATCGCCTGGCGCTGGCCTTTGCCGAAGCGGCGCCCCATAACGAGTTGTACGATTGCAGCAATACCGTCCCCAACAGTTTCGACGCGCACCGCTTCGTGGCTGCGCACGGGGAAATTACGGATCGCTGAAGTTCGAAACCGCCTCGTTTTGGACAGTTCCATTGCCGCCGGGAGCGGGGGCAATGACCCCCCGGCCCCGGTAGCACTGCTTTTTTTGACAGCCTTACTGGCTGAAATTCTCTGCTATGGTGGAAAGGCCGCCGTCGTAGACACCGGTGATGACTTCCACGGCCTCTTCATCCGTTGCGCCTTCGGCCATGAATGTGGATGACCAGTTGATGGTTGCGCTCATTGCGTCTCCTTCAGCCTCAAAAGTCGAGCTGTAGTCCTTGACCGGCAACGGCCCCTCGATGATTGTATAGGAGTACCCGGTAGCGGTTTCGCCGTCATGTCTTTCCTTGATCTGCGCGCCGTCTCCAAGGGTGAGCATGCGGTATGTGGCGCCGTCTTCTTCTGTTATTTCACAGGCTTCAACAGCGGGATGCCAGACACTGATGGCGCAGAAATCGCCAGCGTAGTTCCAGACACTTTCGAGGCTGGAGTCGATCTGTATGGATTTGTTGACCTCAAGAGTACCTGGCGCTTCAGTACCGCATCCTGATAAAACCAGTATCATGGGCGCTAAAATAATCGCGATTTTTTTCATAGCAAGCTCCTTATAACATTATGGATTTGAGATAATCTCTCAACCGGGCATTATAAACCTGTGAAATGAAATTTAATACGGGAATTTTCCCTGAATCCAGCCGTGATTA
>CAYOEQ010000062.1:0-11969 GCA_964402775.1 uncultured Enterobacteriaceae bacterium
CGCGGTCCAGCAGGGTATTGCCGTATTCGCAGGCCGGCTCGGGCACCAGCGCACAAGCATGGCAGGTGGCCCGATTCAGCAGCCCTGGCCCTTGACCTTCATGCTCGCTGCAGACCGGATCCAGCGAACACCAGCGTGAACGCTCCAGCGCTTGAACCAGTATGCCCAGAAAGCGCCGGGGTTCGCCCAGTTCAGCCAGGCCACCCAGTGAACCGGCGACGTCGGGAACGGCAACATGGATGAGGATGCCAGCCATCGGTTCCGGCGCCGTGGCGCAATAGATACGCTCGATCAATGAGGCTGCCGGATAACCACATTCGGTTTCGATTTGACGCATCAGCAGGTGTGACAGCGTGTGTAATAGCATGAACCGCGCTGTCAGTGGATTCGGGGCATCACGACCGGATTGGGCAAATCGGCGAAGTAGTGGTTCCATCCGCGAAACAACTGCATCTTCTTGCTCCCAGACTTTGAGTTGTTCCTCAGCTAGCGCAAAGAAGATGCCCTCTCCGTACAACTCCATGGCCGGCAACCAATTGGACTTCCCTACAATGTCCGGTGGCACGATTGCTTTTCCGCCCAGGCGGGTGAAGCCCTTGAATACCTTCACTGCCTTGAGGCGCTCCACGCGGATGAGGTGGCCGACGCCGCGCACAATTTTCTGTTTATCAGTATCCAGGTCAACCACCTCCCCCAGTTTGCGCCACTCGTCGCTTCTGTTGCGAGTCACCAGGTCTTCGTCCTCGCGCTGGTCGGGCAACACCTCCAGGAATGCCTTGAACTCGTTTTCCCGCAATTGCCCGGGCGTAAGATTCTCGCCATACAAGGGATAACCATCATCAATGTCTTTGAATGCGGTTTCGATATCGTCCGGTGTACTGCGATATTCCGTCGCCAGCGTCCGTATGATACTTTTCCTCTCCAATGGCGTTCGTGCCCTGCCGAAGCGGTCACGATCACCGGAATTGCGGTACAGACGATCTACTACGGTTCCCTTGCGTACACGGGATTCCGGTGGAATCACCAGCACGGCTTCAACGACCGGCGCGTAAACCCGCGTGTCGTTGAGCGCCAGCACTTGCGCGAGGTCTTCGTCACTTTCTGCCGCGACCTCGGTTGGCGGAACCAAGTCGTGTTTGGTCCATGGTTGCATCCGCCCATGGCCGAACCCTACCCGTTCATCACCACGAAACCGGGTTTCAGCGCGGCAGGCGTTGCACCGTAAAACACGCTCCTCGTAGCCACGCTCCATTAACTGTAATTGATCTCGTACTTTGCAGTTGCGCCGTGTGGGTTCACGCTCTTCCTTGTGCGCAAGAAAATGCCACGGCACATCGGCAAGGTATCCCTCCGGATGCGCGAGTACCCAGGTCACCTGTTCCAGCCTCGGGCGTCGTTCGCAGTCTTGATGATTGCAAATGGGAGCATAATCGGGCTGCTCATTCCGCCACGGCCGATGATACATTGCGCCACAGGCCGGGCAACGCATCCAGGAGGTGAATCGCGTCGCCGGCACACAGGCGCCATCTACCTGTCCATTCGCCAGTTCCTTCGCCACCGGCGGCTCGCGCAGTTGCTCCTCGATGCCCAGTGCGGCGCGCACGCGCTCCACGTACGGAATCAGATTGCCCGCGTACATGCCCTCACGATCCGTCCAGTGCCGGGTGTCCTGAACGACCACCAGCCCATTTGCCCCACGCACGATGCCCGCGACACCGCTATGGCCGAGCAGGTGTGACAGGCGAATCGGAATCAGTTCATGGGGCATGGTTCATAGTGCCTTGAGCAGGACGGTATTTTCGACGTTGCGCAGGGATTGCAAGGTCGTCCACAGGCCGCGCACCCGATCATCATGGTTATACAACAGACGATCGCGCCCGTTGTTATTATCAGGGACCTGATACTCCAATTGCCTTCGAGCATTTCGGCAGCGTTCGACTTCGATCTGCCATTGAGTAATCAGGTCGCTGATATGCCGGTTCACCTCATCGGCCTGCTCAGGTGCTGACTGTACGCAACGTTGTTTGAGTTGTTCAACGGCTTTGGCAACCTGCGCATCGTCCGGATCAAAGTTGGCGGCTGCATTGTTGTTCAACAAGCCACATCCACCGTGCCGCATCGCGATGACCAGCGCCGCGTGCAGGGCGCGCAAGCGGGCCTGGTAGGTGTAAGGCGTGACGCTGGTGGGCTCGACGAAGCGGTAGAAAGCTTCATGGTAAGGGCGGAAGCTCTCGTAGTGTGACAGGCTGCGCGCCTGTTCACGGTAGTAATTGGCGAACACCACGCCGGGCGCCTCACTCCGCCCCACGCGGCTGCTGGCCTGAATATATTCCGCCGTGGTCAACGGCTGGCCGTTGATGATCATCAGCGCCAATCGAGCCACGTCAAGACCGACCGAGATCATATTGGTGGCCAATACGGCGTCCAGGCAGCCATCCTCTGCGCGTGTCTTGCTCAAGCGGGCAAAAATCTCTGCATTTTCCGCCGCTGTCTGCAGGCTGGTTAGCTGGGATATGATCGGTGTCGCGCGTTTTTGTTCCTTCGCATTTTCGTTCTCCTGATCCTGCGAATCCGTTGTGCCGGACAACAACCGCATGAAATCGCGCACGTCGCTGGCAAACGCCGTGTGGCTGTTCCCTACCCCTTTAAGGCTGCCGTGATACACCACCTGCGTCCACCAGGCATCCAGCAATTCCCGTGCATCCTGTTCACTCTCAAACAGCGCACGCGGGGCCAACAGCAATGTTGCCGCCAATGGCGCAAGACACCGCTGACGGTTCAACAGCGGCGCCAGGTAGCCCACGTAGATGCGACCCGGGCGTTGCTCCAGTGGCACGGCACGAGCGAAACAGGCATCGTCGCAGCTCAATCCCGGCGGCGGAAACACGGCCACTTCACGCCCATACAGTTGTTTCACCTGTTGCTCCGCCATGCGGATGGTGGCGGTCGATGCAATGTACTTCGGATGCACATTGCGCAATCGAAGCACAGTGTCGATAGCAGCCTCGTACAGACCGGCCACCGAACCCAGCGCGCCGGCAATCAAGTGCAACTCATCCTGGATGATGAGTTCCGGCGGTCGATACCGGGCGCCTCCGAAGAACGCATTGGCGCGATCTTCCCAGGCCAGCCTGGCAAACTTATCCGCCGTGGCGACCAACATGGTCGGCGCTTCGGCATACAAGGCTTCGTCAACGACGTTGCAGGGCAGCACGCCGTCCGGTGATGCGCCGAAGCCACAGTCCCGGTTCCGGCAAAGGAAATGGAAGCGCTGAGCGGCGCTGGCGTAGTTGCGATCCTCTGTGAACTCTTGCCCGCACCAGGGGCAATGTTCGAGTACCAGCGCGGGCTTCTCGCCATTTGCGCGCGCCTTGTTTACCAGCTCAGCGGCCTTCCGGAAGCTGTTCGGGCTGGTCGCTTCTCCCACCCACATGCCTATGGTGATAGGCGCGGAACCGAGATCAGCGCGTCCACGCCGTATCAGTTCCAACGCGCAGATCAGGCGGGTGGCGCGGATGAACTGGTCGCGGGTCAACAGGCGCAGGGTGTAACGCATCAGGACCGCGGTTCCGCCTCCGGTATCAGGATGGCGAAGACGCCGCAATGTTACCTGGAATGCTATCAGGCCGAGGTAAGCTTCGGTCTTACCGCCGCCGGTCGGGAACCAGATCAGGTCAACCGTATCGCGAAATTCGCTGTCCTCTTTCGCAGTGGATTCCAGCGTGGTCAACAGGAAGGCCAACTGGAACGGGCGCCAGCGATAGTCATGGTCGGCACGGAGCTTGTCGTGGAGACGGTCTTGCTGACGCATCTGCTCCAGCATGGCGCGATTGGCCAGAGCAAAGGCCAATCTTGCCTGGTCGTCCTGCTTCAGCAGGTCCAGGCCAGCCAGCATACGCGATATGGCCAGATCCATGCGCTTGAGGATACGCTCTGCGGTTGCGAGGTCGTCATCTGGAATGTCTGAGGCATTTTCCTTTTGGTTTTCAACCCAGTTCGCGTAGCCTCTTATGAAATCGTCCAACTCCGGCAGGAGGGTCGCGTGACCCTTGTCGATGCCGGCCAGTCGCGCAAGCGACAACACAGGCTCGCCTCCCGATCCCGTATCCGCCGTCATCTGCGGCACTTCCACCGCCGGCATCGTTTCGGAGCGCAGTTCAACAACCTTGCCGTCTTTCACGTCCCAGTCAGCTGCGCAGCCATGCCCGATAGCGTAGATGTGACGGCGGGCATACTGGAGCTCGACCTCCTGTTCTTCGGGATCGAGCAGACTGCGATCCACTCGAGGATAGACGCCAATCTCGCCGACGTCTATCACGCAGCGGATACCGGCCTCGAACAGGGTCTTGCTCGCGCGATCGAAGACGAAGTCTCTGCCTGTCTGATCGCTAGAAACCTCCTGTAAATTGCTCAGGGAGACCGTGACGATCCAGCCGTTGGCGAAGCGTCGCCACAGGACGTCCACGCGAGCGTTTTTTTCAAGCTTGTCAAAACTCTGGCACTGGTCTTCGCCGGGGCAAGCGATGTTCTCGAAATCCTCATCGTTTTCTTGCCCGGAAACCAATTTCCCGCGTTTCCAGTCGTTTCTGAATCGTCCTCGTTCATCACGTTTTGTGCGTTCATACCGGACGGCGCGACACAGCACCTGAAAACGGATATCGTCGCCCTCGATGAAGAACGACAAACCCAACGATGACGGTGGGATGTAGCGCCGCACGATGGCAGGCTCAGAGGCGCTTTCATCCGCGTCCTCAGTCGCACCCTCAGCTTCATCCACATCTTCACTGGCAGGATCGACACCTTCGCCCCATGGGGATGTGGGGTAGAGGGCGCCACAGGGGAAACGCTCCGTGGGCAGGACATCGCGCAGATCCAGGCCATCAGTCGCCGGCTCAGGTGGTCCGACCAGTTGCTTGCGCACCCACTCGATCAGCTTCTCACGTGGTTCAATGAACATGATCCTTACACTTCTATCCCGCCCTGAAATACCGCCGCCTTGGATCCTGCGGGCTCGTTCCGATTTCTCTCACCAGACCGCGCTCAACCAGCTTGAGCAAGCGGCTGCGAGTGGCGCGAGCAGTCAGACCAACCAGGGCGGCAACCTCCTGGGTCGAAAGTCCGTTGCCTGCAGTCAGAGCATCCAGAATGGCCTGGTCGGTTTTATCAACGCTGGGGGCGCCGATGCCGGTAGTATGGATGGTCACACGGAAACGGGCGCCGATTTCTTCCAGAACGGGTGACGCCAGACCCGCATCGCGACATACTGCCACCATGCGCTGGATGCCGCTCCCCCACTGTTCTATCAATCCCAGTTCATGGAATACGCGACCGATGACTCGATTGCGTAATTTGGATACGCCCTGGAGCAGATCATCCACCGTCAGGCCAAAGGGCAACAGGCCAGGGTTTTCCATTTCCATCCGGTCATCAAAAATGGAAACCCGGATGGGCGCGCCGTGTTGGGCATAATCGGTATGCACAATGGCGTTGACGATTGCCTCGCGCACCGCAACCGGTGGGAGATTCCAGCGTTCCTTGCGCTGCACAGCGCCGATCTCCATGCCGTGCAGGGCATGCTTCTGAACAAAAGCAACGGCCTCTTCCACCGCGCGCACTGGAAAACTCCTGATTTCCAGTGTGTCGATGATATGGGTCTTGTCGGTTCCTCGAAAACGGCCCGCCTGAACCCAGGCATCCGGAAAATAGCGATAGCGTTCCTTGCCGAAAAGCAACATGCCGCCAACCGTGGGCACTTTGCGCCCCTGGTGCTTCGTCATCAGCCGTAGCGTATCCAGGTCGGATCGTTTAAGCTTGCGCACGGATGCAAACGACTCTGAAGCAGCTCGGAAGTCAAGCGCTTCAGAGTCGCACTCGGGCATCGCTTGTTCGTCGAAGGTTTCGCCGCGGGCAAAACGCCGCAGTTCATCGATCAATTCTCGGTCGGCGCGGCGATTGGTGGAGCCGACTCGCACATAGACACCACCCTCGGGGCCGACACTTGTAAGGTAATGGGGTCGGCCAGGACTTGGATGCACCTGTACCGCCAGGACATGGTTGCGGCGCCATGGCAATATCTCAATATCCGGAATCAGGCGAGGAAGAACACTGTCGCTGATCAGGTTCGCCAGACGTTCTTCCATGGCGAGTGGCTCCGCGACACCACGCACATTCCGCGTGGCATCCTCCACACCGAGCAGCAGCACACCACCCGCCGTATTAGCGAACGCCACGATGGTACGCAATACACTATCTGGAGACGAGAGATCACGCTTGAATTCCAGCGTCTTGCTCTCGGACCGTTTTAGCAAGTCCATCAGATACATAGCTCTGAAGTATACTATGAAGTGAGTGTCGCCGCCAGCCTTCAGAGTTTGACGTTATATTCAGAGCCCTTTATCTCGTTGGTGACGCGTTTGATAAGTGTATTATCCGCAGGTGAACGCGGAGGGAATTGTGCCACTGCTCAGCGCCTGTTGTAGTGCCTCACGCTCATCGATGGCTATACAGGCGATCACGTCCAGGCTGGCTTTCTTCATCATCTGCGGAAAATACCCATCCAGGTAGCCTGATACGGCAAGCGCCTGTGCATCGTTGGTCCCGCCTGGCACGGATTTGACCAGGATCAGCCCGTCGGCGTTTATCTTGTCGGCAAACCATAAGGCCAGGCTGTCGGAGGTGACTTGCCAGCTTGCCGGGATATCCTCTTGAGTGCTCAGCAGTGCGGTGGGGAACCAGACCGGGACCGTGTGCCCCTCAGCCACGTCGCCAATTTCGCCGATCCCAGCAACAGGATATAAACGAGGCTCCATCCCGCGCAGCACCGTGCCATACTGTTCCATGGCACGGATGGCCAGGTGATGCGCCGCGGCATCATCCATGCCCGTAACGCGCTGCTCGGCCCGCACCCGGTCGGCAAAACGCCCGCCACCGGGCACGATGACGGCCCGCGACCGCCCATAATCAGCCAGCAACGCCAGCAAACCGGGCAACCCCGGAGAAGTCTCCAGGCTGCCCCCGATCTTCACAACCCACATTCTATATATATCCGCAGATGACGCAGATTAACGCAGATGAAATAAACTACCTGAACAATCGCATGATGGCTTCCGCCTTGGTATAACACTCCGTATATTCACTGTCGGGCTCGGAATCCGCCACTATGCCCCCGCCTGCCCAAAAATAAATCCTGTCTTCCTTGTGCACCAGGGTACGAATCGCAATGTTGGTGTCCATGTTGCCGTCGAAACCGACATAGCCGATGGCGCCGCAATAGACGGTGCGGCGATACGTCTCCAGTTCTTCGATGATCTGCATGGCGCGGAGCTTGGGCGCGCCCGTTATGGAGCCTCCCGGGAATGCCCCGCGCAGTAGGTCCAATGCATGCCTGTCCCGGGCGAGCCTGCCGGTCACGGTGCTGACCAGGTGGTGAACGGTAGCAAAACTCTCCAGCGCAAATAACCTGGGTACCATGACACTGCCTGTTTCACAATTCTTGCCGATATCATTCCTCAACAGGTCGACGATCATCAGGTTTTCCGCCCGGTCCTTTTCGCTCTCGAGCAATTGCGCCGCAAGCGCCTTGTCTTCATAGGCAAACGCCGAGCGTCTTATGGTGCCCTTGATGGGTTTGGTTTCCACCAGGTCGTTGGAGACGGAAATATACCGCTCCGGCGAGGAACTCAGAATGCCGGCATCCTCAAGTCGAAAAAAGCAGGCATAAGGAGCGGGGTTGGATTTTCTCAACTGCCTGTAAACGCCCCACGAATCGCCGGTTACGGTGACGCTGAAGCGCTGGGCCAGGTTGACCTGGTAGCAATCGCCGTCCCGGATATAATGCTGGATCCGGTCAAAGGCTGCCCGGTACCGTTCCTTGCCGGTATCATTGAGCAGGCCTGACTGCACCGAATAAGCGGGCGCTTCCGGTATATGGCCGCTGCCGAACAAATCCTGCAACTCTTTCCAGCCTGTTTCGCCAAGGCCGGCGCCGTCCGCGGCAATCAGCCAGGTGCGCCTTCTGTGATGGTCGACAATAACCGCCCAGTCATACAGGCCTATGGCCATTTCCGGCATATCGATGTCATCCCGGGACAGCGCCGGCAGGTGTTCTACACGACGCCCCAGGTCATAGGAAAAATACCCCAGCGCACCGCCGGAAAAAGGCAACCCGGAAAAATTGATGCGACGTTCGCCCAACTCGCGTTTGACCAGGGTAAACGGATCATCCTTTGAATACTGCGAGGACCCGCCGCCGGCTATACGGGTTTCCTCACCGCGGGTCAGTAGAGTCCGGTACGGGCGGGCGGTCATTATGTCGTAGCGGCCGCTGTCAATCAGCGGGTAACCGCTGTCCAGGAAGATGCTCCAGGGTTCGTGCGCGATATGGCTGAACAGCGCGGCCGAGTCCCGGGTGTAATCCAGTTCAATCAGGCGCATTGACATACTGTCGTGCTAATGTTGCAACCGCCACGGCTGTTGAACAATTATTGGCGGCGCGCAGTTTACTGTCAGGTATCTGTAACAAATCCTCAAAATTCGTGACCTCACAATCGTTCTTGCGCGCAATTTTTTCAATAATGAAGCGCCCGGCCCCGGCAGCCACGATATTGTTTCGAACGGTGTCTTCCAGCGTGTCCGTTACCCTGTTGAAGGCCTGGTCGATCCTTTCAAATTGTTTTCCTGCTATATGGCGCGCAACTTCCAGCCAGGGCGCCTCATCGTCACCCTTGTCATATTCGGCTCCCAGCATCCGCGCCAGGCGCTTGATGCTATGGTAGCGGGTTTTCGCCCCTCCGTCAGCCGCAGGCATCAAATCGAAACGCTCATCCAGGTCCCCGGTGATACGGTAGACGTCGGCCATACCGGCAAAATACTCTGCCGCTATTGATTGCCATACGTTCCTGTACGGCAGTTGATCGACTATCGCCATCACCGGCGTTCTCGTCAGCCCCGTATAGACCAGTTCTCCGGTCCGCATCCGCTCCTGGTCCGTATACCCGCGGCTGCAAACCCGGTGTTCATGGAAGGGAATGATATCGGTCGTGGTGGTGCCCAGGTCAACCAGCACTCCCGAACCCAGGCGCTGCGCGGCATAAGCGGCAGTTGCGTGCCAGTTGGCTGAGGCGATTTCGTCATGACTGGCATGCGCCTGTCCCGGTGTAACCAGGCCTTTATTGCCGGCATAGACGTAGACCGGATTCTCGCGGCCAAGCCGGGCCGACAGGTAGTCCACCAGTTTATTTACTCCTTCCCGGCGCGCTTGAAAACAGTCAGCCAGTTCACCCGTCATTGTCAGGGTATGCACGCACTTGCCGGCAGGAAGGGATTCCAAAACACGGGTGACCGGGTGCGCCAGCGTATCAATACCCTGCCACAAGGGTGTCGCAAACTGGTCAAGGCCGCATAACGCGCCGTTTTTATCCAGCCGCGCTATTTTAAGATGTGCGCCACCGATATCCCAGCCTGTATAATTTTCTGCATGCATATCATCCCCGTCATCGACTTAAAGGACGGCCTGGTGGTTGCGGCCAGACAGGGAAAAAGACAAACCTACAAACCCCTGGCCTCTCCGCTATGTTGTCAACCGGACCTCCCGGCCGTCATCCTGGCCTACCTGTCCATATTCCCGTTCAGGACATTTTATATCGCCGATCTGAATGCCATCGAGGAAAACGGCAACAACCATGCGCATATCACCCGGATGCTGGAGACCCACAGCAATATCAGCCTGTGGATAGATTCCGGCACTGATCCGTTCCTCAATGACAACACCGTCTGCTTCACGGATCGCGTCAGCAACGTACTGGGTTCGGAAACAGGCATAACCAGCGAACAACTGGACTATTATACGCGCAAATCGGATTGCATCCTGTCCCTGGATTTCCGCGGCGGAGAACTGCTCGGCAATCCGGATTTATCGGCGCAGCCGTCAAGGTTGCCGCAACGCATTATCATCATGAACCTGGAACGGGTAGGCAGCCATGCCGGCCCCGACCTGGAACACATCGGCTCCCTGCTGAACCGGCTGCCCGGCAAACGGGTCTACGCTGCCGGCGGCGTACGCAACGCAGAGGACCTGCGCCTGCTGGCCGACCATGGCGTACACGGCGCACTGATCGCCTCGGCATTGCATGACAAAACCATCACTTCAGAACATTTAGCTCAGTTGTAACCTCAGGTCAGGACAGTCTATTCCAGACACGCCATTAATATATCCCAGTATGCCTAGTCATCCGCTATCCGTGCGGATAACAGTCTTGACAAATCTGCCGGGAGCAGATTTGGACGCCCGAAGGGCGCCCGCAGGGGGTGCGCCAAGGAAGGCGCACATCAAAAGCCTGTCCTGACCTGTACCGAGCTCTCCGGGCATAAAAAAACCCCGACACGGGCCGGGGTCTTTGTCGGGGTCGGACTCGCCTACGAATGAGCCTGGAACGGATGATCCGCATCACCGCGCTTGCTCAATACCTCGGAAGCCTTGGGCTCGCGAGCGACAGCGCGCTTGATCGACATCTTGGTGGCTTCATAGTTGTAGTCCTGGATTTTGCCGTCATCCTCAGCCAGCCAGTGGATAAACACGCCGACGCAGATAAAAATATCATCGGCTTCATCGGCAGGGATAGTGCCGTCTTCAACACAATCCATCACCGCCATGGACACCGCGCGCTGGGCCGGGCCGAACATCTGCACGGCCTGCTTTGCGCCCTTGATGGTGACCTTGTTGAACATGACGGTTGAAGGTTTACATGCCAGGTTCGGCGACACTACCGCCAGCAGGGATGTAAAACCATCTTTGTTATTGGTAAGCGCATTGCAGGCGGCGGTTTCTGCAGCACTGCCCCGGGGACCCATGATCAGGTCGATATGGGCGACTTCATTACCGTCCCCCACCAATGCTTCACCAACGAGTACTCTATCAATAACAGCCATTTCATTACCTCCTTCTTCTTCTGATTTAAAAATGTTACAAAGTTTCTCAAAAATTTTAAACATGATACCTCACCTCCGTACGTAAGGTCTATCAACCACTCCCCGCACCATCAGTCACAACCGGCAACTCAGCCGATTCCAAGCCGGAACAGCAGCAGGCTGGCTACGGTCAGATCTGCACAGGCGCCCGGATTAAGTTCCAATGCTTTGAGTTCCCTGTCAAAGATCATTAATACTTCTCTCGCATCGTCCGGATTATCATAGCTCATAAACCGCTCCAGTACAGGTTTTGTTTTGTTCCTTACCTGCTCCGCGGTTTCGATTCCGTGTTTTCTGCGGATATGGGAATCCGGAAAACTCGCCATGTACATAAGATAACAGGCAACAACCGCCCATTCAACATTAATCCGGCGATCGTGGTGGTTTTGGAGGCATTTTACGCCAAAATCCACCACTTCCCGGTATCCGTTCACGTATTGGAGCGCAATAAGATCCCGATCCTGAGCGGCTTCCATGGCTGAATATATGTCGATATCCTGCGCAGAGTTTACGTCATACCTGTCCACTTTGCCAAGACCACCGGGGTTTGCCAGGCGAATGGCCGTAAATATGTCCTGCGCCTCCCGCCGCCCCAGAGACTTCAGGGTCGATTTGACGGTATGCCGAAAGTCTGCCTGCAGACCATGTTCCTGATACACCTGTATGATGGGCGCAAGCAGCAATACCATGCCCAGGTTGGTGTTGCAATGAACAGCGGCCCTGGTGGCTTCGACACCGGACAGGATTTTTTGTCCGATACCGAGTCGCCGATCACACAAGATGGGTGTAACGACTTCTGCGCTCCTGGCAAAATCCGCGCAATCCATACCATGACCTGCGCCGTGCCGACCCACGTTTCCCGGTTTCAGCGCGTTGATGTCGCAGATGAAACACTCGTACACCAGGGCCGAAAGTTCAGTCATGGCAGTGCCTGGAGAACATGGGGTCAGGTGGCCCCAAGCAAACCAACAAAATTTTTTTGCTTTTGGGACCAGACCCCCACA
>CAYOEQ010000063.1:0-11699 GCA_964402775.1 uncultured Enterobacteriaceae bacterium
AGACTGTGTAGCACAGTAAATGTGAAACTGTGTCGATGAAAAATATCACTGTATCCGTAGATGACGAAACATATCGGCTCTCCCGCGTCAAAGCGGCTGAAGCCGGCACATCGGTTTCAGCCTTAGTACGTGAATATCTCCTGGCGTTGGTTCAGGGACGTGCTATCGGAATCGAGCCCGACCGGCTAAGCCAACTCCAGGACAGTACCCTGAAGGAAATTCGCGCACGGGGAGCAGGGTTGCGATCTGCCGACAACCTCTCCCGTAGCGCGTTGCATGAGCGCGATGCGCTTTCTTGACACCAATGTCCTGATTTATGCCGTCAGCAGTGCGGACGAGGACGCGGACAAACAGCAACGCGCCATAAGCTTGCTTACGGCGCGCGACCTTGCCTTATCCGTGCAGGTTCTGCAGGAATTCTATGTACAGGCGACCCGTTCTTCGCGTCCAGGCGCGCTCACACACCGCGAGGCCGTGAATTTTATGGAAGCCCTGCACCGGTTTCGCGTGCAATCAGTAACGAGCGATGTGATGCGCACTGCTTTCGCAGTCCGCGAGCGCTTCAAGTTGTCTTATTGGGACAGCGCCGTTCTGGCGGCAGCGCGTGCCTGCGGTTGCGATGCCGTGTACTCCGAAGACATGAGCAGCGAGCAGGATTACGATGGCTTGCGTGTAATTGATCCTTTTGCGCCTCTCATGGAGGCTGGGATTGAGGTTGTCGAATGAAACCTGTTGTAAGTGTGCATTGTGCGACCTGACCCCAGGCATGTTTGATGTTAGAATTGCGGCTTGAATTTTCGGAAAGCGGGTAAATTATCAAATGTTGAAGGAGACGTCAGATGACAATGGCTGATCGCGACGGCGTAATATGGTTTGACGGCGAACTGGTTCCCTGGAGGGAGGCGAACGTGCACGTGCTTACCCACACGCTGCATTACGGCGTGGGAGTATTCGAAGGCATGCGCGCCTACGAGACGCCGCGCGGCGTTGCCATTTTCAGGCTGCATGACCACACCCGGCGCATGGAGCGTTCGGCGCACATCCTGGGGATGCGCCTGCCCAATACCTTCGACGAGATTAACGAGGCCTGTATCACGGTGGTGCGGGAGAACGCCCTGTCGGCGGCTTATGTCCGGCCCATTGCTTTTTACGGGTCCGAGGGAATGGGCCTGCGCGCAGACAACCTCAGCGTTCACGTGGCGGTTGCCGCCTGGGAATGGGGCGCTTACCTGGGCGATGAGGGACTGGAGAAGGGCATCCGCATCAGGACGTCGTCCTTCACCCGGCACCATGTCAACATTTCCATGTGCAAGGCCAAGGCCGTCGGCCATTACATCAATTCCATCCTTGCCCTGCACGAAGCGCTGGAATGCGGTTACGACGAGGCGCTGCTGCTGGACAACGAAGGCTATGTCGCGGAGGGCAGCGGCGAGAACATCTTTATCGTACGCGACGGCATGATTTACACCCCGGACCTGACCTCCGCCCTGGAAGGCGTGACCCGGGACACCATCATGGTGTTCGCCCGCGACCTGGGCATGGAGGTAAAGGAAAAACGCCTGACCCGGGACGAGGTCTATATTGCGGATGAGGCGTTCTTCACCGGCTCAGCAGCGGAAGTCACCCCCGTAGTGGAACTGGACAACCGGACAATCGGGACAGGCCGGCGCGGACCGGTGACCAGGAAACTCCAGAACATGTTTTTCGACCAGGTTCATGGCCGCAAGGTCCGGCATCCGGAGTGGCTGACTTACGTGGAAGAATCCCGCGAGATCGCGCAGGCAGTATGAGTGCGGTGGGGGCCAATACGCCGAATGACCGGCAACATTATATAATCAGCCGTAAGGACCTGCCCCTGCATTGCCCCCTGCCGGACATGAGCCTGTGGAATTCCCACCCGCGGGTGTACCTGCCCATAGAGGAAACGGGGTGGGCGAAATGCCCATACTGCGGAGCCGAGTTCACGCTGGAATCCACCAACTGACCCGGATTGAACCCTGCTGCCCAAACTGGAAACGACCCTGTCATCCTCTGGCAGATCTGTGACGGAAAACGCGGCCACCTGAGCCAGTCCACCGGGTTGATCGAGGCCTTGCGCCGGCGCGTCCCGCTGGCGGTACACCGGGTAACGGCGCCGCCGTTGATCCGGTCCGTGGCATCCTGTATCACCGGAAATACTCCATGGGCGCAGGACCTGCCGGCGCCGCAGGTAGCTGTCGGCGCCGGCCACGCAACCCACGCAGCGCTGCTGGCCGCCAGGCGGGCCCACCGGGCCAGGACCGTCGTGCTCATGCGTCCCAGCCTGCCGCTATGCTGGTTCGATTACTGCCTGGCGCCGGCCCATGACGACCCGCCGGCGCGGGATAACGTCATCATAACGGCAGGCGCCGTCAATCCCATGCAGGCAACAAAGGACCACGACCCGGAACGCGGCCTGATCCTGGTCGGCGGCCCTTCCCGGCATTACCGCATGGATGTGCAGGGGCTGTTGTCCCGGATCAGGCAGGTGCTGGCGCGCACATCACCCCGTTACTGGACGCTGTCCAACTCCCCCCGTACGCCCGCACAACTGAACCGGGAGCTGATGGGATTTGAAACCTCCGGAGTCGAGGTGGAGTTGTGGGACCGCTGCAAACCTGGTTGGCTGGCTGAAACCCTGGCGCGCGCCCGCGACGTATGGGTGACCGAAGACAGTGTCTCCATGATCTACGAGGCGCTGACCGCAGGTTGCAGGGTGGGATTGTTGCCGCTGCCGAGAAAATCCGCGAGCCGGCTGCACCGGGCCATAGACCGGTTGCTTGAACAAGGCTTTGTGTCTTCGCATAACGGACGGGACTCCGGCGCGGAACTGACCGCACCTCCCCGAACACTGGATGAAGCAAACCGTTGCGCCGGGTTGCTGCTGGAGAAGGGACTGCTGTCGGAAGCACCCGGGTCGGCAACATGCCCCTGACCGTGCTGCAAACGCTGCCGGCCCTGGAGACGGGCGGGGTGGAACGCGGGACGGTTGATGTGGCCGCCGAACTGGCGCGGCGCGGCCATCGGTCGCTGGTCATGTCTGCCGGCGGGGCGTTAACAGCCGAACTCAGCGCCGGCGGCTCCAGCCATTACGCCTGGCCTGTCGGGAAAAAATCCCCCTTCACACTGCTGCTGGTGACCCGGCTACGGCGTTTCCTGCAGGAGGAAAAGGTGGATATCCTGCATGCACGCTCGCGCCTGCCGGCCTGGGTCTCCTACCTGGCCTGGAAAAACATGCTGCCGGCACACCGGCCCGTATTCATCACCTCTGTGCACGGTCCTTACCGCGTCGGTCGCTACAGTGCGGTTATGACCCGCGGGCAAAAGGTGATAGCCATTTCCAGGTATATCCATGACTACATCATGGAGAATTACACCGGAGTGGAACCCGGCAAGGTATCGATCATTCACCGCGGGGTGGACTCCGGGCGTTTCCCCTGCGGATACCGGCCTGCCGCAGAATGGCTGGAACGCTGGCGGATGGACCGGCCCTACCTGCATGACAAGGCGCTGGTTACCCTCCCGGGACGCATCACCCGCTGGAAGGGCCATACGGATTTTATCGACATCATCGGGCGCCTGAAGCAGGCCGGCGCCCATGTCCACGGCCTGGTGGCGGGCGGGGCGGAACCGCGCCGCGAGCGGTTCCTCAAGGAGTTAATCCGGTCGGTAAACCGGCGCGGCCTGGGAAACGATATCAGCTTCCTGGGACAGTGCGACGACCTGCGGGAAGTGCTGAGCGTCTCCGACGTCGTACTGTCCCTGGCAAAAGTCCCCGAGGCTTTCGGCAGGACAGCGCTGGAAGCCTTGTCGCTGGGGCGCCCGGTAGTCGCCTACGCCCACGGAGGCGTTGAAGAGGTACTGGAGGAGTTGCAGCCGGACGGCCTGGTCGAACCGGGGAACACGGCTGCCGCAACCGGGAAGGTCCTTGACTTCCTCAAGGCCGGGCCGCACATCGCCCCAAACCGCAGCTTCACCCTGGAACGAATGCTGGACAAGACCCTGGCTTTGTATGAAGAGGCGCGCGGCTGATGAAAAATCCCTTCGGTAATCTGAGAGAACGCCTGTACCAGCGCTTCGTGCATAAATTCTTTGCCCGCGACCTGTTGCTGGAACTGCAATTGCAGGCCCGGCGCGAGACCCTGGAATACATCAACGCCAACATGCGGCACTGCCTGATCTGCCGCAACAGGCGGGCGTTGTTCGACTACGCGCTGGGCCATGCCGGCCGTGACGGCCTGGTTGCCGAATTCGGCGTGGCGCGGGGCGACAGTATCCGGCTGCTCGCCGGATTGACCGGCGACACCGTTCACGGTTTTGATTCCTTCCTGGGCCTGCCCGAAGACTGGGCCGGCGCCACCGAGAAACGCGGCGCGTTTGCAGGACGCCCGCGGCGTCTGCCTGGGAACGTCAAAATCCATGAAGGCATGTTCTCCGAAAGCCTGCCGGCGTTCCTTGAAGAACACGGCCAGGCCATGCGTTTCGTGCACGTGGACTGCGACCTGTATGCGTCCGCCCGCACCGTATTCGACCTGCTGAAGCCGCGTATCGGACCCGGAACGGTGATCGTCTTCGATGAGTATTTCAATTACCCGAACTGGCAGGAACACGAGTTCAAGGCGTTCCAGGAATTTATCGGGGAGGAAGACAGCAGCTACGAGTACCTGGCCTTTTGCGCCAGGGGCGGCTCGGTGGCGGTCAGGATCACCGCCTGAACGATCCGGATATTTCATGACGCGGATTTCCAGCCAGGCGATGCGCAGGGACATACTGATCATCAAACTCGGGGCGCTGGGCGACGTGGTTATGGCGACCGGCCTGGTCGAGCGGATTTTACGGCATCACGCGCCCCGCCGCTGCGTCCTCCTTACCAGTCCCTCCTACGAAGAATTATTTGCGGCCCGGCCCGGCCTGGAGTTGAAGACTTTTGACCGCAGCAGCCTGCGGTCCACCCTGGCAACGGTGCTGTGGATACGCGGGCAGCGGTTCGGGCGGGTATACGACCTGCAGTCAAACGACCGCACCGGCGTAATGTGCGGGCTGTCCGGCATACCGGAACGGGCCGGGAACCACCCGCGTTTTCCCTACAACCTGCACCCGCAGGGCCGCTACACGGGCCAGTGCCATATCCATGACAGGATGCTGGAAGTACTTGAGGCCGCGGGCGTCTCCGCAGACAAGGTCGTCCCCTGCCTCCACCCCTCCGCGGCAGACCGGGAAAAAGTAGACGCGTGGTTGCAGGAAAGGGATCTTGCGGGCCGGAAACTCGTCATCATGCACGCCGGCGCCAGCGCCCGGCGCCCGGAAAAACGCTGGCCTTACTTCCGGGAACTGGCCGAAGCCCTGGCGCAGCGCGGATTTCTCACACTCTGGGCAGGCGGGGGGGAAGACAGGCGCACAAACGCCGGCCTGGCCCGCGTCACGGGCGCGGATGCAACCGGTGCGTTCTCTTTCCTGCAACTGGTTGCCCTGACGGCCCACGCCCAATTCGCAGTGACCAACGACTCAGGGCCCATGCACCTGCTGGCCTGCGGCTCCATCCCCGTTTACGGCCTGTTCGGCCCGAGCGACTGGCGCCGCAACCACGCGGTCGGCCAGCGCGATCACGTGCTGTCTTTGAACAGGGATGAACCTGTGTTCAGGGCAACCCTCCTGGCGGATCTTGAAACCGGACAGGTTCTCCGGAAACTGGAACAGGACGGCGTACTGTAACCGATGCGATTTATATGTGTTAGTATCACCACTCAACTGCTGACAGGGGACAGATTTTAAATCTGTCCCCTGTGGCTCTGACCTCCGGACAGAATCTTGAAGTAAGCGTTTTCCCTGGTTGGACTCGGACTGATGAGAGATATTCATGAAACACCATTCACACCACCCGGTATAACCGCCGCGGATCGGCTGATCGTTGCGCTGGACTTCGACAACGCCGCAGAGGCAAACCACCTGATCGAACAACTGGAAGGCGCAGTCAACTTCTACAAGGTAGGCTGGCAACTGTTCCTGGGCGAAGGCTGGCCGTTCGTCAGGACCCTGCTGGAAGCCGGAAAAAAGGTTTTCCTGGACCTGAAAATCAACGATATCGACCGCACCGTAGAGGCTGCGCTGGCCAACATGCCCAACGAATTCGCCGGCAGGCTGGAACTGCTGACCATCCATGGCGGCAGTTCCACGGTGGCAGCAGCCAGACAGGGGCGGGGAGACAACGGCAAACCTTGCCTGTTGATGCTTACCGTGCTGTCCAGCATGGACGCCGCGGACCTGAAGGAGCTTGCTCCCGACGGCGCTGTGCCGGACACGGACGCCATTGTCATACGCAGGGCCCGTCAGGCCCTGGATGCCGGCTGTGAGGGTCTGATCGCGTCCGGTTCTTCCGTGCGCGCCCTGCGCCGGGAGTTATGTAACCGAGAGTTCCTGATTGTCACACCCGGCATCAGACCGGCCGAAAGCGGCCAAGATGATCACAAGCGCACCTTAACGCCGCGCCAGGCGATCGCTGATGGCGCGGACTACCTGGTGGTCGGCCGGCCGGTCACGCAGTCGCCCAATCCGCTGCAGACCGCGCAATCCATCATCTCAGATATACAAGCCGGGCTGGGCGAATAACAGTCTTCCCGCTGGGATTCCGGCACGTCCGGTATCCATCAATGCTATGATTAAGGATAAAAATCAACTTTAACCCTTGCTGAGGAAGATAAAAAATGGTTGCCGAAGTTAACCCCAAACAGGCCTGGAAAATGCTCCAGGAAAACCCGAACGCGATCCTGCTGGACGTGCGTTCCAAGGTTGAGTTCGATTACGTGGGCCACCCCGTCGGCGCCGTCCACGTTCCCTTGCAGGAGTTCCCGGACTGGCAGACCGACCCGGATTTTTCGCAAAAGGTCATCGAGCTTCTTGGAACGGCAAGCAGGGACGTCACGGTCCTGACTTTATGCCGCAGCGGCAAACGATCCATGCTCGCGGCGCAACTGCTGGAGGCACAAGGCTACAAAGACACGGTCAACATTGCCGAAGGCTTTGAAGGCGACCCCGACGAAAACCGCCACCGGGGCAACGTGAACGGCTGGCGCTTTCACGGGCTGCCGTGGGAACAGACTTGAGATCGATTCTAATCTCACCCTTGCATCTCAAGCAGTTTCAGCGGCTCTCTTATGACATAATTCACTTCCCGAACAAAGTTTAATCGACGAACAATAGACGGAACTTACCCTGATGTCTCAACTTCCCGCCTGGCTGGAACAGCTACGTGACGCCGAAATCATACAACGGGTGAAGAACGATCCACGCTCCGGGTCCGAACAATATCTTGGAGTCAGTAGTCAAGTTGCAACACAGGAAGTTGCCGGGTGGGGTCAAGCGGACTTCGACAAACCTTGGAATGATTTGTCACCTGATGACCGAGTCCTGCTCTATGCTTACTTCTTTCAACTTAGGCACCTGGAGGAGCTTATTAAGGCGTTTGGGATGCTTTTTGCCAAAGACCCTCCCACAGAAAAACCCATCGTTATCGATTTGGGTTGCGGGCCGTTCACTGGCGGGCTTGCTTTCGCAGATGCACTTGGTTCCGAACCACAGTATGATTATATCGGTATGGACCGGTCTGATGCCATGCGTAGGCTGGGTGAACGGCTTGCAGCGGCGGCTGAGCAATATAATGCAGGATTTCAAATCAACCGCCATTGGGCATCCGACATCTCTTCAATATCCTGGAGTCAACCCCTGTCGTGGCGTCCGGTATTTGTCATTGTATCGTATCTTCTCGCAAGCCCGACGCTGGACGTGGGTAAGTTGCTCACGGACTTGAAGCAACTGCTCACAAAGCTTGGACAAGGTCCGGTCACAATTTTATACACAAATTCGCGGCGGCCTGAAGCCAACAAACAATTTTCTGATTTCACCAAGGTGTTGCTTGACGCAGGTTTCAAGAAACTTGAGGACGACATTGGAACGATTGAAGTGAAAAGAATACACGGCACTCGGGATCGCGACTTGCGATACGCTTTGTTCTATCGTCCTGCACGAAATACTCTTACGCTTGGAGACAGCTGACGTGCGTCTGCCAACTTGGGATGAAATCAATAAACAGGAAGACCAGCGTGACGTGCTGGAATATCCACTTGATCAGCCTTTGTTTGTCGTGGGTCCACCCGGTTCCGGCAAAACAGTCCTTGCACTGCACAGGGCAGAGATGATTGCGGATTCAGGACAAGTCAGAATTATCACGCTCAATCGAATGCTCAGGCGTTTGTTGAAACTGTTGGCAGACGGACGCAGATCTGTTTGGACAATGCACCAATATGTATGGCGAGATTATCAACGGCGGACAGGCGAGGAGCCGCCACAACATTCAGAATACCAAAATGATTGGGAAGCCATGCTTGCGCGCATCAAAGACAACCGAAAACATCATGACCGATTTCACATGGTTGTGGATGAGGGGCAAGACCTCCCCCAAGGATTTTTCAAGTATGCTTCATATATCTCGGACGTTATCACCGTATTCGCAGATGAAGATCAGGCGCTCAATAAGAATTGTTCGACTCTTGAAAACATCAAAGCAGCCGCGAATCTACCTGATCCGGTTATTCTCAAAAAAAATCACCGGAACAGCTCGGAGATCGCTAAGGTGGCGGAACACTTCCATGCTGGTCGTCTCCCTACTGCATCCGTCATCCGCTCCACAACGGGAGAATTGCCTCGGCTGGTCAGAAAAGAACACCTTGAATCTACAGCCACTTTGATATCGAATTGGTATAATACACGTAATGGAAACATCGGCGTTATTGTCAGTAGAAATGAAACCGGTAGTAGGTTGCAGGACTTGCTTCGCAATAAATTGTCTGACAAGCGTGTTGATATCTACAGAAATGATCAAAAAAACGAGGATGACATTGATATATTGTCGCCGGGCGTAACCATACTCAACAAAGAATCTGTAAAAGGCCAGGAATTTGATACAGTGTTTATTCTGGAACTGGAATCTTTTATTCCTTGTGAGACTCTTGCGGACAAACGCGCAATGTATATGATGTGTGCCCGCGCCCGTGATAACCTTTTTCTAATTTACGGCCCTGGCACGCTTTCGATACAGGCAGAGAACGCATTGCCTGGACCACATGTTTTAGAACGATCGTGACCTCTTCTCCTTCCCAGATAGATTTACTGGAAGCCGGTAAACCTGAATCCTGCTGGTTAGGTTTGGCCACTGATAATCGACGTCTTTTTGACGCGTTGCAGGATGGCTGGCTCCGACCCCTGCCTTCGGATGGACAGGTGGTTGGGATAAGATCATATGTCAGAGACAGAAGCCCGGTCGGTACAGGACATCCAATACACGTCCAGGTGAAGCTCGACCCCGCGAAGTTGCCTGAACTTGGTATCCAAGTCCTGCACGACAAAAATTGGCGACCATCTTGCATTAAGACACTTGAACCAACAGACCAGGCATTGTACTGGCCTGGCGCCCTGCCAACTTTCGCCATCTCAGAGTTATCAGTATCGACCGAAGAAGAGCGTGTGCGGTTTACCGGAATGACCAAGTTCGCTTCGAATCTGGTATTGCCAGAAGTACCGGTCAGGGTTGGCGCTAAGCCCGAGGATTGTCTCGATGTGGGGATTTCCCCGCCCCAGGTTGAAGTGGATATCGGTATTCCAAGCGATATGGACGCAATCCACGGAGCTATTGCCATGGCCGTTTGGGGGGTCCCACGAATTGATCCGTGGTTGGATATTCTCACCGCCAGCCTTGATCCTGAAAAATTGGGGCTGGAGAGCTTGGCGGACCAGGTGGATGCTCCATGGTGGCGGTTCCCACCTTGGACACGAGTCTCTGATAACACTAATCCAGGCAGCCTGCAAGAGCGCCTTTGGTTGGCTGCCATTGAAGTGTTCAGAAACCATTCAAGTGGCGAGCGAATCAATCCCCGGACGCTTTCGAAGCAAATATACGATACCGCTTCCCAAAACTATCCCGCAAATAACCAAGCCAACGAGGCAAGCGCGTGGTTGGAGACAACGAACAGCATTCTACGCGCTGAGTTGATTATTGATCTTCGGGACTGGCGGAGTAGTCCTGTCGAAATAGCCTTACAATTGGTGCTGACCCGTCCGGAACCAACGAACCTCAAGACCTGGTTTAAGGATATGCCGCAACTCCCTCCGGCCATTGCCTGGTCTGCGGCTGCCCTATGTGGTCTACTGCATGGATACAGAAGTCTTGATTGTCAATTTCGCGGCGCCCCATTGCAACGTGAAGTTCTATCCATTCATGCATTGCGCTTGTCTGCTACGGGGTTCCACAATTTGTATTGGCCGTCCGCTACCTCCAGGAAACCCGAATGGCGAAAAACTGCTGACGGTATCGTCTTATCGTGGGACGACAAAGATTTTTCTACAAAGACGGAGAATGCACGCGGTCGATGGTTTGGCGCGGATTTCAAAAACGCAACGGTTGAGGAAGAAGCCCAAAAACTCGCAAAGGAATTAAATTGGCCTTGCTTTACCCGGGGGATCACACTGAGAGATGAACAGCTGCCTTGTTCTGGCCCAGGCACTATCCGTCGACTGCGAGATCCGAATGCGCCAATGGAGATTGAGGGGGAAGTGCGGATTCGGTTGCCGGAAAATCTGCAAATTGAAAAACAGTTCGATGTTGATCAGTTTCGTCATCTCATCTCCACCGAAGCAGGACTACTGCCGAATCCACCCGTCCTTCCGTCAATAACTTTAATGCAGTCCCAACAAACTGATGTTCCAGGCTTGAAGTATATCCCGGACTTTCTAAGCGCAGACGAAGAAAAGGAGTTGGTCGATATCATAGAGAACTGCGAGTGGAGCACTGAACTTGAAAGACGCGTTCAGCATTATGGATGGCGCTATGATTACAAGGCCCGGCAAATCGACATCTCCATGCAACTCGGGCCACTTCCCGATTGGGCAGACAAACTCGCCCGGCGTCTTGTTTCAAAAGGACTTGTCAGACAACCTCCCGATCAGGTTATAGTAAATGAGTATACCGCTAACCAAGGAATCACTCGCCATGTTGACAGTGACAGCTTTGCTGACGACATTGTCACAATCAGCCTGTTGGAATCGTGGGGGATGGTCTTTCGCAAAAAAGGATCAAAAAACAAAAAAATAGAACTATTACTTGAACAACGCAGTGCGGCGGTCCTGAGCGATGAAGCCCGGTATGGCTGGACACATGAAATACCAAAAAGAAAAACCGAGCGCTCTGACGTCGGCAAGAAGCGTAAGGATCGAAAACGTCGCATTTCACTGACCTTTCGCAAGGTAAAGATGTAACAGAAATTGAGTCCGGGGCAACAAACCTGGCTCATGCTTTATTCGGCCGCTGTGGCTCTGCCGATACTGATTATCTGCGTGGCACGATATTTCTTTTAACATCAATAGCCCAACAAAATTGACTACAGCCTACATAGTAGTAGGGCTGCTGACAGCGTTCCTGCTCTACCAGTTCCTCTCAAGGGCACTGTATAAACCCCCTCCGCCGAAAAACCACCGGGAGGACATGCCTATCGACTGGAATATCATCACCTACGCCGCAGACCTGATCGAAACCGATCATCACTCCACGCATGGAGACGGAAAAGGAATCGGCGGATGGACTATCGGCCAGGCATTGCACCATGCGCTCTATTACTACGGTTACGGTTACAACG
>CAYOEQ010000064.1:0-11378 GCA_964402775.1 uncultured Enterobacteriaceae bacterium
TGTTTGCCGACCTGCGGCGTGTTGGTCGTGGTGTCGTACTGGGGCTCGACCTTCGTAACCGGGAATATCTATGTATCCCCGGTCAATACCCCCTGTAGTGTCTCCAGACCTTTGACTGCTTTCTGGCAAATTTTACACCCCTCTTTGACAACTATATCGCACCAGGACTGGTCAGCCGGGCAAAATACTTCAAACATTTCCTGCCTGATTTCCTCCTGCAAAGAACGCGGCAGTGTTCTACCACGCATCTTGTGATGTAACCAGGTGTCTGCTCTCAAAGCAGCTTGAACACGCTCCTGTTCATAGGTGCCGAATTCCATACCTATGCCCAGCACCGTCGCATCAGGCAGTATCTCTGTATATCCCCTGATGATATTCCCACCGGCATTCGCTGCGCCGGAATGTGTATTATGGGTCGATCTCACTTGTTGCCCAAAAATTTGTCTGAGAATCCCGAATTTTTTACTCGTATCAGGTTCGACTGATAACAACCCCATATCTCCGTAATCCCCCAGACCCGAATGGATGTCGAGAAACAAGAGCTCAGTTACCGCAGACAAATGCTCCCGACCGACCCGTTCAATGGTATGCCTGGACCAACTGGGCCCGGTCCCGCCATAAAACAGGTTGTCCGAATACGAATACTGGCCGCGCCGTAACGACTGGCTTACGCTGTCATGCCCGTATTCCTGGCGTAATTTATCCAGTTCAGCATCGGCCTTGATTAAACTCTCCCTGCTCCATTCATCCGGAACAAGATAGGGTGCAAGTTCCTGAAAAATATCATTCCGTCTCTCACCGGCATTATCAAAATCGATAAAATTCCGGTTTAAATCAACGTTATTCTCATCACCACGGCTGCACCAGGAAAATCCGAACGGGTTTATGCCATGAACCAGCATCACGCCCAGGTTCCCATCGATAGTTGAAGGGGTCAACAATTCAAGCAAGGCCAGTTGTATTGCAGAACCGCAATATCCTTCGATACCGTGTGTGCCTGATTGGATCAGCAGCATGGACGACGCGTTTGCATTTCCCAGAACCACAATATCCGTACTCAATGTTTCCCCATGCCGCCCCGTGCCCGGGTGGTCATACGATATTATGGACCCGCCGGAACGTGCAGATGCAGTAAGGAAGCGTTCCCGGGCGCTGACGTAATCCCCGGAAAAATATGATGCAAGGGTCTTCAATTTCAGAGCGCGCAGTTATTAATCACAAAAATATGCTTTTACAAGCTAAAACAAAATACTAGACTTGGCTAGCAGTCATTTTAAGAAGTACGCTTCGGACGCATTGATGATATTGAGAAAACTCACATCCCCTGGTATGCCGGGACACACGATCATCATCTTTGTGCTTCCGGCAATTATTTTCGTCTTGCCTCCCGCAGCAGCCGCGGAGGACTCAATCCGGATTGCATTTTCCCGGGAAACCGACTTTATCGACCGGCTGCATACCGATTCGATGGAATCGGCCGCATTGTCCCTGGCCGTTTACGACACCTTGCTCTACCGGGACCCTGTTTCCGGTCATATCACGGGACTCCTTGCCGAGTCGTGGAGTTGGAATCCCGCGCGGGATGCTGTTGAATTCACACTGAGACACGGAGTGCGGTTCCACGACGGTGAACCCCTGGACGCAGACGACGTAGTATTCACGATAAACCTTCTCACAGACCCTGCCAACGATGTGCATTTCAGACAGAGGGAATCCAGTTTCGGCTTTATAGAAAGCGCAGAGAAACTGGATGAGTTACGGGTTATCGTCCGCATGAAACAACCTGCCCCGCTCGCAGAGCACATCTTCTCGACCCGTTTGCTCATCTGGCCGCGCACATACACACAAAACAACGGCGGTCACCTGGTCCACCGGACTGCGCCCGTCGGCACAGGACCTTACCGGGTGGCGGCAATCGAACCCGGAAAACAGTTTGTGCTGGCTGCAAACCGCGATTATTTTAACGCGGCCAAACCGGCGGCGACTGTGGACAGACTGGTTGTCAGCACGGTGCCGGACCTGCTGACGCAGATAGCAGAATTGCTGCAGGGTTCGCTGGATTTTATCTGGGGAGTACCTGCCGACCATGCCCGCCTGCTTGGCGCGTATCCCCGGCTGACCGTCAGCTATGCAGACAGTGCGCGGATAACTTTTTTGAGCATCAACGCCAGCGGCCGAAACCGGTACGACCTGTTGACGGATATACGCATCCGCCGGGCCGTCGGCCATGCAATCGACCGGGAAAGCATCACCGCAAACCTCATGGCTGCCCGTGCCGAACCCCTTTATTATCAATGCCACCCCGCACAACAGCATTGCCTGTCCGGCGTTGGGGGATCAGCCTCCCGTTTCGATCCCCATAAAGCAAAAAGCCTGTTACGTGAAGCCGGTCATGAAGAACCGGTACACCTGGATATCATGCTCGGGGCCGACGAATTACGCAAGGTGGGAGAAGTGCTTCAATGGCAATTGCAACAGGTCGGCATCGACGTCTCCCTGCGCACGTATACGCTTCCTGCGTGGAGAAAAAAGTTCATGGCCGGTGAATCCGCCATGAGCCTGGTAAGCTATGGTGGGGACCTGTTTGACGTTGCCGCCACCTTGCCGACATTCTTCACCCTCGGACCTGCGGACTACGCACGCGATCCGACGCTTGCCCGCATGGTCAGGCTTGCCGGTTCGGAAACTGACCCGGACCTGAGAACACACAAGTTTACAGAGGCATTACAGTATATTTCCGAACAGGCCTATACCGTGCCGCTTTACACGAACCCGGTCGGTTTCGTATTTGACAGTGACCTCAGCTATGAACCCGGGATGTCACCCTTCCCGGACATGACAAGACTGAGACTTCAGAGGGCGCGGGGAAACTGATTTAATGCGTGAATTTTTGATCAACCGGATTATAGTCGGCCTGCTGGTCGCGCTGGTTGTATCAATTCTCGCATTCGGTCTGCTCCGCATGTCCGGCGACCTTGCCCTGGAGTACGCAGGTGAAAATGCAACCACGGCAGACATCACGCGCCTGCGCCATGAACTTGGCCTGGATCGCCCGCTTCCGGTCCAGTATCTGGACTGGGCGCAAAATATGCTCACCGGGGACATGGGAAACTCACTGTCTACAGGAGAGCCCGTAATCCGCCTGATAGTATCCCGTCTTACCGTAACTGCCACGCTTGCCGGTCTGGCGTTGTCTTTTGCCCTCCTGGTTGCACTTCCACTGGGTATTGCAGCGGCGTACAAACGGAATTCATGGGTCAATTGGCTGGAGACTGCACTGGTCACACTGGGACAGGCAGTCCCCAGCTTCTGGCTGGCGTTGATGCTCTCCGCCTTTTTTGGAATTTATCTCGGCTGGTTGCCGGTTGCGGGCACGGAAACCCTGTGGCACTTTATCCTCCCTGCGCTCACACTGGGGATCGCCGCGCTGCCGATACTGACCCGGGTCACCAAAACAGGTGTCAGCGAAGTATTACAGGCTGAATTCATCCGGACTGCCAGGGCCAAGGGGCTCAGTACCAGGCAAATCCTGGTCGTGCATACATTGCCTAATGCAATCCTTCCGGTTGTGTCGTTGACCTCCGTGCAACTCGGCCAGTTGCTGGCAGGCTCGGTGGTTGTGGAGACCGTGTTTGCACTGGATGGTATCGGCCGGTTGGCCTTGTTATCCATCGAACGCGTGGATTTTCCCGTCGTGCAGGCAATCGTGATTTGTCTCGCAGTTATCTACATATCACTGACATTACTTGCGGACATTGCCAATATGCTGATTGATCCGCGTCTTCGAGCCAGGCAATGACTGCATTGAATCTGTCACGGGCGCGGGCATCTCGGCTCAATATCGGGCTGTGTCTCGTTGCCCTGTTTATTGCTATTGCGGCATTGGCGCCATGGCTTGCACCTTACGATCCTGCCGCACAGGATTTGAGCATGCGCCTGCAACCGCCGGTCTGGTCGGGCGATGGTGATTGGGCACATCCATTCGGCACAGATGCTTTCGGCCGTGATTATCTCAGCAGGCTGATCTACGGGGGGCGTATTTCAATCTCCATCGCCTTGATTGTTGTCGCTATTTCAGCTCCTATCGGGATATTACTGGGATTGGCAGGGGGATATTTTGGCGGTCGTATCGATGCCGCAATCATGTTCATCATTACCACCCGGCTGAGTTTGCCTGTGGTATTGGTCACGCTGGCAATCGTCTCAATTACCGGCGGTTCGTTTATTACCGCGGCCCTGGTGCTCGGGTTCCTGTTCTGGGACCGGTTTGCCGTCGTTGTTCGCGCTGAGACCCAGCAACTTCGAAACAGGCAATTCATCCTTGCAGCCCGCGCGACCGGCGCATCCCATCTGCAGATCATCGGTAATGAAATCCTGCCCAATATCATCAACCAAGTGCTGGTTGTCTCAACGATTGAAATGGCGCACGCGATCCTGGTCGAGGCCGCCTTGTCATTCCTGGGCCTGGGCGTGCAGCCACCCACTGCATCATGGGGGTTGATGGTGGCGGAAGCACGCGACCTGTTTTATTTCCTGCCACACCTGGTCACGCTGCCGGGCCTGGCAATCTGCATGCTGGTTCTTGGCATTAACCTGCTGAGTGACGGGTTACATTCGTCCGGACGCGGTTGATGGACCGGCATTCCGCAAATGTGCTGGAATTAACGGGCCTCTCGGTCGAAGTCGGGGAAGGCGCACGGCAATTGATGCTGGTCGATAATGTCGACCTTGCAATTTCACGGGGGGAAACCCTGTGCCTGACCGGTGAATCAGGTTGTGGCAAATCAATGACGGCCCTTTCACTACTGGGATTATGTCCGCATCCGTGCCGCATGGCCATGGACAGGCTGATTGTTGACGGCATCAATATGACCGGCGGCGCCGCGCCCTCCTTTGCGACCCTCAGGGGCGACCGGGTAAGCGTCATATTTCAGGACGCCATGAACGCCCTTAATCCTTTACTGACAATCGGCAGGCAAATGATCGAGGGGTTCGTCCGTCACGGCAAGGGTTCGGCCCGCGCCGCCCGGGAAAAAGCGGAATACCTGCTTGAGCGGGTGGGGATCGGCGATCCGGCCTTGCGACTCGGCCAATATCCACATCAGTTATCCGGCGGGCAACGGCAGAGAATCCTGATTGCAATGGCCCTGATGTGCGACCCGGCTGTTTTGATTGCCGATGAACCTACAACCGCACTGGACCCGAGCCTGCAATTACAAATGTTACGACTGTTCCGTGAATTACAAACAACGTTTGAACTGGGCATGTTGTTCATTACTCATGACCTGGGACTCGCCGCCCGGATTGGTGACAACGTGGCCGTGATGTATTGCGGTCAAATCATAGAACACGGACCGGTCCGGGAAGTTCTGCAATACCCGGCGCACCCCTACACCCGGTCACTGCTGGATTGCCTGCCCAGGCTGGAACCCCGGTATAGCCAAAAACTGCCTCACGCGATTCCGGGCGCCGTATCGCCATACATTAAGGGAAAGATTGGATGCCGTTTTCACGGACGTTGTACGGAAGCACTGGAGGAATGTGAAACGACTAATGTTCCATTTCGGCATGTCGACAACTCACACAGTTCCAGATGCCTGTTAAACCGATATGGAGGCCGCGCCCTGAATGACTGATTTGGCCGATAAATACCCACGGGATGAACTGGTGCTACGCTGTGAGAACGTATCCAAATCCTATTCTGCGAAGGCCTCCCTGTTCACGAAAACACCCAGGTTAACCGCTGTAGACGGCGTATCCCTGAATATCAGGAAAAACCTTTGCGTAGCGCTTGTCGGCGAGTCGGGTAGCGGCAAGTCAACCCTGGCGAGAATGCTGTCAGGGCTGGAGCAGGCAACCCGCGGCGAAATATATTTGTTCGATGAACCGATACAGGATTTCCCGCCGCAAAACCGGGCGCAGTTGGTTCAACCCGTATTCCAGGACCCGGCAGGGTCTCTCAACCCGGCACATAGCATCCGGCGAATACTCGAAGGTCCGTTGGTTATACACGGCGTGCAGGATCGAACAGAACGCCGATACCGGCTTGACAGGTTAATGGAACTCACCCAACTCCCGAAAGAGATCCTGGACAGGAAACCGCATTCCCTGTCGGGTGGACAGCAACAACGAATTGTAATTGCCCGGGCGTTAATGCTTCGTCCACACATCCTGATCCTGGATGAACCGACGTCCGCGCTTGATGTATCCATACAGGCGCAAATCCTGGGCCTGCTCAGGAACCTGCAGGAAACACTCAATTTGACTTACCTGTTTATTTCGCATGATCTTGCCGTGGTGAATGCCGTTGCCGACGAGGTGGCAGTCATGTACAGGGGTCAAATCGTAGAATACGGACCATCTGAACAGGTATTGCACACCCCCCGGCACTCTTACACCCAGGAACTCAAAAACACATCACTATCGATCTGAGCAAGCAAGTTTTCCCGGTAATCAAGTGCGTTGCCCTCTCAACAGGGATGATATTGTTCAAAACTCTCATGATCAGGGCCTTGCACACCCCGATGAGATGTAACTCGGGCCGGGGACAGAATGTGTCTGTCCCCGCAGGTGTTACACAGCAGATTGTGTTTGATATGTTCAGTAATATAAACTAGTCTTAGTTTAACCGGGGGATAAATATAATGCGCTCACTATTCAACACCGTTCTGGTGGTTTTGCTGTTCTGCGTCTCATCCGGCATCCTGGCCCAGGCCCGATATGCACTCGAAGAAATTGTCGTCACCGCCCAGCGAAGACAACAATCACTTGATGATGTCCCGATCAGCGTCTCGGTCACCACGGGAACCGAAATCGATACTCAAAACATCAGGGAAGCCCAGGATTACCTGTCAATCACTCCCAATGTGACTTTTTCAGAGGAAGGCCAGCGCGGTGAACGCAGCATCGCCATCGCAATCCGGGGGGTCAATAATATCTCGGTGCTGGAGAACCGGGGGGGCGGAAGCGCCATCGGTTATTATTTTGACGAAGTGAGTCTTGGCGCCGTTTCACAGGGTACAGCTAATCCCCAGCTTATCGATATCGAACGGATCGAGGTGTTGCGCGGACCCCAGGGTACGTTCTTCGGCCTGAGCGCGACGGGAGGCGCGTTGAATATCCTGACGCGCTCACCTGACGACAAGCGCTACGCTGAGCTGAACGCGGAGGTGGGCAACCATGAGCAATGGGGGGTGTCGGGAATCATCAATGCCCCGCTCAGCGACAGCCTGTTCGTCAGGGGCGTCGTAGCCGTAGAAGAAACCCCGGCCGTAGTCGAGAACGTCGACCCCGTAGGCGGAGACAGCGGCAGTCTCAACCAGCTCTACCGGTTCGGTGTGCGTTATGAACCTGATGACAAACTGAGCATTGAGGCCAAAGTTACGTATACGGACGAGGAACAGGACCTCGCGGCGCTGGTGCCGACCTGCCGGCTGGGACGCAGCAGCCAGACCCTGCTATCGCTGGATAACGGTGTAAGAAACCTGGGGTTTCCCGCACCGGTCCCCCCCGCCGGCATCAATGGCGCCATAGATGACGGTCTCGGCTGCTTTCCTGAAAACGACGACAAGGTTGACAAGTCCACCGCAGGCCCCGGTGGCGGCCGGGAAACCGAATCAATCAACAATGACATGCTGATTGTCAGCGGGCGAATTGCTTACGAAACGGACTGGTTTACCATCGAATCCATTACCGGCTACGTTGATAGTGAAATCAGCTCGCGCTTCGACCTTGATGCCATAGATGCAAATTATGTCAACCGCACCAATAACGATACCACTGACGCCTGGAGCCAGGAGATACGGGTATCATCCACCGGTAAAATGCTGGATTGGGTAGCGGGAGGCTTTTATTTCGAATCGAGCCAGGAACGCAGAAACCTCATTACGGCCGATACGGAACGCTTCTTCATATTCAGGCCGTTGTCGACTTTGAACCAGTTTTACCAGACCACCGATATCGAGAGTTTCGCATTTTTCGGCGATGTCAGCTGGCATGTCACGGATGCAATCACATTGACGGCCGGCGGACGTTACTCCGAGAACGAAACCACCCAGTGTGCCCAGAACCTGTCGCCGGGCGCGGAAATCGCGTTTGACTGTGCCCGGGCCGCGCAGACCGAAGACTTTTCCCCGCGTTTCGCGCTCAGCGTGGATTTGACAGACAACGTGACATCCTATTTTTCAGCATCACGCGGCTACAAACCCGGGGGATCGCAGGTTGAGGGATCACAGGTCGGCGGCAGGTACGCGCCCACGTTTTTCTCCAAGGAAACCCTGTGGAATTACGAACTCGGCGTAAAGGCCACACTGCTTGACGAGCGCATGCGAATTAACGCTGCGGTGTTTTACATGGACTGGGAGGACCTGCAGGTGGACGATACGGCCTTCATCGTCAACCCCGAAACAAACGCAACAGAAACTGCGACTTTCATCAGGAGCGCAGAAGAGGCGACTTCGAAGGGAGTTGAGCTTGAATTTGTTGCCATACCCTGGGAGCGCATGACGATTGGCGGCGGTATCGGCTTTACCGATGCCACGTTTGGCGACTTTGCGGGGATCGCGCGTCCCCAGGGAATCGGACCTGTTGACCTGACCGGCGAGCAGATACCCGGAGCTGCTGAGTGGACCGCCAGTTTCTACGGCGAACAACGTTTCCCGGTTATGGGGCATGAGGGCTATATCCGGATTGAATGGTTTTACCGTGACGAGGTCGTTCCCAACCTGGACGGCTATTTCTACAGGATCACCAACCCCGCCAGCCTGGGTTTTATCCAGAACGACGGGGATAAATACCCCTTCGTGGTGCCGTCGTACGATGTGCTGAACCTCCGGGCAGGCATCCAGGTCAGTAACTGGCGCTTGATAGCCTACGCAGAAAACGTCCTTGAGGAAGATTACTTCACCGGCGCGCGCTACGGCTTTCGACTGAACGGGGTCAACGTCAGGCCACATCCCCGCCAGGTCGGCGTTAAAGTAACCTATGCCTGGGAATAAGCCAAACGGTACGCCTCCGGATAAAGACTGCCTGTAATTTAACTCCTACGCGGCCCGTTGTTCGTGCCTGGGATTGATAAAACTGTGCAAGAAGCAAACCGCAATACTTTCTATTTCATTCCTTCTTAATTCTTCGGCAATTTGCTCAATGACTGAAAGATCAAGTGGCAGTAATTCACTCCCGTCCGCCGCCACACGTTCGGAAATGGTAAAACGCAGATATCTTGGCGCCAATGGTTCAGGCTTGGTCAGGCCGAGATCATATTGATCAAAACGGCTTTCAGAACCCAGATCCAGGACATCGCGAAATCCCTCCGTCGTCAGCATGGCAACCTTTGTTCGCCTCAAACCAACCAGAAACCCGGAAGGATCCTGGCGGAACAGAGCAGAACGCCGCCTCGTTTACGGCACATATCGAGTCTCCTGTCCATCATACCTATTTTCTGACAAATCAAACAATGCTGATACGCTGTTATCAGCTTTGTAACTGAATACGGCAGAATTGAAAACAGGCGCCCGGAAGCTTAAGATATCCTGTATGTTATTGCCCTGCATGCTTACCAGGCAGTGCGTTGTGGCGGTTCTTGCAACGTTATTGGCAACGCCTGTTGCACAGGCGACTCCGACCCCGAACGGTTCAAGCTTTTCCGATGTACGACATTCCGCTATCGATTACACCAGAACGGAAGTCACGGAGCTCCGGATGGCCTGCGGGGACCTCATCCACCTGTCCGATGCGGATAACAGCATTCTGTCCGCCACCCTGATACCGGCGCAGCCGGACGGACAGGAAATTTGCGTGGTTCGGGGGGTGATCAGCCCCGAAGTCCGCTACATCGTCTACCTGCCTGGCCGCTGGAACGGGCGATTGTATATGCACGGCAACGGGGGTTATGCGGGGGAGTCACTCGATGATGAGATCGGCCACCTGGCGCGCTTGAAGGCAGCCCGGCACGGCTTCGCGGCAGCGTTTACCAACACCGGACACGATGCGGCTACAGAGCCGGGCGGCACCTGGGCGCACAACAACCTGCAGAAGGAGATCGATTTCGGGTTTCGCGCGGTGCATCTCACGGCAGTGACGGCAAAAAGGCTTGCCGCCGCCTATTACGGGAAAGTGCCCCGGCATTCCTATTTTGACGGCTGTTCGACCGGCGGCTTGCAGGGGTTTAACGAGGCGCAACGCTTCCCTGCCGACTTCGATGGCATCCTTGCCGGTGCGCCTGTCTTCAGCCTCAGGGAGATGATCTGGCAGTACTGGAGCATTCAGAAGGCCATTGCCGAAACGCCCCTGTCCCGGGAAAAGCTTGAACTGCTGGGCGAGGTCATCCTCAAGCAGTTTGATGAAGCTGACGGAGTAAAAGACGGCGTAATAAGCAATCCTCCCGCAGTGGATTTTGACCCGCAACGGGACCTGCCCCGTATGAAAGGAACGCACCAGGGTTTCGCGGATGATGAAATCAATACCCTGGCGGTAATTTATGGGCCGACCCGTATCGGAGATACGGAGATCTATCCCCGTACCGTGATCGGCGGCGAGTTTCCGGGGCTCGCCTATGACGATGGCACCTATATGCCCGTTGCGCCGCAAACCGCGTGGGATGGGCGCGCAGTCCCTGACAGTAAAGGCGGACTTGGACAGTCGTTTATCGTCAAGTCCTGGTTTCAATACCTCGCTTTTGAAACGGATGACGCTGATCGGGACTGGCTGGAACTGGACCCGGAGCGGGACTACCCGAGAACGCTGCAATCCGGGCTGATTTTCAATGCCACCGACCCCGATCTCAGGCCTTTCCGGCGGCGCGGCGGAAAGATGATCATCTACCATGGCTGGGCTGATTTCGGCATAAACCCCATGCGTACCGTCGAGTATTACCATGAAGTGGCCGCAGTGCTGGGCGATGAAATACTCGAATTTCTCCAATTATACCTGGTTCCCGGCATGCACCATTGCAGCGGCGGGGTGAACGTAGACCGGTTTGACCTGATGACACCGTTAATCAACTGGGTGGAAGGCGGTGTCATACCCCGGGGTCTTACAGGCTATCGGGTAGAACAAGGCAAAGTCACCAGAACACGTCCGTTATGCGCCTATCCCCGGGTGGCCCGTTACCGCGGAACAGGCAGTATTGATGCACATGAAAACTTCGAATGTGCTGCTCCGGAGTAGCCGGACTACATTCCAGGCCGGCAACTGGTAAATAACGCAGCAATTCCCGCTAACGCCTGGTTGGTGCTGGAATCCCGATAAAAACGGGGGTTTTGGAGAGGGCTAAAAAAAGATTTTCGTAAACTTCCGGCGTGGTTTCAGTATAATAGGAGGCACTATTCAAGTCAAAGGTGAGGTGAAGCCATGTCCCGTCCTTCTTTGCGCTGGTTCGG
>CAYOEQ010000065.1:0-2957 GCA_964402775.1 uncultured Enterobacteriaceae bacterium
GGCGGCAAAATCCGATGTGGACCCCATCTCGGACCACAGGGCGTCCGCGGCATACCGCGCGGAGATGGCCCGGGTGCTGGTGGCAAGGGCAATACGCAAGGCGCTCGACCGCGCCGGATGAAGGGAGAACAAGAATGAAACAGGTGATTACACTTGATATTAACGGGGAAGTACATGAAGTCGCGGTGCAACCCTATGACAGTTTACTGGATACGTTGCGCGGGACAGCCGGACTGACCGCATCGAAAAGAGGTTGTGATTCCGGCGGTTGCGGCTGTTGCACCGTACTGGTTGACGGCAGGGCCGTGTATTCCTGCATGACGCTGGCGCTGCAGGTCGGGGACAGGAAAGTCACCACGGTGGAAGGTCTGCGCAGCAACGGTGAACTGGACGCAATACAACAGTCGTTCATCGATGCCGACGCCGTGCAATGCGGTTATTGCACCTGCGGGATCATGATGGCGGCAAAACAGTTGCTGGCCGACAACCCGGATCCCGGTGAAGATGATATCCGCAAAGGCATATCCGGCAACCTGTGCCGCTGCACCGGGTACACGAAAATCATCGACGCCATCAAGTTGGCGGCGACACGCCTGTAATCCATATACGGTAGAGAGTGCAACCATGACAGAATTGAACGTGGTAGGTAAAAACGTTGTCCGGCCTGATGCTTATGACAAGGTGACGGGCGGCAAACATTATGTCGTCAATTTCAGCCTGCCGGGAATGCTGCACGCGAAGTTGCTGCGCAGCCCGTATCCCCATGCCAGGATCCTCGGCATCGACACCAGTGAGGCGGAAAGGCTGGCGGGCGTCAAGGCGATCATTACCCATGCCGATGTCCCGCAGAATAAATTCTGCCCGGTTTATTTCGTCCCCCATGACGCGAAGAGCATGGTGCAGGACTTTGTCGTGATGAGCGACCGGGTGCGCTGGGCCGGGCAACCCGTGGCCGCCGTCGCGGCGACCACGGAAGAGATTGCCGAAGCCGCATTGCAACTCATAGACGTGGAGTATGAAGAATTGCCCACCGTGTTCGATCCGGAAGCGGCGATGCAGGACGGCGCGCCGCAACTGCATGACGCCGCGCCCGGCAATATTGCCAAGAACCCTTCTTTTGTGTTCGGCGACCTGGAAGCCGGGTTTGCCGAAGCGGATCATGTTTTTGAAGGCGTGTACCAGACCCAGCGCGTGCATACCTGTTACATGGAACCCCGGGTTTGCGTGGTGGACAGCGAAACCGACGGCAGGTTGACGGTGCATTCCTCCATGCAACACGGTTTCGGTCTCAGGGAAAAGATGTCCGTGGCCCTGGATATCCCTGAAAGCAGGATCAACGTGGTCAAGCCCGCTTATATCGGCGGCGGTTTCGGCGGCAAGCTGGACGTCGGCCATATCGAACCCATCGCGGCATTGTTGAGTCTTGAAACCGGCCGCCCGGTACGTATCGAACACAGCCGCTGGGAGGACTTTATCTCGACCACGCGCAACCCGATCAAGGTCTGGCTCAAAACCGGGGTAAAAAACGACGGGACCTATACTGCGCGCTATATAAAAAGTATCCTGGATGCCGGCGCCCATGCTACGCACGGGGCCGAAGTCATCATGGTGCACGGCCTGTACGGGACGTTCTTTCCATGGAAATGCCCGAACCAGACCTGGGAAGGGTTCTCCGTTTACACCAACAACATCATCGGCGGCGGTTACCGGGGTTACGGCGCGCCGCAGGGCTGTTTTGCGGTTGAATCCCAGAACGATGAAATCTGCGAGAAGCTGGGCCTGGACCCCATCGAATTCCGTTCCAGGAATACTTACAAGGAAGGCGACCCCCACCCCGTGCTGCAAGGTCATAAATTGAACAGCTACCGGTTGGATGATTGCCTGGAACAGGGAGCCGAACGAATCGGTTTCAGCAGCCGCAAGCCGGCCGGTTCGTCGGAAGGTCCCAAAAAACGCGGGATCGGCTTTGCCTGCCATCCCCTCTGGGTGAGCGGTTGTGTGGGTTTCCCCGATATCTATGAACATTCCGGGGCGACGGTGAAATTGAACCGTGACGGCACGGCCGATATCGTGTCGTCCAACGTTGACCTCGGTTCCGGCCAGATTACGATGCTGACCCAGGTGGTTGCGGAAGAATTGAGCCTGTCCCCCGAAGCAGTCAAGGTAGTCTACGCGGACACGGATACGGCGCCGTTTGACGCGCCCACCCATGCCAGCCGCGCCACCTATTCGGCCGGCCTGGCCACAAAAGCCGCGGCGATTGAAGCCAAAAAGCGTTTGTTCAAGGCAGCCGCTGCAGTGATGGAGGCCAATCCTGAAGATCTGTACCTGGAAGATGCAAAAATCATGGTCAAAGGCTCACCGGCTTCCGCCGTGCCGATTACGGATATCATCGCGCGCGCCGAATCACCGTTCGTGCAGATGACCGAACAGGGGCCGGCGCCGACGACGATCGGGGAGAAAGGCACCATCATCGGTTCGGCCAGCCAGGCGCCGCCCTCCAATCCGTCGCCCAATGCCGCCCAGTTCGTTGAGGTGGAGGTGGATACGGATACGGGCGAGGTCAGGGTCCTGCGCGCGGTCCACGCTTCCGACATAGGCCGGGTATTTCATCCGAAATCCGCCCAGGGCCAGGTGGAAGGGGGCTTTCAACAGGGCATGGGCTATGCGTTGATGGAGCACCTGCAGTTCGACCACGATACCGGCGCCTGTCTCTCCGGTGATTTCCTGGACTATAAAATCCCCACGGCCGTGGAAATGCCCCCGGAAATCGACAGCATTTTTGTTGAATCCCATGAACCGACCGGACCTTTCGGCGCCAAGAGCATGTCGGAGCTGTGCGTGATCGTGCCGGCCGCGGCCATAGCCAATGCCATCTACAATGCCATCGGCGTGAGGATACAGGAACTGCCCATCACGCCGGAGAAGATATTAAAGGCCCTGGGTAAGTTGTAAAG
>CAYOEQ010000065.1:3057-11321 GCA_964402775.1 uncultured Enterobacteriaceae bacterium
AGGAACTGCCCATCACGCCGGAGAAGATATTAAAGGCCCTGGGTAAGTTGTAAAGGGTCGCCCTGCGGGCGACACAGTATTCTACTGGATGCCGGGTCAAGCCCGGCATGACGAACAAAGTTATTCGTCATTCCCGCGAAGGCGGGAATCCAGTCTGTTAAATTGTCGCTTGCGACACATTATTTACGCCTTTCTCAAGCGCAGCCCGTACATCAGGCGCCCGTAGAAGTTGAACCACTTCTTCGCTTCGGGATCCTTGAACGGATAGTCCGCCCCGAGTTGCCTGGCGGTCACCAAGCCGGTCACGAAACAGGTTTCCTGGCTGTTGATGAGGGTATGCGCGCCGCAATGCCAGGTGCGCCGCCTGCCCTGGACAAATCGAAACAGGTGGACCAGCAAAGCCACGTGGCGCACGTCGTGTACGATGTGCTGAAACCACCATTTCCTTATGATTTTTCCCCCGTCGATGGGACTGACCGGGTTGTAGGTCACCAGGCAGGGCTTGTCCGACCGTTTTGCCCAGGGCTGCTGGTTGTGCATGATGTAGGTGATTTCATAGTTGTCCGGCCTGGCGCCGTACTGCTCGATGTGGTTGCTGCGGGTGTCGAGCGGCCGGGTCTCGTCTTCCGGAAGCACCGAGGCATCCGAATGGATGACCGTATGGTTGTGCAGTTCGCTCTCGTACCGGATCGAAGAGAGCAGGAAGCTCTCCAGCAGGGTCGGCTCGTCCAGCATCATCAGCGTCTGGTTCGCATTGCACGCAAAAACCACGTCGTCGAAGGTCTCCGTGTCCCCGTTTTCGTCCTCCACAACAACATCGGATACCCCCCGGCGCACTTTCCGCACCGGCCGGTCCAGGTAGATCCTGTCCTCAAAATCCGCCGACATGGCTTCATAAATACGCCGCGTGCCCCCGCCCCAGGTCTGCATCGGCGTCGCGGTTTCGATGTCGAAGAACTCCAGGTAGCGGGAAAACAGGGACGCGGGCATGTCGAACACGTTGGTCGCCATCAGGAAGTTGACGAACATGGGTTTCAGTATCTTGTACCTGAAATCGCCGGAGAACCTGCCGAAGTTGAGCAGCGTTCCCATGCTGAGGTAATTGTACGGGTTGAGCGCGTTGAGCAGGCGCGACCTGGACCTGTTGAGCCGCCCGAACCATTTCAGCCGCCTGAGCAGCTTCTGGAACTTCCTGATCTCCGGTTGTAACTGCCGCCTGATGTCGGAGTCGAAATCGTGCGCGTAGGCGCCGCCGCGGTACTTCACGCTGTAGCTGAAGCGGGTATCGACCAGGTCGATGCCGTGCTGCTGCATGAACAGGAGGATATGGTGGTAAACCGAGGGAATGCACGCGGTGACGGAGATATCGAACGGGATAGAGGAGCCGTCATCCTGGGGCATGTCCACGGTCACGGCGTTGCCGCCGATCCGGGACTGCGCCTCATACAGCCGGAAATCGAACCGGTCCGGGTGCCGGTGCAATGCCCAGGCGACCCCGAGCCCCGAAACCCCGGCGCCGATAATGGCGATTTTTCTCGGCCTGTCCGCGCCAGTTGATTCACTCATGCCCGCTACTCTAAAGAATTAAGGGGTCAGAGTAAAATTTCTGACGAAATTCTTACTCTGACCCCAGGTTTCCTGGCCCCTGCGAGCGGAGGCACAGGTTGACAAGCCTTTGATTTATCTATATAATACGCCGATTTTACAATCAGGGGAACAAATGGCATTGGGATCAAGCATACCTGGGGGCGCATCGGCAGCGCCCGTTTTTCTGACCGGCTCGGCCGGGCACGTGGGCGCCAACCTGCTGCGCCGGCTGCTGGACGACGGCGTGCGGGTGCGGGTGTTGCTCAGGCACGAGGACAACAACGAAGGCCTGGAAGGCCTTGACGTTGAACGCGTGTACGGCGATATCCGGGATTTGAATGCCACCCGGCGCGCGCTTGAGGGCTGCCGGGGCGTTTACCACGTCGCAGCGCTGATCTCGACCATCGAGGGCAACCGGGCCCATCGCCGCAACGTGTTCGAATGCAACGTCGCCGGCACCCGCAACGTGCTGAAAGCCGCGCGGGAGGCGGAGGCGGGACGGGTGGTGGTGACCGGCTCGTTCAGTGCGGTCGGTTACGACCTGGATGACCCGTCCGCGCCCGCCAACGAGACCATGCAGTTCTATCCCATGGAGCGCACCATGCCCTACGAGCGCAGCAAGTCGCTGGTCGAAAACGAGTGCTGGCGCGCCGCGGCGGCAGGACAGGACGTCGTGGTCGCAACCTGTTGCGCGGTGGTGGGCGGCGCCGATTATTTCCCCTCGCGCCTCGGCAGGACCCTGTGCGACTATACCAACGGCAAACTCCGCGCCTACGTCGATGGCGGTTTCGAGTTTGTCGCGGCCAGGGACATCGTGGAAGGGCACGTGTTGTGTATGCACAAGGGGCGCTCGGGGGAAAAGTACATCTTCAGCAGCGAATACAAGACCATCTCCGAGATCCTGGACCTGTTCGAGGAAGTCTCGGGCGTTGCCCGGCCCGCCCGGCGCATTCCGTCCCCCATAATGCTTGTCTTCTCGGAGGTGGCGAGCTTTTACCTGAGCCGGTTTCACCCGGACTTTCCCCAGCGTTTCACCCCCGGCGCCATCCGCCTGTTGCGCAAGCGCCTGCACGCCGACACGGGCAAGGCCAGGCGGGAACTCGGCTACCGGCCGACCAGCATCCGCGCCGCGGTGCATGAGGCCTACGCATTCCACTACCACGAGCGCAAGGTGATCACGAACCCGGAGGCAAAGCTCCCGAGCATGAACGGCGCCGGCCGGGACACCGCCGGGGCAGGGGAGGACCTCATGCCGATCCAGGGTGTACGGGCCGCTTCCGAGGCGAGTCCGGAATGAACGGGGCGCAGGCCTCGCCGCCCGGCTTCGAAGCGGCCGCCAACCTGCGCCAGCAGGCGCGCGCCGCGGGCATGGACCCGGATTACTGGTACGCGGTGGAGCAGGAGCGCAATATCAAACCGGGCGAAGTAATGGAAGTCGTCTTCTGGAAGCGTTCCATCGCGCTGTTTCGCAGCGCTGACGGCTCGTTTCACGCGGTTGACAACCGCTGTATTCACCGCCAGCTCAAGCTTTCCCTGGGCAAGGTGGAAGGCTGCCGGCTGGTATGCGCCTATCACGGCTGGCAATACGATGAGGACGGGCGTTGCGTGGAGACCACGCATAACCGTTTCGGGCAGGAACTCCCGAACCTCGCGCTGAAGACCTACCCGGTGCAGGTGCGTTACGGCCTGGTCTGGGTGTTTCCCGGGGTACCGGAACTGGCGCAGCAACGCCGCATCCCGGACATCCCCGAGCTTGAAGGCCCGGAGCGCTGGGCCTGTGAACCGCTGACCTTCACCTGTTCGGCCCACCACTCGATGGTGATCGACAACGTGAGTGATTTCACCCATGCCTGGCTGCACCGCCGCTACCGGCCGTTTGAAGAAGGCGCCATGCTTACCCATCACGAGATCGTCGGTGACGACGTGCACCTGTCTTATGATACCCGGGTCGGACGCGGGCGTATCTCCGGGCTGTTTGTCGATCACGAACGCGTCAACACCAACCACATGAAACTCTGCTACCAGTACCCCTACCAGTGGTCGAATACCGACGACGAGATAAAACACTGGTTGTTCGTGCTGCCGATCGACGAACGCACCACCCGCTGTTTCTTCCTGTTCTACTTCAAGTCGTTGAAGATCCCGTTGCTGCCGCTGCGCATTCCCCGTTTCGCCATGCGCGCGGTGATGAAGATCTCGAACCGCGTGCTCATCGGTCCGCTGCTGGCCCAGGACCGGGTGGCCGTGGAAGCGGAACAGGAGGGATACGAACAGCATTGGGATGCCCGCCCCATCGAATACAACCCGGTGGTCCAGGCTTTCCAGAGCGTGACCGTACGCAAGTGGCGGGAGTACCTGGCGCGCGCGGCGGAGAACGGGAATGCCGCTGTCTGAGGAGCGCCTCATTTCAACCGCGCTGTCGGCCGGCGCCCTGGTGGAGGCGGCGGCGCTGTTGCTGGTGTTTGTCGGCGCCCTGTTCCTGGGTTCGATTGTGCTGCCGGGGACCCGTATCGAAGGGCCCCCGATTGATGGAAAATCCGTTGGCGGGAAATCACGGGCCTATAAGCTCAACGGACTCGCCCTGTTCCTGGCGACCGTGATCGTGGTGTTTCCCGCCCAGGTTTACGGCTGGTTCTCCCTGTCAGCGTTGCATGACCGGTTTTTCGCCTTGTTCGTGGCGGCGAACGTATTCTCATTTGCGCTTTCCGGCCTGCTGTACCGGCGCGGCGCCGGCGCGCAGGAGGCCGCGCCGGGATTCCTGGAGGGTTTTTTCTACGGGCGGGAGCTCAGCCGGGCCTGGTTCGGGGTGGATTTGAAAATGTTCAGCTACCGCCCTTCGCTCATCGGCCTGGCGCTGTTCAACGCATCGTTTGCCGTAGCGCAGTACGAGACCTACGGTGAACTGACCCTGGCCATGGCGCTGTACCAGGTGTTCACCTTCCTGTACGTGCTCAATTACTTCCAGTTCGAATACGGCATGATCCATACCTGGGACCTGATCAGTGAGCGCTTCGGCTGGATGCTGGTCTGGGGAGACTACGTGCTGGTGCCGTTCTTCTATTGTCTCGCCGGCTGGTGGCTGGTCGATATGCCGGGGCAGCCGCTGTCCCCCGTGGCGGCCGGCGCGATCGTCCTGCTGTTCAGCTTCGGTTTCTGGCTGTTCCGCGGCGCCAATGAGCAAAAGCACCGCTTCAAGCGCGACCCCGGAGTGACGATCTGGGGGCAACCCGCCAGGTCCCTGGACGGGCGCCTGCTGGTCTCCGGGTTCTGGGGCATCGGACGGCACCTCAACTATACCGGCGAGATCTGTATCTACCTCTCGTTCGCGGCGACCACCGGGTTCGCTTCCTGGGTACCCTGGCTGCTGCCCGCGTGGCTGGCGTGCCTGTTGTGGCATCGCTCATGGCGCGATGAACGCCGCTGCCGCGCCAAGTACGGCGAACTGTGGTGGCGCTACAAACAGCGCGTGCCTTATTCAATGCTGCCGTACGTCTATTGAGGGCAGGCATGGCATCCCGCCCGGACAGCGTCGCAACCCTGCCATCGGACCAGCCCACGCCGCCGGCCGTGAAGCCTGTCCCCGAACTCTCGGGAGGGTGGCCGTTGATCGGCCACCTGCGTGAATTTCACAAGGACCCGGTGTCGATGCTCGGACGGGGCTGGCGCGAACACGGCGACCTGGTGCGCTTCCGGCTCGGTCCCCGCGAGTTCTATCTCTTCACCGGCCCCGAAGCCCATGACTTTTATTTCAGGGCGCCGGAGGATCAACTGGACGCCAGGGCCGTGTACCAGTTCATGGTGCCCATCTTCGGGCCCGGGGTGGCCTACGACGTCTCCACCGACATCATGGGCGAGCAGCTCGGGTTCCTGTACCCGGCCCTGCGCGAAGCCGCGATGCGCAATTACGCCCGCATCATGTTCGACGAGACCAGCCGCTTCGCCGGCGCGCTGGGCGAGAGCGGCGTGGTTGACCTGCCCCACGCGCTGAACGAACTGACCGTCAGGATCGCCAGTCGTTGCCTGATTGGCGAGGAAGTCCGGGAGCAGGTGGACTCGGGATTTGCCGAGGCGTACCACGACCTGCAGAAGGGCATCAATGTGCTGGGATTTTTCTTCCCCAGGCTGCCGACCCCGGGGCACGCAAGCCGTGACCGGGCGCGGCGCAGGATCGCCGAACTGTTCAGCCGCATCATGGCGGCGCGCCGGCTTTCCGGGGCGGCGCCCGATGATTTCATGCAGGGGCTGATGCAGGCCCGTTACAAGGATGGCCGCGCGCTGAACGATGATGAGATCACCGGGATCCTGTTGACGGTGCTGTTCGCGGGCCAGCACACCAGCGCGGTGCTGGCGACCTGGACCGGCCTGGAACTGCTGCGGGCGCCCTCATACCTGGCGCAGGTAAGAGACGAGATCAGCGACGTTTACCGCGCGGAAGGAGTCATGAGCCTCTCCAGTCTCAAACAGCAAACCGCGCTGGAACACGCCGTGCGCGAGTGCGAGCGGCTGCACCCGCCGTTGATACTGCTGATCCGCAAGGCGCTCAAGCCCTTGTATTACGGAGATTACGTTGTGCCTGCCGGGGCCATGGCGGTGGTGTCGCCGGCGGTCTCCCACCGCCTGCCGCACCTGTTTGCCGACCCGGAGCGGTTCGCGCCGGCGCGTTTTGCTCCCCCCGCCGGCGAACACAAGCAACACCATTACGCCCTGATCGGTTTTGGCGGCGGCAAACACCGCTGCATGGGGGAACATTTTGCCTACCTGCAGTTGAAAGCGATCCTGACCGTGCTGCTGGACCGCTTCGACCTTGAGCTGGACGGCGCGTTTCCCGCCCCTGACTACGGTAGCTGGGTAACGGGTCCCACGACGCCTTGCCGGGTCCGCTACCGGCGCCGTTCGCAAACCAGCATTTTCCACCAGTGAGTGCGCTGTTTTGGACCGTTACGACATAGCCATTGTCGGCGCGGGACCTGTAGGCAGTGTGTGCGCGCTTGCGCACGCGCGCAAAGGCGCCCGGGTGGCGCTGCTGGAAGCCAACCCCAAGGCGGCCAGGCGGCTGGCGGGCGAATGGCTGCATCCGCCTGCCGTGCGCATGTTGCAGGCTGTGGGCATAACGCTCGATACGCAGCCCCACAGCGTCACGGGCAAAGGGTTTGCGGTATTCCCGGAAGACGGTTCGGAACCGATAGTGCTGCCCTACCCGGAGGGCTCGCAGGGCCTTGCATGTGAGCATGCGGAACTCGTCTCCTGCCTGCATGAAGCGGTTGAGAACGAGCCGGGCATCGACTTTTTACTGCATGCGCGGGTCCGCGAGGTCGGCGACGGCGGGCTCACTTACAGCCGCAGTGGCGCCGATCAATCCCTGGACGCGGCGCGCATCGTCGGCGCCGACGGCCGCGCCTCGGTCGTGCGCCAATCCCTGGGCCTGTCGACAAAACCAATGCCCTGCTCGCGCATGGTGGGGGTCATGCTGGAAGGCGTGGACCTGCCCCTGAAGGGCTACGGCCACGTGGTGCTGGGGGCGCCGGGCCCGCTCCTGGTTTATCACGTCGGGGAGCATAGTGTCCGGATAGTCGCCGATGTCCCGCTTGACCAGTGGACACCCAGTGACAGGTTCAGGTTGCTGTCGGGGTCCTATGCCGGTTTTTTGCCGGAGACACTCAGGCCGGCGTTTGTCGAGGCGCTGCAGGCGGGGAAGTTCAACGCCGCGGCCAATGAACTGAGGCAGCGCGTCACCTACGGGAGCCCGCAGCGGGTGCTTATCGGCGATGCGGCCGGGCACTACCACCCCATGACCGCGGTGGGAATGACCCTCGGTTTCGGCGATGCGCTGGCGCTGGCCGATAGCAGGGACTTCTACGACTTCAAGGCCCGGCGTATCCATGCGACCCGCGCCCCGGAGTTCCTGGCCATGGGGATCTACGAAGTGTTTGCCGACCACCGGGCTGAAATGGTGGCGCTGAGACACGCGATGTACCGGGGTTGGAGGATGAATTCCACGATCCGCGATCGCACCATACGTTTACTCGGCTGTGAAGACACATCGACAACCCGCCTCGGTTTCGCATTCACCGCGGTGGTGTTCCGGGCAGTCGCCGGGGCGCTTCCGCGATCCTGGGACCAGCTTGCCTGGCGCCGGGTGCGCGATATCGTTCATGGGATCGCCGTTCGTCTCTGGTGGCTCGTGAACGGCGTTCAGAAACTGTACTGGGCGAGAAGGGCGGGCGTGGAAAAAGATAACCGGGTCCGGGATACGATGTCCCGCGCGTTCCTGACCTCCATGGCGCCGGATGCCGGCAACTCCCGGCATACGCAATCGAAAAAGGATGATCTGCCCGACGCCGGCCCGGCATTGCGGCGCGCCGGCGCACACCTGTCAAGCCTTCAGGGTGAGGACGGCGCCTGGGAGGGCGAGATGGTCTGGTGCCCCATGCTCACCGCGCAATACGTGCTGCTGCACCACATTATCGGCCGTCCGCTCGACCCCGGCCGGCGCCGGCGCGTGCTGCGCTCGTTCGAATGCACCCGCCTCGAGGAAGGTCTGTGGAGCCTGCACGAATACCCGCCGCCCAACCTGTTCGTCACCACCCTGGTTTACGTCGCGGCGAGACTGCTCGGCGTTGAACGGGATGATCCGTTAATCGAACCGGCCCGGCGCTTCCTGCAGGCGGAAGGGACGC
>CAYOEQ010000066.1:0-11296 GCA_964402775.1 uncultured Enterobacteriaceae bacterium
CCTTGATGGAAGTCAGCGGGACCCGGAGTTCGTGGCTGACCATACCCAAGAACTCGGCCCGCAGCCGCTCCAGCTCCTCCTGGGGCGTCATGTCCTGTAGGGTCACGACAAAAGACTCGACCTCGCCCTCCCCAGAATAGATGGGCGTGGCATTGACCAAGGTGGTCACCGACCGGCCTTCGGGTACCTCGATGACGATCTCCTCGGCGCGCACCGTCTCGCCCGTGCTCAGCGCCTGCGCCAAGGGGAACGCTTCGAGGGAGACCTCCCGTCCATCCGCGCGCCGGAAGGTCAGCACCTCCAACAGCTGCTCCAAGGAGCGACCCGGCCTAAGCAGGTCGCCGACGATCCGGCTCGCCTCCCGGTTGAGCGACACCAACTGCCCCGACTGCGCATCGAAGACCACGACGCCCACCGGCGAGGTGTCTATCAGGATCTCCAAGTCGGCCCGGGCCCGCTGCTCGTTCCGGTGCTGGCGGGCGTTGGCTAGGGCCAGCGCCGCTTGAGCGGCGAACATCCCGAGGGTTTCCTCGTCTTCGTCGGTGAACGCCCGTCCGTTCGCCTTCTCGGCTAGATAGAAGTTGCCGATATGGGCCCCACGGTGACATATCGGCGTCCCCAGAAAGGCCCCTACCTGCATGAAGTCGTGGGTAAAGCCCCGCGACTTGGCGTGGGCGGAAAAGTCCCGTAGCCGCAGCGGTTCCGGATACGTGCTGAGGAACTCGAAAAACCCAGCCCCTCCGGGCAGGTCCAACAACGCTTGGTGTTCTTCCGGCGTCAGGCCGGAGGTTACGAAGTCCTGTAACTGCCCGGACTCGTCGAGGGTGGTAATCCCCCCGTAGCGGGCTTCGGTCAGCGACCGGGCGCTGTCCACGACTTCCTGCAGGACGGTGCCCAGATCCAGGCTCTCATTGATGCGAAGGCTGGCCTGACTCAGCCTGGACAGACGGTCTCGGAGGACCGCTACCTGTGGGTCGTGCGGGTCGGCTTTCGTCAACTTCTCACCTCTTATGGATGGCGTGCGACCCTCGGTCTAGGGTCGTTGGGCTTGACCGGACGGGACAACGAGATTCAAGGTGCCGTAGGCCCAGCCGGGCTAATTATACCCTTTCGGGCAAAAGATCACAATAATATCACAGGAGAAGGCTTTGAATGTCACTCAGATGCCACGCCTAAAGATTAGCTTATTATAATCCGTGCGTGAGAAGGTCTCATCGAGCGGCAGAATCTTTTTTCTCCATTTTCTCCAAAGGAACGGTATGATCTCCCGTATTGTCATCACCCTTTCGGCCCTGTTCGTCCTGGCGTCTTGCTCGGACGACAAAAGCATCAGCCCCACGCCGCTGCCGCAGACGGCCGCCAAGCAAAATAAGAGGCTACCAAACTAAGATACGAGACCGTTGTCTAACCCAACCGCTTCTACGAGGAGCTTTTTTTATGCAGTCATTTATGGTCAGTCTTGTCGGCTTGGTGTTGAGTGTCAGCGTTGGTGCGGAGCCGCTGCTTAAGGGTCGGGTCTGGCTGGCGTCGGGGCCGCCAGCGGCTGGGGTTCAGGTGCGGCTGTTCGACCTAACCGACCTGCGCCGCTCCGTGGGCACGACCACGGACGAGGCCGGGCATTTTGCCCTGCCGCTGGCAACAGTGGGCGAGCCGGCCCTGCCGCAGGATTTTGCGTTGGGGCAGAACTACCCCAATCCGTTCAATCCTTCCACCATCATTCCCTACCAGATACCAACCACTACCCACGTGCGCTTGGAGGTGTTCAACCTGCTCGGGCAGCGGCTGGCGACGTTGGTGGATGGGGAACGGCCGGCCGGGACGCATACGGCGCACTGGGACGCTACGGATGCGGCGGGTCGGGCGGTGGGCGCGGGCGTGTACATCTATCGGCTCACTGGCGGCGGGCATACGGTGAGTCGGCGCATGGTGCTCATCGACGGACAGGCCGGCCTTCCAGCGGGCGGGTCGGGACCGAGGCCGGCGGCGGCGGTGGGCGTGCAAACGGCGGGTTCGGTCTATGGGTTGACCGTGGCCGGTGCCGGCTTGATCGCGTATGTGGACCCGGCGTTTCGGGTCGGGACGGCCCCGGTCGATGTGGTGCTTGCACAGCCCGGCGGCCCGGCGCGGATGAAGGTGGCCACGGGCGGGATTTTGGGGGACGTGAACAACGATAGCCAAGTTGATGAATTTGATGTGCTGTATGTCGCGCTGTACAGCAAGGATCCCTCTATTACGCTGCCGAATAATGGCGATATTTCCCTCGGCGATGTCAACGGCGATGGCACGGTTGATCTGGCCGATGGCTTGCTCCTTGCTCTATACACAGTCAATCCGTCGGATCCGACGTTGCCGCCGGGGATCGGCCAACCTGTCGACGGCGGGGATGATCACGGCGATACCCCGTCGTCGGCGACGGGTCTGGCGGTGGGCAGTTCGCGGTCGGGACAGCTCGAACCCGGCGGCGATGTCGATTACTTCCGCGTGGAGGTCACCGCGTCGGGGGAATTGACCGTTCATACGACTGGCAGCTTGGATACGAAGGGGCAGTTAGAGGATAGTGCGGGCGCGGTGCTGGCCCGCGACGACGATGGCGGCGACGGCCATAATTTCCGCATCGCCCACACGGTCAGTGCCGGCACGTACTACCTCAAGGTCGAAGGCTATAACGCCTCCACCACCGGCCGCTATACCATTCACGCCAGTGGCCCCAGCGGCGGCGACGGCCCCGACCTGATTGTGGCCTCGGCTTCGGTCAGCGATGACACGCTGACGCCGGCGCAATCGTTCACGCTGAATGCCACGGTGCGCAACCAAGGCACGGCCGCGGCGGCGGCGACGACCGTGGACTATTACCAATCGCCGGATGCGACGATCACGGCGGAGGATGCCCAAGTGGGCACGGATGCGGTGAGCGGTCTGTCGGCGGACCACACCAGTGCTGTGTCCCTTGCCCTGACGGCACCGTCAAGGGCCGGGACGTATTACTACGGCGCGTGTGTCCAAAGCGTCAGTGGCGAGATCAATACCGATAACAACTGCTCACCGGGCGTACAGGTCACCGTCGACAACGGCGATAGGACTGTGAACATTCCAGATGCCAATCTTCGTGCGGTGATTGCAGAGGCCTTGGACAAGGCACCGAATGCGACGATTACCAAGGGTGAAATGGCGACGTTGACCACCTTGGAGGCGCAACATGCGGGCATCAGCGATTTGACCGGGCTGGAATTTGCCACCAACCTGACATGGCTGGATCTTTACAGCAACCACCTCACGAATATCTCGGCACTTTCGGGCTTAACCAACTTGAGAGATCTGTTTTTTGGAAGCATTTCGGATATCTCGGCGCTTTCGGGCCTGACTTTTCTGACACAGTTGAGGATTGACGGGATTGACGGGATTGACGGCAACAAGCTCACGGACATCTCGGCGCTTTCGGGCTTGACCAACCTGACGGACCTGTGGCTTAGCAACAACTCGATCACGGACATCTCGCCCTTGGTGGCGAATACGGGATTGGGCAGTGGAGACGAGGTTTCTTTATCAAACAATCCGTTGAGTAAGACCTCCCTCAACACGCACATCCCAGCCCTTGAGAGCCGAGGCGTTACAGTTCATTATGATGAGAGGGAGGATGATCACAGCGATACCCCGTCGGCGGCGACGGATCTGGTGGTGGGCCGTTCGTGGTCAGGGCAGATCGAAGTCGGCGGCGATGTCGATTACTTCCGCGTGCAGGTCAGCGCGTCGGGGGAATTGACCGTTCATACGACCGGTAGCCTCGATACGAAGGGGCAGTTAGAGGATAGTGCGGGCGCGGTGCTGGCCAGCGACGACGATGGCGGCGACGGCCATAATTTCCGCATCGCCCACGCGGTCAGTGCCGGCACGTACTACATCAAGGTCGAAGGCGATGACGCCTCTGCCACCGGCCGCTATACCATTCACGCCAGTGGCCCCGGCGGCGACGGCGGGCCTGTGAACATTGCAGATGCCAATCTGCGGGCGGTGATCGCAGACGCCTTGGGCAAGGCACCGAATGCGACGATTACCAAGGGTGAGATGACGACATTGACATCCCTTGACGGATATAACTATAACTCGTACTCGGCGGGCATCCGCGATTTGACTGGGCTGGAGTTTGCCACCAACCTGACCGAGTTGAATCTTGCCGACAACCACCTCATCACGGACTTGTCGGTACTTTCGGGCTTGACTAAGCTGAGAAAATTGGTCCTTTACGGCAACCAGATCACGGATATATCGGCGTTGCGGGGTCTGACCAACCTGACAGAGCTGAGTCTTGGCAGCAACCAGATCACGGATATATCGGCGTTGCGGGGTCTGACCAACCTGACACGACTTTATCTTGGCGGCAGCACCCTCACGGATATATCGGCGTTGCGGGGTCTGACCAACCTGACAATCCTGGGTCTTGGCAGCAACCAGATCACGGATATATCGGCGTTGCGGGGTCTGACCAACCTGACAGAGCTGAGTCTTGGCGTCAACCAGATCACGGATATATCGGCGTTGCGGGGTCTGACCTCCCTGAGAAGGCTGAGGCTTGGCAGCAACCAGATCATGGATATATCGGCGTTGCGGGGTCTGACCAACCTGAGAGATATGTGGCTTGAGAGCAACCAGATCACGGACATATCGGCGTTGCGGGGTCTGACCTCCCTGAGAAGGCTGTGGCTTGGCGTCAACCAGATCACGGATATATCGGCGTTGCGGGGTCTGACCAATCTGACATGGCTCAATCTCTGGGGAAACCCACTGAGCTTGTCCTCCATCAACGATATTCCCATCCTTGAAAGCAGAGGCGTTACAGTACGCTTTGACCCGCCGTTCCGCGAGGGTGACTTCGACATCGAACTCGTTTTTCTCGCCCACTACACTGAATCGCAGAAACGGATTATCCAATATGCGGCTAGGCGCTGGATGTCGATTATTACGGAGGACCTGCCGGACTACGAATTTACTCAGTCCAAGTCGGGATGGTGTGGCGATCAGAGGTACGATATCTCCTTCGGGGAGCGGATAGACGACCTGCGGATCTATGTGGTAAACTCCAAGATAGGTGGTTCGGCTTCAACGTGGGGGGGACCTCTGGATATTCGCACAACCCCCCCCTATCTGCCCGTCTTAGGATGCATGTCGTTCGGCGGGGGAGGTGTGAGTTCGGCACTCCACGAGATAGCGCACGTGCTGGGGTTCCCGCGCCTGGGCGGCTTTGTCCAGGATCGTTCTGAGGACGTGCACTTTGCCGGCCCGTTGGCGATTGCCGCGTTTGACGACGCGGGAGGACGGGACTACACCGGTGCGAAGGTGCCGCTTGAGAAGGATGGGGGCCACTGGAGGCGGTCTGTGCTCGACGGCGAACTCATGACTGCGGGTAATTGGCAAAACTCACTGAGCGCGATCACGCTTCAGGCCCTCGCCGACCTCGGCTGGGTCGTTGATGTCACGCAGGCCGACCCCTATACCCTACCCAGTGCCGCCGGAAAGGCCAGTGCGAAGATCGCGGCTCCATCTACTCATGCACAGCCAGAGTTTTCGCGCGGCGTCGGCGAATAGCGGGAGCCAATTTACGTGGTCGATGAGCAGGGGGCTATCATCCGCACCCTAGGCGACTGAAATAGCCTAGCGGGGCGCGTTGTATTAAGAGGCTCTAACAAAATGTGGGGCCAACAAACCTCCACAGAGAAAAGGGCTAACAAACTAAGATACGAGACCGTTGTCTAGCCCAACTGTTTCTGCAAGGAGCTTTTTTTATGCAGTCATTTATGGTCAGTCTTCTTGGCTTGGTGTTGAGTGTCAGCGTTGGTGCTGAGCCGCTGCTTAAGGGTCGGGTCTGGCTGGCGTCGGGGCCGCCGGCCGCCGGCGTCCACGTGCGGCTGTTCGACCTAACCGACTTGCGCCGCTCCGTGGGCACGATCACGGACGAGGCCGGGTATTTTGCCCTGCCGCTGGCAACCGTGGGCGGGCCGGCCCTGCCGCAGGATTTTGCGTTGGGGCAGAACTTTCCCAATCCATTCAATCCTTCCACCATCATTCCCTACCAGATACCAACCACTACCCACGTGCGGTTGGAGGTGTTCAACCTGCTCGGGCAGCGGCTATCGACGTTGGTGGATGGGGAACGGACGGCGGGGACGCATACGGCGCACTGGGACGCTACGGATGCGGCGGGTCGGGCGGTGGGCGCGGGCGTGTACATCTATCGGCTCACTGGCGGCGGGCATACGGTGAGTCGGCGCATGGTGCTCATCGACGGACAGGCCGGCCTTCCAGCGGGCGGGTCGGGACCGAGGCCGGCGGCGGCGGTGGGCGTGCAAACGGCGGGTTCGGTCTATGGGTTGACCGTGGCCGGTGCCGGCTTGATCGCGTATGTGGACCCGGCGTTTCGGGTCGGGACGGCCCCGGTCGATGTGGTGCTTGCACAGCCCGGCGGCCCGGCGCGGATGAAGGTGGCCACGGGCGGGATTTTGGGGGACGTGAACAACGATGGCCAAGTGGATGCTTTTGATGTGCTGTATGTCGCGCTGTACAGCAAGGATCCGTCTATTACGCTGCCGAACCATGGCGACATTGCCCTCGGCGATGTCAATCGCGATGGTACGGTTGATCTGGCCGATGGCTTGCTGCTTGCTCTATACAAGGTCAATCCGTCTGATCCGACGTTGCCACCGGGGATCGGCCAACCCGTCGATGACGTTGAGGATGATCACGGCGATACCCCGTCGTCGGCGACGGCTCTGGCGGTGGGCAGTTCGCGGTCGGGACAGCTCGAACCCGGCGGCGACGTCGATTACTTCCGCGTGGAGGTCCCCGCGTCGGGGGAGTTGATCGTTCAAACGACCGGCAGCCTCGATACGAAGGGGCAGTTAGAGGATAGTGCTGGCAGGGTGCTGGCCCGCAACGACGATGGCGGCGATGGCTATAATTTCCGCATCGCCCACGCGGTCAGTGCCGGCACGTACTACCTCAAGGTCGAAGGCTATAACGCCTCTGCCACCGGCCGCTATACCATTCACGCCAGTGGCCCCGGCGGCGTCAGCGGCCCCGACCTGATTGTGGCCTCGGCTTCGGTCAGCGATGACACGCTGACGCCGGCGCAATCGTTCACGCTGAATGCCACGGTGCGCAACCAAGGCACGGCCGCGGCGGCGGCGACGACCGTGGACTATTACCAATCGCCGGATGCGACGATCACGGCGAATGATTCACAAGTCGGTACGGATACGGTGAGTGGCCTGTCGGCGGATCACACCAGTGCTGTGTCCCTTGCCCTGACGGCACCATCAAGTGCCGGGACGTATTACTACGGCGCGTGTGTCCAAAGCGTCGATGGCGAGAGCAATACCGATAACAACTGCTCTGCGGGCGTACAGGTCACCGTTGGCCGTAGTGGCGGCGGGGATGATCACGGCGATACCCCATCGGCGGCGACGGCGCTGGCGGTGGGCAATTCGCAGTCGGGACAGCTCGAACCCGGCGGCGATGTCGATTACTTCCGCGTGGAGGTCACCGCGTCGGGGGAATTGACCGTTCAAACGACCGGCAGCTTGGATACGAAGGGGCAGTTAGAGGATAGTGCGGGCGCGGTGCTGACCAGCAACGACGATGGCGGCGACGGCCATAATTTCCGCATTGCCCACGCGGTCAGTGCCGGCACGTACTACCTCAAGGTCGAAGGCTATAACGCCTCTGCCACCGGCCGCTATACCATTCACGCCAGTGGCCCCGGCGGCGTCAGCGGCCCCGACCTGATTGTGGCCTCGGCTTCGGTCAGCGATGACACGCTGACGCCGGCGCAATCGTTCACGCTGAATGCCACGGTGCGCAACCAAGGCACGGCCGCGGCGGCGGCGACGACCGTGGACTATTACCAATCGCCGGATGCGACGATCACGGCGGATGATGCCCAAGTGGGCACGGATGCTGTGAGCGGCCTGTCGGCGGATCACACCAGTGCTGTGTCCCTTGCCCTGACGGCTCCATCAAGTGCCGGGACGTATTACTACGGCGCGTGTGTGGCAAGCGTCGATGACGAGATCAATACCGATAACAACTGCTCTGCGGGCGTACAGGTCACCGTTGGCCGTAGTGGCGGCGGGGATGATCACGGCGATACCCCATCGGCGGCGACGGCGCTGGCGGTGGGCAATTCGCAGTCGGGACAGCTCGAACCCGGCGGCGATGTCGATTACTTCCGCGTGGAGGTCACCGCGTCGGGGGCGTTGATCGTTCAAACGACCGGCAGCCTCGATACGAAGGGGCAGTTAGAGGATAGTGCTGGCGCGGTGCTGGCCAGCAACGACGATGGCGGCGACGGCTATAATTTCCGCATCGTCCACGCGGTCAGTGCCGGCACGTACTACATCAAGGTCGTAGGCTATGACGCCACCACCACCGGCCGCTATACCATTCACGCCAGTAGCCCTGGCGACCCCAGCCCTTGAGAGCCGAGGCGTTACAGTTCTTATGACCGAGAGGAAATCGAAACCGTACTCAACCGAGACGACAAGCAGTATGGCAAGGTGGGGAGAGTACCGCTCCACGGCGTTATCGGGAGTATCCCAACGGCAGCACACGTCAGGCTTAGACGGGTCGGAGAGCGCCTACATAATCCACGCCCCCCAGACGGCCCGTTGACCTGCTCTAACTCGTTCCCTATCTTGACGATACAGCAGCAAGACGCCCCGGCTAGAAGGCTTTAGCCGGGGCATCACCGATCCCACTCGCGTTTGCTAGAACGCGACGGGCATCGGCCACAGAAAGCATGGGGCTTTCATGGCCAAATTTCCCTCCAATATACCCACGCAGTACCCCCCCATTGCAACTGTGTACAACCCGTCGATTCCCCCAACTAGCAGGAGAAACGCGATGAACAATTTAGATGATGGAACTCTTTGGGAAGCTCCTAAAGTCAAACAAGTACACGGACTAGTAATGACAGGAGATTCTAATAAAGAGGGTTTCCTATTACCCATACAGTATCAGGCTCAGGATGGGAAACGATACGTACTGGAGATGCTCCCTTCTGATGCAATAGCCCTGAGTTATTACATCTTTCAAGCAATCGAGATTGCACGCCAACAAAACAATCAGTTTGTCTTTCCCGGAACAAAAAATCGCCTCCAAGAGACTTACCCGGATGTTCTTGGGTGGTTTGACCCTGTTCACCTTCCAGAGATTGAAGACCGCGATACTGCCCTGATTCCACTTTACATGATTCGACGGGCTGAAAATTATCCGGGACAAGGACACAGACCTGGTGCTGTCGTTGTTCTTGAACTGGAACAACTAAGGAAGGATGCTCGCCCAACTGAAAGAACAAGAATTGCCCTTGCATTTTCAAGCAAGGAAAAGCTGCAAGAAATGATGCAAGGCATAATTGATCGGAACAAATAATCATCAAAAATTTTCAAACTGACGCACTACCCCTACTTCCAAACGACGAACTGGAAAGGGAAAAGAGGACAACCGCAATGGACAAATTCAAGAAGGGCGACCTAGTGGCCATAGAATGGGTTTTCCGCCGTAACTCAACGTCAGTGCATGGGGGATACGAATGTCGGTTTTGGACAATCAATGAAGTTTGGGCCTGTGAGAAGAATGGCGACGTTGTTAACCTTGTTTGCCCTGTGGGCAACCCAACCGGCAGCATACTGGGCTACGACAAAGACAAAGGCAACTTCAGGCTCCCTGAGCACATCCCCTCCGTCTTTCGACACCCCGAATTACCCAAATCATGGGAAATGAACGCCCAAAAAATTCCGGTGCGCTTCAGGGAAACTGCAAAGGCACTGAACGAGAAGATCTTCGACGACCTAGATACCCTGTGTAGTGCCCTACGTGGTCGAGGCCGAGCGGCAGATTCCTGAAAGAAGATCGGAATAATACGTTATGGGCTTGACTTTTGTATCGGAGGATCAAAACATGAGCTACCGAGAAGAAATTGAGGCAGTCCTCGCCCTTGACAACACCAAATATGGAAAGGTGCGAAGAGGCGAGATAGAAGACAGCCGAATCAGTAAGCGGCTAGACGTTATACTCGAACGGAAGGCCGTAGAGACGACTTCTAAGGAAAAACAAAGATGGATTGAGAGGCTGGATAGCTGGGCTAGGGCACGCGGCTTGAGTCGGGCAACAAGAGAGAAAATAGCAAGAAGAGCTGAGAGGTATATCGTCGTTCGGTAGGCAATCCAAGCCCATAACTTATTATTCCGATTTATTTCCTCATCATGTATGGTGCAGCCGATTTATTCAGAAGTCGGAAATAACCCCCCTTGGCAAAAGCCGTGCCACTTAGGGCTTAATTTCTGTACTCACCCACTTCCGTGAAGGAGAAGAAGATGGCCGTAAAGAAAGCGTGTGATGTAGGACAGGAAATTGCTAGCTTGCTGATCGAATGGCGTCCGAAGATGGCTCCTCAAGATATAGCCTCGGCGATTATGCACGGACTAGAGCGCTACTCTATAGACCTAGAAGGATCTGGGGAGAGCGGGCTCAGTTTTTGCATGCAAGAATTGGAAGATGCCATTGAAAAGCGGCGAATGTCAATCTAACCGGGCTAAGTTTGCTCCCTGTTTCTTCTCGCCGGCTGCTGGCTGCCGGTCGCGGCGATCGCGGCCGCGCCAGATAGGCCACGTTGACTATCGCCTCCGTCCCTTATCGCTAGTATCCGATCTCCTTGTGCCGCCCAGACAGCCCCGATATTTAGCCCTCGCCGCTGGCGAGCGATCTGACACCAGAGCAACTTATTGAGGGTTGGTCTATGCTGAATCGGGTCCTTCATATTGCGGCGATCTTGGCGTTCGCGTGGGCGTGTCCAAGCGGGGCCCAGCAGGTCCACGAGACCGTCGGCTGGCGTCCGACTATGATACCGCTGCTGAATTTCAACTCGGACGACGGCACTGGATACGGGCTGCGGGCCAATCTCTTTGAATACGATGGCCAGAGCGTGCCCTATCGTCGCAAATACAGCGCGCAAGCATTTATCACAACCAAGGGCAAGTGGGTACACCGCGTGCTCGTCGATACACCCGAATTCCGGCCCGGCCAGCGGCTCGAGGTCGAACTGGTTTACGAGAAGGAGGATTTCGCCAATTACTACGGTGGCCTCAGCGACGAGGAGATCGCCGGGTATTCGCGGGACCAAAAGACGTTCCGGCACGCCTTCCCGGAGTTCAAGGTCAAGTGGATCCGGACCCTGCGCTTCCCTTGGCGCCTGCGCATCGGGGGGCGTTTGAGCCACAACGATATCGAGCCGAACGCCGCCGATGGC
>CAYOEQ010000067.1:0-2667 GCA_964402775.1 uncultured Enterobacteriaceae bacterium
CCACTCAATTACCGGGGGCTCACGGAGCACGAGGTTGATGTCAAGCGCACGGGTGATGAACTGACATTATCCTTCATGCGTAGTGGAACGATGCAAAAATTTGTGTCGGCAGGACCCGGTGAGGGCAAGGTGTACAAACTGGAAAACGGCGCGCTGGCCCTCGTTGACGGCTACCTGATTCTTGTCAACGGTGATGAAAACGGCGTCGAAACCGGCTATGGCCGCTATGAAGCGGAAAATGACGCCATCAGGCTTGATACGGCCTACTGGACCTCCGCGAATCAGTCTTCAGCTTCCAACACCAACAATACCGGCATGAATGCCACGTTCGACGGTCGGAGCCTGACCCTGGAAGACGGCCGCCGGTTTCACGTCCTTTCCCCGGCCCGGCACGAACTGGAAAACAAGACGTGGAAGGAAGTTGAAGCAGCCCTGAACAGTGGGATAACCACCGCAATCATTACTATCGGGGCGACTGAGCAGCACGGGCCGCAACTGGCCCTGGCGACCGATTCGGCCTCCGGCGACTGTCTGGCGCGCATGGTTGCGGAACGGGTAGGGCAGGCCCTGATCACGCCCAACATCCGGGTCGGCATCTCTCCCCATCACATGCATTTCCCCGGGACGATCAGCGTGCGGAAACCGATACTCAAAGCCCTGGTCTACGAATACGTCCACAGTCTCGCCTGGCACGGGTTCCGCCACATCGCCATTATCCCGACCCACGGCACCAACTTTCCCATGGCCGGGGAACTGGGGGAAGAACTTCGCGTGCTCTATCCCCATGTGAACATTTTTTCCTATTCCGATGCCGATGCCTACCTTGGGTCGGCGGCCGTTATCTCGGAACGCCTGGGAATCGACCCTGCAACGGCCGGCACGCATGCCGGCCTGTCGGAAACGGCTTTCATGCTGGCCTGCGAACCGGAACTGGTTGACCTGGAGAGCGCCGAGCAGGGCTTCATGGGCGATGCCATGGCGATGGGCGAAAAACTCAACCGCGACGGCACCCACAGCATCTCGCCGATAGGCGTCCTGGGCGATCCGCGCGGCGCCACTGTCGAAGCGGGCAGGGAATACGTGGAAAGTCGGGCAGCGCTGCTTGCCGCCTTTGTGATGGAACGGCGTGAGGGATGGATGCCGGAAATCCCGGGCGACCTGCCTTACGGCGGATTGCCGGAGCCGGAAGGCGACCTGGCGGACGCCATCAAAACCCGCCGGAACGGGGACTTCGACGCGGCGCGACAAATGCTGCAGGAGAAACTGCAGGAACAACCCGGTAACCCCATGATAATCCTGGAACTGGCCAGGATCGATACCCTCGAGGACGAGATTGATTCGGCCAGGGCAAGCCTTGAGGCGTTGTTTGCCGAAACAACCGGCAATGAGACGCTGGAGATGATTCACGACGAACTGGCGTTGATTTCCGCCTACCAGGGCAGGTTTTCCGAGGCTGCAGAGCACAAGCTGGAAGCCAAACGTCTCCGGGGCCTGCGTAACGATCCGGCGGGTGAAGGGCTCAAGCTGTTCTACATCGCTTACTTCCAGGCCGAAACCGGCCGGGTCGATGAAGCGATCAAGAGCTATGGGCAGGCGCTGGAACTGGCGCGGGACCCCAGTGACATCAATCTTGATATCGAGCACCTGGTCGGCCTGGCCCTGGTCAAGAAAGGGCGGCTGCTCGATGCCGCCCAGCGCCTGCGGGTGATCGGCGACTCCGTGAACGACCCCGAATTCCGCTCTCATATTCGCCGCTTCTATCACTTGAACGGCGAAATCCTGCTGCAACTCAACCGGCCGGAAGATGCGGCCATGAACTTCCAGGCCACCTTGAAGATATACGATCATCCCCTGTACCGTGAGAGCATGGCCCGGGCAAAGTGGCAGGCCGGAGACCTGGAGGGCGCCATCGCCGAAATGGAAAGGCTGGTCACTCTTACCGATGCCAGGCTGGACATTCCCATCCATTATGTAAAAGCCCACTATCAACTGGGACAATTGTATGAACAGCAGGGTAACCGGGAACGCGCCCGGGACTGGTACCGCCGCTTTCTGCAATTCTGGGAGTCGAGTGATCTGGATCTTGAGGAAATACGGGAGGCGCGCAATAAATTACCGGCTGGTTAAGGAGCCTTTGACTTAATCCAGGGGTTCCCCGGGCAGGGCGAACGCAACGATGGCGTCGCTCAGTTCGGTCCCGAAGGTAGGGTAACCGCCTGCCGCAATGACAACAAACTGGCGGTTGCTCTCACCATGCAGGTAGGTCATGGGCGTGGCGTTGCCCGGCGCGGGAAGGCCGGCGCTCCATAATTCTTCACCCGAGTAGAGATCGTAGGCGCGGAACCGGTTGTCGATACTCGCCCCGATAAAAATCAGTCCTCCCCCGGTAATGATCGGTCCGCCCTGGTTGGGTGAACCCCATTTTTTCGGTGAACGGAACAGCCCGAAACCGAACGGTTTGCGGCCGAAAGGGATTTGCCAGCGTATTTTCCCGCTGGAAGTGTCGATCGCCGTCAGGTTACCCCATGGCGGAGGATTACACGGGATGCCGAGATCGGACACCAGGGTTTCCCGAATCCAGACGTAAGGCGTCCCGGGCATTGGCGCGACCGAACTACGCCCGGCTGTTTTTTGCGCGTTGCCCGACGCTTCGAATTCCTTGCGGGG
>CAYOEQ010000067.1:2767-11259 GCA_964402775.1 uncultured Enterobacteriaceae bacterium
AACTACGCCCGGCTGTTTTTTGCGCGTTGCCCGACGCTTCGAATTCCTTGCGGGGCGCCAGCTTTTGCGATCTCAGGACATTCGTGGAGTTGACGACTGCCAGGCCGGATCCCGGGTCATAGGCAACGCCTCCCCAATTGCTGCCCCCGGAGTCGGAAGGAAAAAGCACGGATCCGTTGACGCTGGGCGGCGTATACAAGCCCTCATTTCTTAATGCCAGGATCCTGTCGCGGCACTGTTTCCTGTCCCACGGCGTCAGCCCCCAGGCATCGTCCGCCGTAACGGATTGCGCAGTAAACGGCGGCGGCGCCAGCGGCGCCGGTTGCACGGGCGAGGGTGTCTCGCCCTCCAGGTCCGACTGCGGAACCTCCATCTCCTGTACGGGAAACAGGGGCCGGCCCGTGTCCCTGTCCAGTATGAAAAAGAATCCGGTTTTGGTCGCCTGCAGGACCGCCTCTGTCTTGCTGCCGTTGCGGGTCACTTCGACCAGGGCCGGCATGGACGGCAGATCGTAGTCCCACAGGTCGTGGCGCAGCGTCTGGTACGACCATACTTCTTCACCTGTCAGGGCGTCCAGCACCACTACGGCATTGCCGTGAGGGATGGGTTCGGAGCGGTGTTTTCCATACGGGTCATGGCTGGGGCTGCCGGTCGGCAAAAAGACCCAGCCGCGCCGGCTGTCGATGGATATGGGCGCCCACGTATTTGCGCCGCCGAGGGTGTCGCGCAAGTGTTCCGGTATCGGGTTCCAGTTCCATAACTCCCGGCCGCTGCGCACATCAAATCCCCTGACTATGCCGTCCGGCGCATTGGCCCATTCGCCGTCAAGGATCGTGGCCCCGACAATCACCACATCCCGGTAGATTGCCGGCGGAGAGGTCAGGGAGATGCTGCCCTCGCCGTGATAGTCAAACGTATTCAAATCGATTTGACCGTTATTGCCGAAGTCACTGCATGGCCTGCCCGTGTCCGCATCCACGGCAATAAGCCGCCCGTCGCCGATACCGCTCAACACGCGTTTGCCGCAAACCTGCTCCCGGTCCCCTGTTGCCGCTTCCGACCAGTACGCCACACCCCTGCAATAACTGCCTCTTGAATAGGTGTTCTTCCTGTCTATTCCGGGATCATGGCTCCATTCCTCGGCCCCCGTTGCCGGGTCCAGCGCGACGATGCGGTTAAACGGCGTGCATAAATACAGCCTGTCATTGGCCAGTATGGGGTTTACCTCCAGGGGGGTCACTGCCGTGCCGCCGGCGCCGTCCGAGACATCGCCGCTGTGGTATGTCCAGGCGACCTCAAGTTTCCGGACGTTACCCCTGTCAATCCGGCTGAGCGGCGAATACTGCCCGCCTTCCGGAGCGCCGCCATAGGCGGGCCATCCATGCATGCCGCCATCCGCCGGTATATGATCCCGGCTATTGCCTGATTGCCCGCTGGTTTGCTCCTGCGATGGGAGATTGCTGCTGCCTGCCAGTAAAATAACGATAATAACCGCATAATGAGTAATGCAGGTTCCGGCTTTTGCAATTAACGGCGCAGGATTAAACATAAGGAATCTCTCAGGTACCCTCCCGTCGAACAATGGTAAAGTATATCGTGAATAAGTCCATTCACACCTATGGGAACCGGCAACCGTGAACCTCAACGGTTTCGATCATTTCTGGCAGCAGGCAGTGGATGTCATGTGGGGACTGCCGCTGGTTTTGCTGGTTGCCGGCTCCGCATTGTATTTCGCTTTTCTCTGCCGTTTATTGCCGTTCCTGCGCCTGCGCCATACTTTCAACCTGTTGCGGGGCAGGTACGACAATCCCGGCGACCCCGGAGAGATACCGCATTTCCAGGCGCTTTCATCCGCGTTGTCCGGCACTATCGGCATGGGCAATATTGCCGGGGTGGCCATTGCCATCAGCATGGGCGGGCCGGGCGCCATCTTCTGGATGTGGATGGCGGGCCTGCTGGGCATGTGCACAAAATTCTTCACATGCACGCTTGCCTGTATGTACCGGCGCCAGGACGAAGACGGCATTGCCCAGGGCGGTCCCATGTATTTTATCGAAGTGGGGCTGGGACCCCGGTTCAAGCCCCTTGCCCTGATGTTTGCCGTGTGCGGCATGATGGGTTGCCTGCCCTTGTTCCAGGCCAACCAGTTCGCCGGCCTGTTGCAGGCCGAGTGGGGTGTTGACCGGACGATTACCGGCATTGTCGCCATGGTTTTCGTCGGATCCGTGATCCTGGGCGGCATCAGGCGTGTCGGCGCCGCAACATCCCGTCTGGTGCCGCTCATGTTCGTGCTCTATTTTTTCTCAAGCATGCTGGTGATTGTCTCCCATTACGAGGTAATCCCGGCCCTGTTCGCGGAAATATTCAGCGCGGCCTTCGGCGGCCAGGCAGTGCTGGGCGGGGCGGTGGGGCTGACATTCAAGGAAGTACTGGTGACCGGGGTCAAACGCGCCGTATTCTCCAACGAGGCGGGACTCGGCACCGAGGCCCTGGCCCACGGCGCAGCACAGACCAGGGAACCGATCCGGGAAGGCCTGGTCGCCATGACGGGCCCGTTCATCGATACGATTATTGTCTGCACCCTCACTGCCCTGGTGATACTCAGCGCCGGCATCCCGCCGTCGGGCAATGGCGTCGTGATGACGGCAGACGCCTTTGAGCAGACTCTTCCTTACCTGGGCAGCGTCGTCCTGCTGGTCACTTTTTCCCTGTTCGCCGTTTCCACCATGATAAGTTATTCCTATTACAGCGTGAAATGTGCGCGCTATCTGCTAGGCAAACGGACCGGGGGTCAGTACGTATATGTTTACCTGTTGCTAATCCCTGTTGCCGCGAACTGGAGCCAGACTACGGCGGTCAATATTATCGACACGGCGTTTGCTTTGATGGTTATTCCTACGCTTACGGCGACGACATTGCTTGCGCCGAAGGTTGTGGAAGAAATGCGGCGTTATTTCAAGGAGTCAGGATGATGCTACGATATACTACGATTTCAGTTTCGAAATAAGTTCGATGTCATTCGACCCCGACCGCCCGCTATCGATATTCGCCTATGCCTATACCTCTGCGGTAGGCGTTGCGGTATTGATGTTCGGGCCGATCATTATCGGCGCCTACGTCGACATCGAAGGCATGACGGAGACGCAGGCCGGTTATCTTTTTTCCCTTGAAATGGCGGGTTATGCGCTCAGTTCAGCGCTTGTGTTTGCCGTCATCACCCGTGTTAACTGGCGTCATATCCTGCTTGCCGGGGTGTTCATCGCCGTGTTGGGCAATATCACCTCGATGTACTTGCACAGCTACGCTGAATTGGCCGGCTTCAGGTTCCTGGCGGGACTCGGCGCCGGTCTGTTAATGAATGTCACCATAATTTCCATCGGTCTGACCAGGAATTTTGACCGTAACTATGGCTTCTGGGCGGTGACGCAGTTAATAGTCGGCGCTGCCGGACTGTATTTATTGCCCGGTCGGATATCAGAATATGGTCTTGCCGCGCCCTTCCTGGCAGTCAGCATTCTTGCGCTGCTCGTATTACCCCTGGCTGAAAGCTTCCCGGAACATGGCAGAGATGCCGGCGCCACGCCCGATAAAAATAACAGACTGCTCCTCGGCCTGACAGGCCTGCTTGGCATATTCATTTACTATGGCGGGCAGGCAGCGGTATGGGCTTATTTCGAGCGTATCGGTATGGCTGCGGGTATTGACCCCGGCAGCGTGGGAAGTATTCTGTCGGCCTCCATAGTGCTGGCTGTCTTCGGCGCGTCCCTGGCCACCTGGCTGGGGGACCGGCTGGGCCGCCGCCTTCCTGTCGCGGCAAGCATGGTATGTTCGGCAATCGGCATAAGTTTCCTGTGGGGCGTGCAATCCGTTTATCCCTATATCATCGCAGCATGCCTGTTTAACGCGGCCTGGTATTTTTGCCTGCCTTTTCTATCGGGGATCATAGCCAATATTGATACAAACGGTCGAATGCTGGTAGGCCTTGCAGTCGTGTTTCCGTCAGCACTGGCCGCAGGCCCGGCGCTGGCAACATACGTATTGAATAATGCGGGTTACAGTCCGGTGCTCTGGATTGGCTTGCTATCATTACCCGTCGGATTAATAATTATGTGGAAAGCTGCCGCGAGGAACAGCGCATGACCCAGACACATAACCAGTTCGTGACACCGGAACAACTCGCCAAAGTCAGCCTGCCTTTGGAAGAGGCCTGTAACCTGCCTCAGGCCGCCTACGTTTCAGAATATATTTTCAGGCAGGAGGCGGAACAACTGTTCCTGACACACTGGGTCAATGTGGCCCACGTCAGCCAGGTGCCGAATACCGGTGATTATCTGTGTGTCGATGTGTTCGACTATCCTCTGGTACTGACGCGCGACAAAAATAATGACATTCATCTTTTGTCCCGTGTCTGCCAGCACAAGGGAACACTGGTTGCCGCCGGCAGCGGCAATGCAAAACTGTTCGTTTGTCCTTTCCATGCCTGGACCTATGAACTCGACGGCCGGCTGAAAGCGGCGCCATTGATGGACAAGGTCAAAAACTTTGATCGGAAGAACTGCCGCCTGAGGGAAATGCGCGCCGAGATCTGGGAAGGATTTATATTCGTCAATATCAGCGGCGACGCAGAACCGCTGCATGCCCAGTTGACGGGTTTACAAAAGATACTGGCAAACTGGCACATGGCCGACCTGGTCCCGGCCCATGAGGCCTTTTATTATGATCAACGCCAGAACTGGAAGATCAATTCTGAATCGTTTCTTGAGGCCTACCATCACCTCGGCGCCCATGTAAAAACGTTTCAGCCCACCTATCCGGCAGCCAACTCTTATCCAATCGAAAGCACGGGAAGGTATTCGGTACTCAGCTTCGGGCCGGCGCAGGCCGCATCGGCAACCAATATTGATGGCGGTTTGGACCTGCCTTTTATCGAAACTCTCAGTGAGGCTGAACGGATGGAACCCATGGTGGTGTTCGTCTGGCCTAACCTGCTGCTGGGAATTGGCGCCGACCAGGTCGCTTATTACCGGTTAATGCCGACCTCTGCCGAAAGCCATGACCTCTGGCTGAATGACCTGATGCCGCGCAGCACGGTTGCAGACCCGGGACTCGAACAGGCGATCCGGGACCGCGTGCAATGGGCAAGGTCCGTGCATGAGAATGACGACATGCCCGCTTTTGCACGTTGCCAGTCCGGTATTCGCAGCCCGTTTTATGAGCAGGGCAGGTTGTCCGTCCCGTACGAACGTTGTCTCTGGGAATTCAACCAGTGGTGGGCGGAACGGTTAGGCGAGCGAATTATAAAGGGATAGGAAATTCAAACCGCGTCGTTGCCGTTCCCGGGACTATTTATTCAGGCGTAACGAATATCGGACTCGACCAGGCCGTTGCCCCGTCTTCCTGCAACACGCGTACCCAGTACGCAGTTGTCTGCTCCTGTAATATCTCTTCTGTCCAGGTAAACATGACCTTCCGGGGATAATCACTTCCCGTTTTTCTGACAGCTATCTCCCGGTCAACGCCGCCGATGGGGTAAACCAAGCCCCTCTCACTTATTTCTTTCAAGGGTATCTCCAGTTTGATGGTATTTGTTCCTTCGCCGGCATCATCAAATTGACTTCGTGAGTTAACCTCCGATTCAAACAATAATGTTCCATTACCCGGCACATCCAGGTCCAGGATTACGCCGTCCTCATCTCCGGCGGTAAATGTATCGAAACGGATTTCATTTTTACTTTCCTGAACGAGTAACTCGGTAGGATAGTCGAGCCGGTACCGAAAGCTCTCCTTAATCGTGCCGCCTTTAACCTTTATGGTTCCGCGCCAGGTGGTTTGTCTCGCCCTCTCCCTTGAGGCCGCGCCGCGCCAGATCACTTTGGTCCTGTCCCTGTTTTTTCCTGCTTCCGGTCTGTGGGTATAGGCTACCTCCGTACCGCGAAATATCTCTACGCGTTCGATACCTGCCGTGCCGCCGGTTTCCACGGTAAAAACGGGTGGTTCAGTCTTTTGAATTTCTTCGCCGAGCCAGTGGTTGCCGGTTTTGAAACGCAGTTGCATACGCTCGCCGGTCGTGCCGTAGACGCGCCGCGCCTTGAAGGCACTCCACAGGTCCTGCCTGTCAAGACCTTCCGCATAAACGCAGGTGATGCCGCCGTGTACCGCAAAAAGGCGGTCACCGGGGATGGAGTCTCCGGGTTTGCCATACACATCGTCACTGCTTGCCGTAAACCCGGCTTTCAGGCCGCGGGTTAATGCTTCTTCAAGAAACCATTCGAATTGTCCATGGTCCGAATAGATTTCAATGAACGGCATTATTTCAGGATCAAAAAAATCCAGGTTGGCCCGGCGCCCGCCTATGTGCGGCATGAGAAATACGTTATCGGGAGCGAGCGACCTGATTAACGCATCAACCGTGTAGCGGTCCGTAGCGTGATCGTAGCCCCGCAGGTCATGTTCCACGTACGCGCTGCGGTACAGCGGCTGGTTGTCCGCCAGGTAGATGACGTTGTGGTCACCGCCCCGTCCCGTGGTCCCCGACCATTCGTAACCGGGAAATACGACAAAGCGGCCGGGTTGGTTGAATGTCCTGCTGGTTTCCTGGATGGCGTCCCAGGTTGCGCGGGTCAGGTGGAAATCGTTTACCGCCCAGGACATGAAGTCGATGCCGGCAAAACCGCGGGCATAGGAGGCGTACTGGTGGAGACTGGACGAACCGCGGATATGCTGGCCGTGCAGGTCACCGCAGTACGGCCGCAGATCCATGTCATTTTTCACCACCATAACGTTGGTTTGCGCCGACAGGTTACTGTCCCTGGTGTCTGCAATGGTGATTACGTATTCACCGGCTTCGGGAACGGCAATATTGTCAAATCGATGAAATCCTTCATCATTTTCCGTAAATTGATACGTGGCCGGCAGGTTCCTGAATCCCTGCGCGTTTATCAGGACAGTCCCGGTGTATGACTTCGCCGGGTTGCCCCAGCGATCCTTGGCTTTAACCAGCAACCAGGTTTGCCCTCCCGAAGTAGCTTCAGAAGGCCACAAGGCCTGTAATTGGGCGGTCTCTGCGCCGGCGATCCGTGTCTTCGGCGAATCTTTTACCCGGACGGGATTGACCGCATTCAGCGGGTCAACCATGAATCGAAACTCGTGGGCAAGGTGCGAGACGATTGTAGGCGCGCGTATGCCGGGACTGCCACCGCTACGATCGCCAAGTGTGATGAATACCTTGTCTCCCCGGACGAGGTTTCCTTCCCGCACTGTGATGATAATTCCGCCCCAGTAGGGTCTGGGTCCTGCGTGCCGTGGATTCCTGTGCGCGGCGACCCGGGCATCGCCGTCCGTACGCACCGACACATAACCGGCAGCCCGGGGGTCGTCAAATTGAAACCGGCTCCAATCCGCGACGGCATTGAACAGCAGGAAAACGCGTCCGCCGTCATCCACACCGAGCCGTCCGACATGGTAGACAAGTTCCCATGTGCCCCATGCGCCGGCTGCTATGTTTTCCTGTTTCAGCAGGCTTCCGTATCCATACAGGTCCCGGTTGTGTTCTTTACCCTGCGGTCCCAGGTCGAGTTCAAATTCTTCACTCGCAGGTTGTCCCGGGATTGCGTCTGCATGCACCGGGGCGGGCAGGACGGCAAGCAGGACGGCCAGGGATTTAACGATTACGGTCAGAAGAATATTGAAATATTTACAAGACGATGAATTTGGGAGGGTGGCAGAATTCATGGCGGTAAGCATCCGGTACACATTATAATACATACGGAAGACGGGTAGTCTGGAGACTGCAGCCGCAGCCACAAACATGGGAGGGTTCTACAGGATGATCGACATCAACTTCATTCCGCATCCGTTGCAGGGCACGCCTTACGGAACGGCGCTCGACCTGGCCGTCATCCTGGCTATCGCATGCTGGGTATTGTCGGTGGTGACACGGGAGTATTCCTGGGTGGACCGCATCTGGCCCATTTGTCCCGGCATTTATTGCCTGCTGGTGGCGGCCGATGCGGATTTCAGTTCGTCCCGGCTCAATATCATGACGCTGCTGGCGCTGGCGTGGGGCGCCCGCCTCACCTTCAATTTCGCGCGTAAAGGCGGTTTCAGGCCCGGAAATGAAGACTACCGCTGGGAGGTCATGCGGGAACGCCTGGGACCCGCCGGGTTCCAGCTACTGAATTTCACGTTTATCGCGCCGGGGCAGATGTTGATCGTCTGGCTATTTACCTCTCCCATCCACCAGGCCTGGACAGGCCGGGACCAGCCGCTGAATTACCTGGATGGCGTCGCCATCATGCTTTTTGTCATCCTGTTCGTGATCGAGGCCGTGGCTGACGAACAGATGTGGAGGTTCCAACAGGAAAAGAAACGGAAAATCAATGCCGGAGAAACCGTGCGGCAGCCGTTTATCATGCAGGGGTTGTTCAGGTATTGCCGGCACCCCGCCTATACCTGCGAAATGGGCATGTGGTACGTGTTTTACCTGTTTGCAG
>CAYOEQ010000068.1:0-2361 GCA_964402775.1 uncultured Enterobacteriaceae bacterium
GGGAAAAACTTGCGGTCACTCTTGCGCTTCTTGCCGTCACGCATCTCCACAACTTCCTCGGTAGGCACCAGGATCTCGCCGAACTGCTCCTTGAGGTCACTCCGCTCGATGCGTTCCTTCAGCGAACGCATCACGTTCTGTTCATGGCCGGAATAGGCCTGTACCACGTACCACTTGAGTTCCACCGACCTACCCTCCGGGACCGCCTATCAATAATCTGACTGCCCAGCCCAGTACCGCATCCAGCCCCCACAGTATCAGGGCAGCCAGGATGACCACTCCTATCACGAGCAGCGTCGTCTGCAATGTCTCCTGGCGCGTCGGCCAGACTACCTTGCGCACCTCGAGCTGGGCATCCTGCAGGAAATTCCAGAATCTCCTGCCGGGTTCCGTCTGCAAACCAATCCAGGCGGCAACCCCCGTTGCGGCCAGCAATCCCGCTACCCGTAACGGCGTCGACTGATCATCAAAAACATAGAAACCGACAACCGCAGCTATGACGACAAGCGCCGCAATGACCAGTTTTACCAGGTCAAACTTCACGTTTACTGTCTCTGAACTCATCAATTCAAATAAATATAAACATGGGGTCAGAGTAAAATTTACCGGTATCCTTGCCCCAACTGTACTTGTCAAATAAATTTTACTCTGACCCCATATATGTCGTCCTGTTGGCAGGCCAGGAGGGAATCGAACCCCCAACCTGCGGTTTTGGAGACCGCCGCTCTGCCAATTGAGCTACTGGCCTATTGAGAATTAACAAGGATATTATGGAATACAGACGGCTATTCGATAATCTTGCTGACCACGCCGGCGCCTACGGTACGGCCTCCTTCACGTATCGCAAAACGCAGGCCGTCCTCCATCGCGATAGGCGATATCAGATCCACGGTCATGCTGATGTTGTCGCCCGGCATCACCATCTCCGAACCTTCCGGCAACTCCACCGCGCCGGTCACGTCGGTGGTCCGGAAATAAAATTGCGGGCGATAATTATTGAAAAACGGCGTATGGCGCCCTCCCTCTTCCTTGCTCAGCACATACACCTCGCATTCGAACTTCGTGTGCGGCGTGATGCTGCCGGGTTTGCACACCACCTGACCGCGCTCCACCTCGGTCCGTTTCGTTCCACGCAGCAATACGCCTACGTTATCGCCGGCCTGGCCCTCGTCCAGCAGCTTGCGAAACATCTCCACGCCTGTGCAGGTGGTCTTGGCGGTGTCGCGGATTCCAACGATTTCCACATCTTCCCCTACCTTGACTATGCCGCGCTCCACCCGGCCGGTGACCACGGTGCCGCGGCCGCTGATGGAAAACACGTCCTCAATGGGCAGCAGGAAGGGCTGGTCCACGGGGCGTTCCGGTATCGGGATGTACTCGTCCATCGCTTCGATGAGACGGTCGATTGATTTGAGACCCAGTTCGCTGTCTTCGCCGTTCAGCGCCTGCAGCGCGCTGCCCGTAATGACCGGCGTGTCGTCACCCGGGAACTCGTAGGTGTCAAGCAGTTCCCGCACTTCCAGCTCGACCAGTTCCAGCAACTCGTCGTCATCCACCTGGTCGGCCTTGTTCAGGTATACCACTATCTTCGGCACACCTACCTGGCGCGCCAGCAGGATGTGTTCACGGGTCTGCGGCATGGGACCGTCCGCAGCGCTCACCACCAGCACCGCGCCGTCCATCTGGGCTGCGCCGGTAATCATGTTCTTTACGTAGTCCGCATGGCCCGGGCAGTCCACGTGTGCATAGTGGCGGTTCTCACTCTCGTATTCAACGTGCGCGGTTGCAATCGTGATACCGCGCTCGCGCTCTTCAGGCGCATTATCAATCTGGTCATACGCTTTAATTTCCCCACCGAAGCGCGCAGCCATCGCCATTGTGATGGCGGCCGTCAGAGTTGTCTTCCCGTGATCTACATGACCGATCGTTCCCACGTTGACGTGGGGCTTCGTTCGCTGAAATTTTTCCTTGGACATACAATATTCTCCTCAGATTGTTAAACGTAAAATGTCATTCATGGAGCCCATAACCGGAATTGAACCGGTGACCTCTTCCTTACCAAGAAAGTGCTCTACCGACTGAGCTATATGGGCATCGACCTCAGCTTTTGGAGCGGGTGATGGGAATCGAACCCACGCCGTCAGCTTGGAAGGCTGAAGTTCTACCATTGAACTACACCCGCCAGGTAAAACAGCCCGGAATAGCTGCCATTTCATCAGGTATTCCGTAAACCTGCCCTGTACTGTTTCCCCACCCCCTGCACCAGTTGGTGGAGGGGGTAGGATTCGAACCTACGAAGGCGTCGCCAGCAGATTTACAGTCTGCCCCCGTTGACCGCTTGGGTACCCCTCCGGCATTAAG
>CAYOEQ010000068.1:2461-4963 GCA_964402775.1 uncultured Enterobacteriaceae bacterium
GACACATATCTCACCAGCACCCTGGCCCTGCTGGTTACCGGTGATGACGATATATTTACCGCAGCCGACTGTGAGGGATTGACATGCAGCGCCGGACCCGGCGGCATCCAGCAGATCGGCATTGCCGATCACAACCTGGATGGGAACGAGTACCAGGCCGTGATGACCTACGGGGGCATTTCCTTTGCCCAGTCGCGCAGGCTGGGTGGTGAAATACCTATCGTTGGCGCCAGTGAAACAACCGAGGTCCTTACCTACGGCGGCTGGCTCGATCACCACTACTTCGGAGTCCAGGCGACGTTTGACGGGAATACGGAAGACCCCGCCCAGGTAGCCGTATTCAGTTTTACGTTCGGCAATGCGAGCGGCAGCAATCCTGACTCCGGCAGCGGCGAATGGAACGGCGTCGCCATCGGCGTCAACCTGCTTGAAAGGTTTGAAGACCGCAGCCTGCTTACAGCCGATGTGACAGTCTCCATTGCCGATTTCCTGAACCCGACGGTGGACGTCTTGTTCGACAGTATCAGGGACCTCAGGACGGGTGATCCCCTGGTCGTAAGCGGACTTACCATTAATTCCGTAAACTGGGCGGGTCTTGACCTGACCGGCGGTTCTTTCGCACAAGAACTGGGAGATGTTGATGATCCGCTTAACCTTTCCCAACCGCGCCAACGGATTGAAGGCCATTTCTACGGTTCCAGGCACGAGGAAGTCGGCGGTATCTTCGAATACGCCTCGGTAGTGGGATCATTCGGCGCCAAGCGCGATGCCGAGTAGCAGGAAAACCAGTCGGGGACAGTATTAATTCTGTCCCCTCACCCCCAACTCAAACCAACCGGGGACAGAAATAATTCTGCCCCCTTTTACCTTTTTACCTGCTTCCTCTTCCTGACCTGCGCCTGGCCGGCCGCGCTCGCTCAGGATGATATTGACGGAGGCAACCCACAGACGGGCGCGGCTGACGAACTCCCCATACTGGACGCAGGGACAGCACTTGAACTGGCCCGCAAGTGGATGGATGAAGGACAACCGCAACAGGCGTTTGAGTTGTTACGCCGCATAATGCAGGCCGCCAGGGCCGAAGGGGATATCGATACCACCAATATCCGTTTCCTGGCGGCGCAGGCCTTGTTGAAAATGGGCCGCCCGGCCCATGCGGCCGTGATCCTCGGCCAACTGTCCGTGGAGCGGCCGGAACTGGACCGCGTGCGCCTGGACTACGCCTCTACGTTGTTCACGCTCGGGCATGACGAGCACGCCGAGAACATCTTCCGTGAACTGCGCGGCAAGGAAGACCTGCCGGCGCCGGTGCGGCGCAACGTGGAAGGTTTCCTGGAGCGCATCCGGGCGCGCCAGAGGTTCCAGGTCAACTTCGACTTCGGCTTCTGGCGCGACAGCAACGTCAACCACGCGCCGGAACAGGACTCCGTCGAGGTGCCGATTTTCGGCGGCCTGGAATTCGAACTTGACCAACAGGCCGTTGCCGCGTGGGTGGCGCGCACCGGCCTTAACCTGCGCTGGCGCCATACCCCGCTGCCGGGCGGGCGGGCCTATTTGGAGACCCGCGCAGGGATCGCCCGCAATACGGCCATCAATGCCGGGGAACATAACCGTACCTGGCTCAACCTGTCGTCAGGACCGCGCTGGCGCTATGCCATGACCCTCGCAGGAGAACGCAGGCCCGGCATGCTGCGCGCCGACATCGGCGGCGAACGGCGCTGGCGCGGCGGAGACGGCTATGCGGTCAGCGGCTGGGCGCGGCTGGGGCTGGAACAGACGCTCAACGACCGCTGGAGCGCCGGCGCAAGCGCCCGCGTGTGGGAGACCCGCTACGACAGGCTGAACCAGGACCTGGACCCGTTCGGCCAGTCCGTACAACTTAACCTCATACGGCGCATCGGCCTGGGCTACCTGCAGGCCGGCGCAAGGGTGGCGCAGGAAAACACGGACCGCAAGAACCTGCGCTGGCAGGGCTGGGGGACATCGCTGGATTACGCAACGGTACTGGGCCGGAACTGGAACCTGAAAGCGCAGGGATACATCGATGAACGTTATTATGAAGGCATATATGCCTTGTTCGGGGAAAGCCGCAGGGACCGCACCTACCTGGCCAGCCTGACCGTCTCCAACCGGGCGATTGCGCTGGCAGGTTACCTGCCGGAGGTCACCCTGGGCTGGACGCAGACCGATTCGACGATCCCGTTGTACGACCGGAAGAACAGGATCCTGATGCTTGGTTTGCGTAGATTATTCTGAGATACCTGGAGCCAGTACGTCTTCCAGGACGGACAACAGCAAATCGGCATTGTCTTTCGAGAAAGGCAATGGCGGGCGCATCTTCAGCACGTTGTCATACATGCCGATGTTACTGATCAGTACCCCTTTGTCTTTCATCGCATTGGCAATGGCTTTGGCCTGTGCCGTCGCCGGCGTCTTTGCCTCCCGGCCCGTCACCAGTTCGACGCCGATAAACAGGCCGCGGCCGCGCACGTCTCCGATCAG
>CAYOEQ010000068.1:5063-7550 GCA_964402775.1 uncultured Enterobacteriaceae bacterium
CCGTCACCAGTTCGACGCCGATAAACAGGCCGCGGCCGCGCACGTCTCCGATCAGTTCGTGTTCGGACTGCAAGGCGCGCAACCCGTCCCTGACATACTCGCCCACCACCAGGGCATTTTCCTGCAGGTTCTCCTGTTCGATGACGTCCAGCACCGCCATGCCCACCGCGCACTGCACCGGGTTGCCGCCGAAGGTGTTGAAATACATGACCTGCTCCCGGAACCCGTTCACCAGGTCGGGCCGGGCCACCACCCCGGCGACCGGGTGGCCGTTGCCCATGGGTTTGCCCATGGTCACGATGTCCGGCGTGACGCCGCTTAGCCGGTAGCCCCACATTTTCTCGCCGCTGCGGGCGAAACCGGCCTGCACCTCGTCGGCGATATACAGGCCGCCCGCCGCGCGCACATGGCCGATGGCCTGTTCCATATAGCCCGGCGGCACGTCCGGCAGGCCTTCCCCGGAAAACAGGGTGCAGATCAACATGCCGGCGCAGCCGATGCCCTCTTCCTCGAACTCATCGATGGCCTGTTTTACCTTGCCGGCGTAAGCAGCGGCCAGGGCCTCGCCCGAGAGGTCGTCCAGGGGCCGGTAGCTCTCCGGGAACGGCACCGCCTTCACGTTCGGACTCGGCGAGGTCCCGCCATGAAAGTAAGTAGCCAGTTCGTCCACCGCCGTGGTGTTGCCGTGGTAGGTGCTATTGGTGCAGATAATGCCCTGTTTGCCGGTGGCCTGGCGCGCCATGCGCAGGGCAATCTCGTTGGCTTCGCTGCCGGTGCAGACGATAAAGGCCATGGACAGGGGGTCGTCATGCAGGGCGGTCAGGCGTTCCGCGTATTCCAGCACCAGTTCGTGCAGGTAGCGGTTATGCACGTTCAGGGTCTGTGACTGTTTGTACAACGCCTCGACTACATGCGGATGGCAATGCCCAACGTTGGGAACATTGTTGTAGACATCCAGGTATTTTTTTCCGTCAGCGCCGTACAGCCAGACGCCTTCGCCCCTGACGATATGCACCGGTTCGTTGTAGAACAGGGGCGCGCCGGCGCCCAGCAGGCGGTAGCGCCGCTCCAGGAGTTGTGTATTCATTGTCATCGTTGCTTTCAGGAAATAGTCGGGGTCAGAGTAAGAGTCGCAGAATTTTTACTCTGACCCCACAATTACGATTTCAGTTTTTCCACTTCCCGCCGAATCACATCCACAGCCAGGTCAATAGTATCCATATGGGTGCGGTATGACAATATGGAAAGCCGGAGCATGTAAACATTGTCGATCAGGGTTGAGGTAAGGAAGATCGTACCATCGCGGCGCAGCGCCTCGACCAGTTTCCTGTTGAACTCATCCACATCGCCATCCACGTCGATATAACGGAATACGAGGATGGACAGTTCGGGTTCGGGACCCACCTCAAAACCGGGTGTTGACTGCAGCCTCATCCACGCGTAGCGGGTGAGCAGCAATTTCTCGCTCAGCATGGCGCGGAACGGGGCGACACCGATGAGTTTGAGCGGCAACCACAGGCGCAGTGCGCGGAAATGGCGGGTCAACTCAGGACTTACGTCTGCGGGCGAGAGTTCCTGCTCGTGGAACGCCCGGTCCTGCAGGTAGTCGGCCGTATAATAATGCGACCGGTACAAATGCTCGCCTTCCCTGATGAGGGCCGCACCCAGGCCGAACGGCGTATGCAGGCCCTTGTGGGGGTTCATGACCACGGAGTCGGACAGTTCTATCCCGCGAAACCTGTGCTTGACCAGGTCGCACAGGATAAAAAACCCGCCGTAGGCCCCGTCCACGTGAAACCATAGCCCGTGCTCGCGCGTCACCGCGCCGATCCGGTCAAGCTCGTCCACGTTGCCCAGGTCAGTGGTGCCGGCCGAACTGACCACCAGCCACGGTTGAAGTCCTGCTGCCCGGTCGGCGCGGATCATCTCCGCCAGGGACTCCGGGTCCATGCGGAAGTCGGCATCGGTACCCACTTCGCGCATGACACAGCCGCCCAGGCCGGCGATGTGCAGGGACTTGGCGACACAATGATGGGTAAAGCGGGTGGAATACACCACGGCCCGCGGGTAGTCTTCAGCTTTCAGGCCGTGGGCTTCCCGGGCCGTTACAATACAGGTCAGCGTGGCGATGCTGCCCCCCGAGGCCAGTACGCCCTTCGCGGTGCCGGGGTGATAACCCACCAGTTCCGCCATCCAGTCCAGCAACTGGTATTCCATGCGCACCGCGCCGGGGGAACTGGCAAACTCACCGGCATATTCATCCATCACTGCCGCCATGTAATCCCCCAGGGCCGAGTAATACATGCTGCACGGGGCTATATAGCCGAAGAACTTGCCGGACACGGCACACAGCGCCTGGTCGTCCACGTTTTCCTTGTAGATGCGCAGGATTTCCTCTATTTCCATGCCGTCTTCGGCAATAGGGGAATCATAGAGCCCGGCGCCCATGTCCTCGGTAAAGTTAAACGCCGGCCGGTCCGGCAGGGT
>CAYOEQ010000068.1:7650-11162 GCA_964402775.1 uncultured Enterobacteriaceae bacterium
AGAGCCCGGCGCCCATGTCCTCGGTAAAGTTAAACGCCGGCCGGTCCGGCAGGGTCTCCAGGAACCGTTCGGTATAGTCGTTGACCGCGCCCAGCAACTCCCGGCGGCGATCCGCATCAGGCTCGATGATACCGGCCTGTTCAGCGAAATCGTTAATTTGCCGGATCAGTTCTTCCATCAACCATCCATAGCGACGTTCAGGCAGCGGCGCCCCGTTCGAACAGGCTGTCCCGCATGGGCGGCCTGGTCTTGGCCTGGATGCAGACTTCAGGCGGAATATCGAACACGAACGCGTGATCGGGGCCTATGCCCTCCTCGCGCAGGCAGGCGGCCATATCATCGTCAGCCTCGGTAAAGCCGGCCCGGCGGTTGAACTCCCATTCATCGTCAAGGCACTGCCAGCCCTGGTCGGCAATCTGCCGGCGCGTCACCTCTTCGCCGTAAAACAGGCTGTAACAGCGGCGTATCTCATCGAGGTTGGGTTGCATGAACTGGCACAGACCGGAGGAGTCGCACACCGCGTTGACGATCTGCGCGTCCTGGGATGCGCGTACCGCGTCCTCGCCTGCCAGTTCCGGGTCGATAACCAGGCCGGCGGTATGGTCCGCGCCCATTGCGCTGGTGGAATAGGTCACCCCTGCCGCCTTCAGCGGACGCGGGTCCCAGGCAGGCAGCGCCTGGCCCTTGGCTACCGGGATGCGGTCGTGGTTACGGTGCGTACCTATGGACAACGCGCCGTTACCGACCAGCGTACCGATCTCCGTACCGTTGCCGACGTCATTGCGCAACAGGGCCTTCGCCCCTTCCGCATCACCCCATTCCATGCCGCCGGAATCCATGTACACGGCGATGGCCGCGCCCGTCTCGATGGTGTCCATGCCCAGTTCGTCGCAGAGCCGGTCCAGGTCGGCCACGTCCTCCCAGTTGTTGATGGCGCAACAGGAACCCAGCAGGGTCAGGGTCTCGAATTCCAGCGCGGACGTGACGTAGTTGCCGGAGGCGTCATGGACGATGTTGGAACAGCGCACGATACAGCCGCTCATGCAGTTGTGCATGCCGCCGCCGCGTTCGGGGAAAGCCTCGTGGATGCGGGCGCCGTCCAGCCTGTCCACCTCCGGGTTGCGGCCTTCGGTCCGGTTCTTGTAGGGGAAGGTGTGCAACATGTTGGCGATGGGCACGCCGGTGCTGGTGCCGCCCTTGAAAAGATTGTGCCGGCCGTCGCTCAGGTATGTCTTGCTGAAGGTCTTGTTGTTGGCGTTGAACGCCTTGCTGTCCGCCGCCTGCCTGAAGCGCGCCTTGCCCGGTTCTATCAATACCCATTTCAGGCACTTGGAACCCATCACCGCGCCGACCCCGCCGCGCGCGGCATGGCGGGCAGGGTGCCGTCCCTTGCTCTTGTCGGTGGTGGCGACCGACGCCGTCTTCAGCATCATCTCTCCGGCGGGGCCGATGCTGATGGCACAGGCATTTTTGGACTTCCCGGCCAGTAACTTCTCGCAACTGGCATAGTTCCACAGACCCTTGTACTCATCGGCCTCCGTCAGTTCCGCACCCTCTGCCGAAACCGTCAGCCCCCAGCGTCTTTCCCGGTCGGCGGGCTGGCCGGTGACGACTATGGCCCGGTAACCCAGCTTCATTAAATCCTGTCCGGGTTCGCCACCGGTGTTGGCTTCCTTTATGCCGCCCGTAAGAGGGCTTTTGCAGCCGACGGACAAGCGCCCCGAGGTGGGCGCCGACGTCCCCGACAGGATACCGGGCGCCAGGACCAGGATGTTATCCGGACCCAGGGGATCACAGCCGGGGTCACATTCATCCAGCAGGATACGGGCAGACAGGGAACGTCCCCCCAGGTATTTCCACTCCGCCGGATAGTCCTCAATGGTGACGGTAAGTCTCGTCATGTCGACCCGGATCAGCCTGTCGTTATCCCAAACCCCGTTCATAGCAGTCTCCTCAGAAAATGGTTGTGAGCATATTATCCCCGCTGGAAGCCCGATAGTCCAATATGGGGTAATATTACGATATGCCTGACAAGATACGAAACATATCGGTTGTGGATTTCAGCCTCACCAACCTGCCCGATGATTACTACGAAGATCCTTATCCTTACTACCATGCCCTGAGAGAGCAGTCCCCCGTACATCGTTTTGGCGACGGCAGCTACTTCTTCACCCGTCACGCGGACCTGTTCCGCATCTACCGCGACCCGAAACTGTTCAGCTCCGACAAGAAAAAGATGTTCAAGCCGCTGTTCGGCGATACCTTATTATATGAGCACCATACCACCAGCCTGGTATTCAATGACCCGCCGCTGCATACCCACGTGCGCAAGGCCATCGGCGACGCCCTGTCCCAGAAGACCCTCATTGCCATGGAACCGGGCCTGCGCGAGTTCACTGCGGGATTACTGGACAGGCTGGAAGACATGGGAGAGTTCGACGTGATGTCCGATTATGCCTCCCTCATACCCGTAGAGGTGATCGGCAACCTGCTGCGTCTGCCCCGCGAGGACCGCGGGATGTTACAGCGCTGGGCCAACGCCATCCTCGGCGCGCTGGAATTCGACCTGTCCAGGGAAAAACTGGATTACGGGAACCGTTGTGTGAAGGAGTTCCTGGATTATCTCGCCGATCTTGTTGAAGACCGCCGGAAAAACCTGTCCGACGACCACGACGATATACTGAGCCGGTTGATAAAATGGGAATCCGACGGTTTCGTATTGTCCGATAAACAACTCTATCACCAGTGTATTTTCATACTGAATGCCGGCCATGAAACGACCACGAATCTCATAGGTCACAGTATCTATTCTCTACTCACCCATCCGGACCAGTTGCAACTGCTGAAACAGAAACCTGCTTTAATCAATTCCGCGATCGAAGAGATACTGCGATATGAGGCACCGGTACAACTCGGCAACAGGGCAACCACCGATACGGTGCAATTCGATGATGCCGTCATTCCGGCCGGGACGACGCTGACCTTCTCAATCGGCGCCGCCAACCGGGACCCCGCGGTCTACCCTGAACCTGACCGGCTGGACATTACCCGCTATCCCCGCAACCACATGGCTTTCGCCGGCGGGATACACACCTGCGCGGGACTCAACGTGGCGCGCCTGGAAGCGCGCATTGCCGTCCCGGCGCTGCTCAACCGCTTTCCCGCCCTGACCCTGACAGGCAAACCGGTGCGGGACAAGCGCGCCCGATTCCGCGGCCTGCTGTCATTGCCTGCGGCTACCCACTGAACCGGCTGAACCGGGGACAGATTTTAAATCTGTCCCCCTTCCAGACTTAATTTATCGAGCAATTTCTCCAACTGCGACTGCTCGTCCGCAGTCAAAACCGCTTTCAACTCTTCTTCATAACTCAGCGCCAATGGGACAATCTGCGCGTACATGCCGTAACCTGCTTCTGACAGATGCAGGATCGAGCGGCGCCGGTCGTCTCCGGAAAAATCACGGTCCAGCAACCCCTTGTCCAGCAGTTTCGTCACTGCCCGGCTGACCGGCA
>CAYOEQ010000069.1:0-7687 GCA_964402775.1 uncultured Enterobacteriaceae bacterium
CCTGGCTTATCTTTGCCGTCGTGCTCTGGGGCAGATGGTCCCGCGGCTGGCGCGGACGCACTTTAATCCACTGGATCCTGGGCGGCTTCGCCGCCCTGGTACTGGCTTATTTCGGGTCAAAACTGGTTCTGGAACTCATCCTGCTGCGCACCTGACGTAGCTGCAAGGGTCCAGCCCACCTACCCGATCAATGACATGTCGCGCCATATCATAAAAACGGTATTCAACCTGAAGTTGAAAATTAACGCGGACACCGGCGCCGGCAACAATGCGGGCAGCCCGACCGTGGATAATGACCGCACGACTACAGTACAACAATTCAGTTTCATGGAAAGCAAAGTCTCATTCTCTGCCTTGAGGGAAGTGTTTGGTACCGATGGAGATGACACCCTGAACGGCAGCGCGGACGACGACACCCTGCACGGCGGCAAGGGCGATGACTTCCTGTACGGCTTTGACGGCGATGACGTGCTGGAGGGTGGTGATGGTGACGACCGGCTGTATGGCTACGGTGGTAATGACATCCTCAAAGGCGGCAACGGTCGAGACTGGCTGTTTGGCGGCGACGGTGATGACCGGTTGTTCGGAGGCAACGATAGGGACTGGTTGGTCGGCGGGGCCGGTAATGACTGGCTGGAAGGCGGCGCCGGCGGTGAACGGATGGAAGGCGGCGATGGTGAGGATACCGTCTCTTATGTCGGGTCAGACGAGGGTGTTTGGGTGGAACTGGGCGCTAACAGGGGCACTGCCTCCGGCGGACACGCATCAGGGGATACGCTCTGGGATGTTGAGAACATCGTCGGCAGCGACCACGCAGACAGCCTGAGCGGTAATGATGAAGACAATATAATCAGGGGCGGAGACGGTAATGACATACTGCTTGGCAACGGCGGCGCAGACACCCTGGACGGTGGCGAGGGTGAAGATACCGTCTCCTATACACGGTCGGATGCAGGCGTCACGGTAAACCTGCGCACCAATGAAGTTTCCGGCGGAGACGCCACCGGGGACAGTATCCGTGGTTTTGAGAACATTTTCGGCAGCCATGGCTACGATGACACGCTGACCGGTGACGATGGAAACAACGTTATCAGAGGCGACGGCGGCGCCGATATCCTGGACGGCGGCGGCGGTGTGGATACCGTCTCCTATATCGATTCGGATGCAGGCGTGACGGTCAACCTGAGCACCGGTGAAGCCGTAGGCGGTCATGCCACAGGGGACACTATCCAGGGTTTCGAGAATATTATCGGCAGCTCAAACCCGGATACGCTGACCGGTGATGACGGAGACAATGTCATTAACGGCGGCTGGGGCTGGGACACCCTGGAGGGCGGCGGCGGTGACGATACGCTGGAAGGAGGTAATGAAGCGGACACCCTTTACGGCGGTGACGGCGATGATCTGCTGGATGGCGGTGACGGCGCGGATACCTTGGACGGTGGCCCCGGTGAGGATACCGTCTCTTATGCAAACTCACGCAATGAACGGTGGAACCTGGACGAAGGTGTGACGGTAAACCTGCGTACCGGCGAAGTCTCCGGCGGGCATGCATACGGAGACAGTATCCAGGGGTTCGAGCACATTATCGGCAGCGCGTATACGGACAAACTGACCGGCGATGACGCCGATAACACCATACAGGGCAACGCCGGCGCGGACTGGCTGGATGGAGGTCCGGGCGCGGATACGCTGGACGGCGGCGAGGGCGAAGATACCGTTTCCTATGCCGAGTCAAATGCGGGAGTGACAGTACACCTGCGTACCGGCGAGGCCGCCGGCGGGCACGCAGCAGGGGACAGGATCCGTGGGGTAGAGAATCTTGCCGGCAGCGCCTATGCGGACACGTTGACCGGCGATGATAACGATAACACCTTCCAGGGTAATGCCGGCGCAGACACCTTGGACGGCAGCGCCGGTGAGGACACCGTCTCTTATTACGGGTCGGACGCAGGCGTGATGGTGAACCTGCGCACCGGTGAAGCCGCCGGCGGCCATGCCACAGGGGATACTATCCGAAGTTTCGAGCACATTATCGGTAGCGACTATGCGGACACGCTGATCGGCAACGATGGTGACAACACCATCCTGGGCAACGCCGGCGCAGACATACTGGACGGCGGCGGTGGCGCTGACCACCTGGAGGGCGGCGACGGCGATGATCATCTGCAGGGCGGTGCCGGTGATGACTACCTGGAAGGCGGTGGCGGCGCGGACGTCCTGGACGGTGGCGCCGGCAGGGATACCATTTCCTATGCGGGATGGCTCTTCTCTGCATGGTGGGACCCAGGCGTCACGGTAAACCTTGACAGCGGTGAAGCCTCCGGTGGGCCTGCGGAAGGGGACAGTATCCGGGGGTTTGAACATATTACCGGCACTACCAACGCGGACCTGCTCACCGGTGATGGTGCAAGCAACGTCATCATGGGGGGACCCGGCGATGACTACCTGGATGGCCGCGACGGCGCGGATACTCTGGACGGGGGCGAGGGCGAGGATACCATCTCTTATGCAAGATCCTACGCGGGCGTTACGGTAAACCTAGTCACTGGTGAGGTCTCCGGCGGACATGCAACAGGGGACACTATCCGGGGGTTCGAACACATTATCGGCAGCGAGTACGCGGATACATTGACCGGCAATGACCAAGGCAACATCATTAAAGGTAACGGTGGGGCAGATACCCTGGTTGGCGGTGGTTATGAAGACGAGCTTGACGGCGGCGCAGGAAACGACAGGTTGTTGGGTGGCGGCAGTCAAGACCGGCTGACTGGTGGTGACGGCGCGGATACTCTGGATGGTGGTGATGGCTGGGACGAGCTCTATGGCGGCGCGGGAGACGACGTGCTATGGGGCAGAACCGGTAATGACGAACTGTACGGGGAAGCTGGCGCTGACATACTGGACGGCGGCGAGGGCGCTGACCGGCTGGAGGGCGGTGATGGGGCGGATACCCTGGACGGCAGTGAGGGTTCTGACATGCTCTGGGGCGGCTTGGGAAATGACACGCTACGTGGTGGAGTCGGCCATGACGAACTATATGGCGATGATGGGGCGGACACTCTGGATGGCAGTGATGGTTATGACATGCTGCGAGGTGGCTCGGGAGACGACACGCTTCGGGGCGGATTCGACATTGACAACCTGTATGGCGGCGATGGCGCAGACACGCTGGACGGCAACCATGGAAATGACATCCTGGACGGCGGCCTCGGAGACGACACGTTACGGGGTGGAGATGGTGATGACCGGCTGATTGGCGGCAGCGGCGCAGACATCCTCGACGGCGGCGATGGTAATGACAGGGTCTCCTATGAAAGCTCGGGAGCAGGCGTCACGGTGAACCTGCGTACCGGCGAAGGCGTCGGCGGTGATGCCGCAGGAGACAGGATTCGGGCGGTTGAACGTATTACGGGCAGCGCCTATGCGGACACCCTGGAGGGCGGCAACGGTGATGATGCCCTGGACGGTGGCAAGGGAGACGATACGTTGCGGGGTGGAGCCGGCGCTGACGGACTGGATGGCGGCGAGGGAGCGGACGTGCTGGACGGTGGCGCTGGTGATGATCTCGTCATCTATATCGAGTCGAATGCAGGTGTCACGGTAAACCTGCGCACCGGTGAAGCCACCGGCGGTTATGCAACAGGGGACAGTATCCGGAATTTCGAGGCTATTTTCGGCAGCGCGCACGCAGACACGCTGACCGGTGATGACAGCGACAATTTCATCCTGGGCGGCGCCGGGGCGGACGTCCTCGATGGCGGAGGCGGCGAGGACACCGTTGCCTATTTTATGTCATACGCAGGCGTCACGGTAAACTTGCGCACTGCTACGGTCTCCGGCGGCAGCGCGACAGGGGACACTATCAGGGGCTTCGAGAACATTGTCGGTAGCGCGCACTCGGATACGCTGACCGGGGATGAGGGCGACAACGTCATCGAAGGTTACGACGGCGCGGATATTCTGGACGGCGGTGGCGGGGCTGATACCGTTTCCTATGAGAACTCAATCCAAGGCGTTACAGTGGACCTGCTTACTGGTGAGGCATTTGGAGGAGATGCGTCTGGGGACAGCATACAGGGTTTTGAGCACATCATCGGCAGTGAAAATATGGACGTGCTGGGTGGCGATGGCGGCAACAACAGCATTAAGGGAGAAGCCGGAGACGATATTCTTTGGGGCCGCGCCGGCAACGATACCATGGAGGGCGGCGACGGCGCGGACTTCCTGCAGGGCGACGCCGGCGCGGACACCCTGGACGGGGGTGACGGCGAGGATACTGTCTCCTATTCGCAGTCGAACGCGGGCGTCACGGTAAACCTGCAAACCAGGACAGTCTCCGGCGGACACGCATCAGGAGACACTATCCGTGGTTTCGAACACATTGTCGGCAGCACGCACGCAGACAGGCTGACCGGTGATGGCGGTGATAATCTTATTCTGGGAGGCCCCGGCGCAGATACCCTGGACGGTGGCAGCGGTGAGGATATCCTTGCCTATACCCTGTCAGACGCGGGCGTCACGGTGAACCTGCGCACAGGCGCAGTCTCCGGCGGACACGCATCAGGGGACACTATCCGTGGTTTCGAGCACATCGCCGGCAGCGAGTACGCGGACACGCTTACCGGTAATGACCTCAGTAACTTCATCTCGGGCTTCGCCGGCGATGATCGGTTGGAAGGCGGCGCCGGTGATGACGAACTGACCGGGGACGCCGGCGAGGACACCCTGTACGGCGGCGCGGGCGATGACGCCCTGGACGGCGGAGATGGCTCAGACATCCTGGACGGGGGCGACGGTGACGACGTCCTGGACGGCGGCGCGGGATTTGCCTACGACGGTTTCGCAGACGACGTGCTGCGGGGCGGGGCCGGTAATGACTGGCTGAGCGGCGGCTATGGCATGGATACCCTGGACGGGGGCGACGGCGCAGATACCCTGGAAGGGGGCTATGGCGCTGACAGCCTGGACGGCGGCGCTGGTGATGACACCCTGGACGGCGGCCACAATGACGATGTTCTGGACGGCGGGGCTGGCGCTGACATCCTTGAGGGCGGCTTGGGCAACGACACGCTGCAGGGCGGCGCTGGTAATGACCGGCTGACGGGCGGTGTTGGCGCAGACAGCCTGGACGGCGGCGCTGGCATGGACACCGTTTCCTATGAGCTGTCAGACGCAGCCGTTTCGGTGAACCTGCGTACCAATCAGGTCTCCGGCGGAGATGCGGCAGGGGACAACATCCAGGGTTTCGAGCACATTATCGGCAGCGCGTATGCGGACCGGCTGATCGGTAATGACGCCGATAACACCATCCAAGGCGGTGCCGGCGCAGATTGGTTGGAAGGGGGTCCTGGCGCAGACACGCTGGACGGCGGCGCCGGCGTGGATACTGTTAACTATGCCGAATCAGATGCGGGCGTCACCGTGCACCTGGGCACGGGTGAAGCTGCCGGCGGACACGCAAGCGGTGATAAGGTCTGGGGGATTGAACATATTTTCGGCAGCGCCTACGCGGATACACTGACCGGTGATGACGGCGATAACTTCATCTCAGGCGGCGCCGGCGCAGACACCCTGGACGGCGGCGCTGGCGCAGATACCCTCTCTTACACCGGGTCGGACGCAGGGGTCACGGTAAACCTGAATACCGGTGAAGCAGCCGGAGGACATGCAACAGGAGAGAGCATCCGCGGGTTCGAACACATTATCGGCAGCGCGTACGCGGACATTTTGACCGGTGATAATACCGGCAACACCCTGCGCGGCAACGCCGGCGCGGACACATTAGACGGCGGTGACGGTGATGATCACCTGGATGGCGGAACAGGCGACGACAGATTGCGGGGCGGCCCCGGTGACGACCTGCTGTTCGGCAGCAACGGCGCGGATGTCCTGGAGGGTGGTGACGGCATCGATGTACTGCACGGCGGCGCCGGCGCCGACACACTGGAGGGCGGTGAAGGCAATGACCGGCTGGCCGGCGGCGCGGATGACGACAGACTGCTCGGCGGCCCCGGCAACGACTGGCTGCATGGACACGGTGGTGATGATACCCTCGACGGCGGCCCCGGCAACGACCGGGTGGAAGGCGGCAATGGCGCAGACACCCTGGACGGCGGCAGTGGCGAGGACACCGTCTCCTATGCCGCGTCCCACGCGGGCGTCACGGTAAACCTGCGCACCGGCGAAGCTTCCGGCGGGCAGGCGACAGGGGACACTGTACGGGGTTTCGAGCACATCATCGGCACAGCGTACGCGGACACGCTGACCGGTGATGCCGGAGACAACACCATCTGGAGCAACGGCGGCGGCGACATCATCGACGGTGGCGATGGTGAAGATACCGTCTCCTTTGCCGGGTCAAACAGGGGCGCCTCGGTGGATCTGCACACGGGTCATGTCTCCCTGGGCTATGGGCTAGAAGGCAGTATCCGGGGAGTTGAGCATCTTATCGGTAGCGATGACACGGACTCGCTGGGCGGTGATAACAAAAGCAACGTTATTACTGGGGGTGGCGGGGATGACTGGCTGTTTGGTGAGGATGGCGCTGATATTTTGCGCGGTGGCGAGGGCCATGACTGGCTGAACGCCGGCATGGGAGACGACACCTTATGGGGCGACGGCGGGGATGACAGGCTGATCGGCGACGCTGGTGCTGATGCCTTGAAGGGCGGCGACGGCATGGACTTCCTGGAAGGCGGCGACGGCGCAGATACCCTGGATGGGGGCGCCGGCGATGACCATCTGGAAGGCGGCGCTGGCGCGGACACCCTGGACGGCGGCAGCGGTACGGATATCCTCTCGTATTCCAGGTCAGACCTGGGCGTCACGGTGAACCTGCTTACTGGTGAAGCCTCCGGCGGACACGCAACCGGGGATAACATCCGGGGTTTCGAGAACATTCGCGGCGGCAGTGGCGCAGACACGCTAACCGGAGATGACGCCGATAACGTCATTGAAGGCGATTATGCTTCGGACACGCTGTATGGTGGCGCTGGCGCGGACACCCTGAGCGGCGGCTGGAGCAATGACCGGCTGCACGGCGAGGATGGCGCGGATACCCTGGATGGCGGGTACGGTGATGACCGGTTGTACGGCGGCGCCGGCGCGGACACCCTGATCGCCGGGGACGGTAACGACTGGCTGGAAGGTGGCGAGGGCGCGGACACCCTGATCGGCGGGGGTTCTCCTGGTTATTATATCGATACCGTTTCCTATGCGGAATCGAATGCAGCCGTTACGGTGAACCTGCACACCGGCGAAAACTCCGGGGGACATGCAACCGGGGACAACATCGAAGATGTTGAGCGCATTATCGGCAGCGCGTACGCGGACCTGCTGACCGGGGATGGCACTGACAACATCCTTGAAGGCAAGGCCGGCACGGACACCCTGGACGGCGGTGCCGGCGACGACCGGCTGGAAGGCGGCGAAGGCGCAGACACCCTGGACGGCGGCGAGGGTGCGGATCTCATTTCCTATGCCGGGTCAAACGCAGGCGTCACAGTGAACCTGAACACTGATGAGGTCTCCGGCGGGCATGCAACAGGGGATAGTATCCAGGGTTTCGAGGGCATTATCGGCAGCGTGTACGTGGACGTGCTGACCGGCGATGACGCTGACAACGTCATCGAAGGCAAGGCCGGCACGGACACCCTGGACGGCGGTGCCGGCGACGACCGGCTGG
>CAYOEQ010000069.1:7787-11140 GCA_964402775.1 uncultured Enterobacteriaceae bacterium
GTGCCGGCGACGACCGGCTGGAAGGCGGCGAAGGCGCAGACACCCTGGACGGCGGTGCCGGCGACGACCGGCTGGAAGGCGGCGAAGGCGCAGACACCCTGGACGGCGGCGAGGGTGCGGATCTCATTTCCTATGCCGGGTCAAACGCAGGCGTCACAGTGAACCTGGACACTGATGAGGTCTCCGGCGGACATGCAACAGGGGATAGCATCCGCGGGTTTGAGCACATTATCGGCAGCGCGTACGCGGACGTGCTGACCGGCGATGACGGCGACAACAGTATTCATGGTGGCGATGGTGTGGACATCCTGGAGGGCGGCGCCGGCGCGGACTACCTGTCCGGCGGTTTTGATGGGGATACCGTTTCCTATGCCGGATCAAACGCACGCGTTATAGTGAGGCTGAGCTTTAATGAAGTGTCCGGCGGACATGCAGAAGGGGACAGGATTTCGGGTTTCCATAACATTGTCGGCAGCGAGTACGGAGATGCGCTGACCGGTGATTACAAAGACAACGTCATCAAGGGCGGCGACGGCGCAGACACCCTGCACGGCGGCGTTGGCTATGGCGCCGACACACTGATCGGTGGTGACGGTGATGACCGGCTGGACGGCGATGACGGTGACGACTGGCTCGAAGGCGGTGCCGGCGCGGACACCCTGATCGGCGGTCGGGGTGAGAATACCCTCTCCTATGCCGGTTCAAACGCCGGCGTCTCGGTGAATATCGGCACTAGTGAAGCTGCTGGCGGACACGCGACGGGTGACAGCATACAGGAGTTCCGGCACATCATCGGCAGCGCGCACGACGACACGCTGACCGGTGATGATGCAAACAACGTCATTGCAGGCGGTGGCGGGGCAGATACCCTGGACGGCGGCAACGGTAATGACACTCTTTCCTATAGCGATGCAAACGCTGGCGTCACGGCGAACCTGGGCACCGGTGAAGGCACCGCCGGAGACGCGGTAGGGGATAAAATCAGGGGGTTCGAATATATTACCGGCAGCGCGCACGCAGACACGCTGACCGGCGATGACGGCGATAACCAAATCGAAGGTAATGACGGTGCTGACATCCTCAACGGTGGTGGCGGCGATGACTGGCTGGATGGCGGTGCGGGAGACGACACGCTACGAGGCGGAGCAGGCAACGACCGCCTGTACGGCAGCGATGGAGCGGACACCCTGGACGGTGGTGACGGTGAGGATAGCATCTCCTATTTTTCGTCGAGCGAGGGAGTCACGGTGAACCTGCGCACCGGTGAAGGCGCCGGCGGACACGCGGAGGGAGACAGTATCCGGGGGGTTGAACACATTTCCGGCAGTTGGAGCCACGCAGACACATTGATTGGTGATGATCAGGACAATATCATCGAAGGCTTCGGCGGCGCGGACATCCTGGACGGCGGCGGCGGTCAGGATACTGTTTCGTATGAACGGTCATCCTTCGAGGTCACCGTGAACCTGCAAACTGGTGAAGTCTCAGGGCTACACGTGGACAAGGACACTATCCGGAATTTCGAGAATATTATCGGCGGCCGCTACGGAGACACGCTGACCGGTGATGACGGAAACAACGTTATCATGGGCAAAGGCGGCCGTGACTGGATCAAGGGCGGCGCCGGGGATGATGAGCTTTATGGCGGCTATGGGTATGATACTTTCTGGTTTGCTCCCGGGCATGGAAATGACATCATCTTTGACTTTAACGATGATGCGAACAAGATCGACCTGCGCGCGTTCGATATAGCCGACCTGAGTGAAATCACCATCATAACAGGACAGGATGGCGTGACGCTGGATCTCACCGAGCATGGCGGCGGGACGGTGGAATTGCCCGGTGTAGACCGGGCCGACCTGGATGCGTCGGATTTTCTGTTTTAGCGTTCCAAATTGGATACTGATATTGCGTATTGACCAGGTCAGGCTCGTGCATCGTCATTAAATAATCAGACAATATTCGTTCTTTTCACTATGAGGTTATCTCTATGGAAGACGTTTCCATATTACTGTTAACAGGCATCCTGTTCCTGCTGATCGCTGTCGCCGCATTCTTTTCCGGTTCCGAAACCAGCATGATGGCGGTCAACCGTTACCGCCTGCGCCATCTTGCCAATGACGGCCACAGGGGCGCCATCAACACGGCCAACCTGCTGGACCGTCCGGACCGCCTGCTGGGCCTGATTTTGTTCTGTAATAACATCGTCAACTTCTACGTAGCCGCCCTGGGCGTGGTCATTGCCGTCAGGCTGATGGGCGATATCGGTTATGCGCTCGGCCCGGTGATACTCACTTTTATTTTTCTGGTGCTGGCCGAAGCCGCGCCGAAAACCATGGCCGCCTACCACCCGGAGCGGTTCGCGTTTCCTGCATCCTATGTCCTGAGACCGCTTTCAGTCGTCTGCCAGCCTTTCGTCTGGACAATCAGCCGGCTTTCCAATAATTTCCTTGCATTGCTGCGTTTCAAACTGGACGAGGGGCACCAGACCAGCCTGTCGCGGGAAGAGTTGAAGACCGCGCTGTCGGAAGCCGGCAAGATGCTCCCTTCCAGACACCTGCAAATGCTGCACGGTATCCTCGACCTGGAACAGGTCACGGTGGAAGACATCATGGTGCCGCGTAACGAAATTATCGGTATCGATATCAACGATGACCTGCCCGAGATCCTGAATTACATCAGCCAGAGTTCCCATACCCGCCTTCCCCTGTACCGGGACAACCTGGATGAGATTATCGGCGTCATCCACGCGCGGCGCGTCATGCGCCTGTTGAAAGATCCCCATGATATTACCCGGGAAGACCTGGAACAGGTTGCCGAAGAACCCCACTTCATCCCGCTCAGCGCATCCCTGAACACGCAGTTGCTGAATTTTCAGCGTGCGAAAAAACGTCTGGGCTTCGTCGTCGACGAATACGGGACCATACAAGGCCTGGCCACGATGGAAGACATCCTGGAAGAGGTTGTGGGCGAATTCACGACGGATCTCCAGACCCACAGCCCGGACATCGTCAGGCAGAACGACGGTTCTTTCATGATTGACGGCAGCGCAACCATACGGGACATAAACCGCGAACTGGGCTGGGAACTGCCTGCCGGCGGGCCAAAAACCCTGAACGGCCTGATCCTGGAACGACTGGAGACCATGCCCGAGCCGGGGACAACCCTGAAACTCGACAATTTCACCATGGAGATTACCCAGGTAACGGATAACGCTGTGAAATCTGTGAGGGTTACGTTACTCCAGGAGTAACGCTGGGGACGGAATTAAATTCCGTCCCCAACCGGCGATCAGGTGTTGACGCGAACGGTCACGATATCCGCATCGCTGTATTGCTGGTGGCGCACCGACG
>CAYOEQ010000070.1:0-10937 GCA_964402775.1 uncultured Enterobacteriaceae bacterium
GATGCGCACTACGGGCCGCTTGAAACCCTCGCGCGCAGGGATGCGCGCGCGGAGCGTACAAGCAACGTATTTGCTAGCTTTCCGGGCGTTTTTATGCCTTCGCGGGTTGCCGGTTTGGTCATAGTTTGCTACCTTAAACGTACATATTCACTAGCCCGAAGGGGGACGCGACGATGGCACTCAAGGTACAACGAAAACGGAAGCAACGCGGCAGCTTGTACAAGCAGTCCGCATCCGAGAACTGGTACGCCAAGTACCGCTGCCCGGAGTCCGGCAAGGTAGTGCGCCGAACCATGCGGACTACTGACAAGGCGCTGGCGCGTCAACGCCTTGACGAAATTCTGACGCCGGTAGCGCCGGAGCCCAAGCCGTCCGTGTCCGGCACGGTTCGCGTTCAGGGATTCTCCAAGGCGGCGCAGAACTGGTTGGCAGTCTACGAATCGCGCCCGATCAGTGACAGCGGCAAGGCACGCGCCCGGCGCATCGTGGAGACATACTTTCAGGATGCGTTCGGCAGTCTGACAATGGCCCATATCAAGCCTCGTCATATCCGGCAGTATTTCGGGCAGCGGTTCGGGCAAGGCGCACGGTACAACACGGTTCGGCGCGAACGGCAGTTTCTTTCTGGCATCTTCCAGATTGCGGTAGAAGATGGGCTCATGAGGTACAACGTGATCGAGTCCTGCAAATTGGAACGCCCCGCCAAGGAACAGAACACGCGGACAGCATTGACCGTGGAACAGTTTGAGGCGGTACTGGCGCACGTCAAGTCTGACGTACACAAGAACATCTTCCGCGCGTACTTTTGGACTGGCGCACGCAAAGCCGAACTGATTGCCGCCGAGCATGGAGATATCATCGTCAATGGTGGCGGTCGCCAGCATCTTGTAATCCGCGCCGACAGTAACAAGCGCGGCAAGTCTCGCAAGGTTCTTTTGACCGCGCCCGCTTTGGAAGCGATTGAGGCGTTACGCGAGCACGCGGAAGCCGATAAGTTGCTGCCGAGTGCCAAGCATCACAATGATTGGTACAACGTTCTCCGCGCCGCTGCGATTGCTGCCGGTTGGGATATGGAAACGAATAGCATAGGCATCCATTCGCTCCGGCATTCGTTTTGCAGTCATTGGGCCAACACGCCGGGTATCCCGCTGCCTTGGGTGCAAGCTTGGGCCGGGCATTCTGATTTGCGCGTCACAAGCACGTATATCCATATTGACGAGTCCACAATGGACGCTACAATGACCGAACTCGGATACTAGGGAGATATTGAAATGAAAACGTATGAAAACGTATCGCGACACGTCACAATTAAGACGCAACGCTACTCGCGCACGGCGGTAGGTATGGCAAGGCAGGTATTCATTAACCGCTTGCATGTTGGTGAAATTCCCGTACATGATTACGGCTCGCGCCCGGCAAGCTATCGCTTCATGCCAAACGATTGCGGGAAGCGTTGCGGACTGCGGACGTTCTCATGCCCGAAAATGGCCGAACTAAGAATCAAATTATCTCACTGGAAGTAAGGGGCATCATGCAAGTAATCGTTGGCGTGCTGTTCCTGCTAGGCGCAGTAATCGTGTTTCGGGACGGGAGCCTGCTACTAGGCTCCCTGTTCCTTGTGATTGCGCTAGCAGGCTTCGCGGGCATGTTGCGCCGCTGACTGTACTTTGATCGTTAGAACTGCGAGGTATTGCGAATCTTTGGGGGAACCGGACAATTCCCCGGACTGGCCGGGCAGGTTCCCCGGAGCATGAATGGAGGATGATGATATGAGTAAGGCAGAGGAACTGGCTGCGGTAGTGACTAGGGCAACGAAAGTAATCGAGGAACTGGACTCTTGCGCTACTGAATTTCATGGCGTTGCTAGCGACACGCGGACTGCAGAAGAGAAGTTGGATGGAGTGCCGCATGAGCTTTCTCCGGACGTGCGCCGGTGTCTAGTTGAGTGTGGCAATATGTTTAAGCATTGTGCCGGGACGGCGGCAGTTTCCGTTAGGGTGGTTTCTTTAGAGGCAGGTTTTAATTCGCCGGTAACGAAATGGGCTGCTGATCGTGCTAAGGCGTTCATATCTTAATGGACGATTAGAGCGCTTACAGCGTTCGAACCGCGAAGGGGCAGCTAGTCTGCCCCTTTTTTATGATCGTGCCGGAAACGGGCGCTACGGCGGCTCTACGCACTATCCGAATACAAATACTTGCGCGGTCAAATACTCATGTCCCGGCGGGACATTTGGGACATGAGCCTAAACGCTCATGAGTGAAAAATGGGCCGATTTTTCCGACAGCGCGGATACGTGCAACGGTTTGCACGGTAGGTGTCCCAAGCCAAATTTTTTGCCTAGTCCAAAAATGGCGTAACCGTGCGGGTTTCGAGCCGATTTGTCCCATGTCCCAAATGTCCCGAACTTGACAGTCCTATTGGAATCCCAAAATCTTGTCTTGCGCGTGCGCGTCTTGCGAACTGGCTAGCTTGCTAGCCGGTTTGCTCTTGTCTCTCTTCGGAGCCGATTGCTACTGATTGCAGGGTGAGCGTAGCGAAAGGCCGTAAGGCCGTCCCTGCTATCAGTTGCTATCGTGCGACGGACTGAGACTAGTAATCCATTTTGACAGGGTAAGGTTTAAGCACAATTGCGCCCGCGAGAAATGGAAGTGAAATTGTGTGTGCGGATTTGGTAGATTTTTTGGAATCTCATATATTGAAGGTATCAGGAGCCTGTTCCCTAAATCTCTTTTCTGAAGGTTCCTCCAAACTTGGGAACAGGCTCCGCCTTTTTTAACATGGAGTATTGATGATGAGTAGAAAGACCGCCACGCAGATTGCTGTGGAGATGTCGGAGTTGCGTTCGGCCATTTCGGACGAGTCGCAAAAGGACAACCGGGACGAGAACATTCGGAAGCTGGCCGAGCTTGAGCCGGAATACAGAGCAGCAATTGTGCTGGAACAGTCTGAGGTAGAAACCAGAACTGAGCACGACACGGAAGCTCGGGAACTGCGCGAGCTTCGCGGTAAGGCTCAATTGAGCACGTACATCGGCGCTGCCCTTGGAGGGGTTGGCGTATACGCTGGGGCGGAAGCTGAGTTGAATCAGCACCTCGGCCTCCCAGCGAACCAGTTCCCATTGAGTTTGCTTGACGATGGGCCGGAAGTCCGTGCCACTACCGCCGTGGATTCTCAAACGAACCAACAGACATGGCTAGACCGCCTGTTTGCGGATGCCGCTGCAACCCGCGTCGGCGTGACTATGCGTTCCGTTCGTGCTGGAGTTTCGAGTGTTCCCCAGACTACTGCGGGCGCGGCTTTCGAAATGAAAGAAAAGAGTGCCGCGATTGGCGATGCTGCCTGGACGGTTGGCGTGACGGAAATGAAGCCAAAGCGTGGCGGCGTGCGTGCCGTGTTCAACATCGAGGATACTGCACGGCTTCCGGGACTGGAGGATGCTCTGAGGCGCGATCTGCGTGCGGCTATGGTCGAAAATGTTGACCGCGCCATTTTCGTCGGTGCTGACGGAGGTTCAAACGATACTGCCGACATTACCGGCTTGCAGACTGCGACCGGCGTGACTGAAAAGACTTTGAAGCAAGCCGACAAGGTTAAGGCGGGCGAAACATTGGCCGTGTTTGTTAGCCTTGTCGATGGTATCTATGCGTCAAGCCTGTCTGATTTGAATATCGTCGCGACGGTCGGCGCGAATACTCTTTGGCAGGGGACAATCCTCTCAGTAGGTAATTCCGAGACTGCGAGCTTCTACAAGACTCTTGCGAATTTCCTCGCTGAGAACGGCATTACGTACTCGGTTCGCGGTTCAATTGAAACTGCGACCGCCAACGGCGATTTCGGCGCGTTCATTGGTCGCAATCGTGGTATCGCGGGCGCGGGCGTGGCTGCGGTTTGGGATTCTGCCGAACTGATCCGTGATCCTTATACTGGAGCCGCCAAGGGAGAAATTGCCCTGACCATGAACTACCTCTGGGATTTGGCGTTCCCGCGTGCAGCGAACTTTGCGCGATTGAAGTTCGTGACGTAACCATGAACGCGCCGATTGAACATCGGTCGTTTGATGTTGAAATGCGAGCCGGTCGCGTGGCCGGTATCGCAATGACTTATGGCGATATCGCGGAATTGGGCAGGGGCGTAGTTGAATCGTTTATCCCCGGTTCTCTACGTCCCGAGTCCGTTAAAGTCAATGTCGCGCATGGGCCGGAGATCGTTTCTGACGCGCCCGAAGTCCGGGACGATGGCAAGCGAGTAGAGATCAGCTTTCCGGCCACTGAGCGCGTTAAACAACTTGTGCGGGACGGGTATAACCGGATGTCTATCGAATTCCGGGCAGTCCGCGAGTCGTTCGACGCAATCAATTTCAGACGAACGATCCGCGAGGCGGTTTTATCCGGCGTTGCCTTGGTCGAACGTCCCGCCTATCCGCAAACATCGGTAGAGCTTCGCGGCGCATGGAAGCGGGCGCTAGATCAGGGCGCTAAGCCATCTTCTACGCCTTGGGTACGCGGTTCGGTTCCGACCGGGACGGTTTGCGATTGCGAATGTATCGCGCCAGTAACCAAGGTTTCATTTCTCGCGGGCGCATTTCGCGGCATGGTCGCGGCAGTAAAGCAGGGACATACGGTAACCGCCGTGATTGGTAATCGCGGACCGCATAACGTCATAGGTTCTACATCGTCCAATATGCTACTTAGTTTCGTTGGTGGCGCAGCTATCGGTTCAATTGTTGGCGGGAAAGATGAGCCCTACCGTAAAGGCGGGTTCGATGAAAGCGAGCCGGAGCCGCGTGCTGCGCCCGAGCAATTGCTAATCGAGATTGATTCTACCGCTGCGAATACTCCGGGCGGTAAGAGTCTGATTGATTCTGACGCTATCGCGCCCGCCGTTATTCGTCCGCTAATTGACCATGAGCACGAACTCACAGAATGGGAAGATGTAGGGGATACGCGAGTCTATTCGTCGGCATTTTTTCGCACGTTGCTAGTTAAAGCTGCGCCCGAGCGCCGAGGATGGCGCGGTTTAGAATGGTGGCAGCCTGACGCGGACGATCAGAAGTCCGCGCCCGAACCTTGGTGGGCTTTAATCTAATGGCATACCCGACAAACACAGTATTGGCAGCGAGGCTGCGTGTTGACGCGGACGATGCGGCATTGCCGGGCATCGCGGCAGCGGCACAGGCGTATATTGATAACGTGCAGACTAAAGGACTGCCGGAGGCGATACGTAATGAGGCGTACATACGACTGTGCGCGTACCTATTCGATGCGCCGAGCACTACGAATTTCTATAACGCTTTCAAATCTAGCGGCGCAGCGGCGTTGCTTGCGCCTTGGACTGAGCATCAAGCAGGCACGATAGGGGAAGCCGAAAGCACAGGCACGGCAACGCCTCGTAGCGGAACGACGCTTACAGGCACGCAGATAGTTACACTGATTAATGCCGCACTCGGTTCTACTGACTGGCAATCTAGCGGCGATGGCGTGGATTTATCCCAGATTGCGGATTGGGCCGAGGTTGATAATACGGATTTAATCCCGGCTGATAAGTACCGTGCGCCGACTAGTACTGAACGCGGCGCGCCTTTCGGAGTGACTAACAATGACGTGGATGAAGGTAACGGCGCACGGGTTACGACGTTCCTATCCTTTACCGTCAATCACTTAAAGCGGCTGATTAATCGAGTTGTTCCGGCATGGGCAAGAGCAGCGAATCCGCCAGTAACAGCGGCTCAAGTTGCGAGAATCCCAACTACTACCTTGCCATCGTTTCCTACATACTTGGACGGCGATAATCTGCCTTGGACTGATCGTATCTACACAGAACGGGCGCTAGTGACTCATAACGGCGCTACGTACCTCTGCAAGGCGACAACACAGGGACAAACGAAAGCGGTTACAGAACCGGGCGTCGGCTCGGATTGGGGTACATATTGGGCATTGCTAGGCCATGCCACGGTAGCGGCGTCAAATGCCGATCAAACGGCGCGAACCCAAGCGATGCAAGCTGCGGCAAAGGCACTTGCTAATGAGTCCCAAATTACGGCGCTACAGGCAATCACGCGAGACTTGCACAGTCCGGGAGGCGTTGCTACTTGGGCAACCGCGCAAGACGGCTTGATTATCCGCGTATCAAATGCGGCGAACCCAGAACAGCAAAGTTACTCGGTTGCGACATTGAATAAGCCTGCGGACGGTTGGACTGCTGCATTTACCATCGCGCGAGTGCCGTTCAATGCAGACATCTCGCGTTACCGACTGGACATTGCCGGTACGGGCGATGAGGCGGGGGAGAATCTTTACTACGGCGGTAACGCATGGAGGAAGGTGACGCCGGAAAATCACACAGCCCATGACTTTTACATTGTCCGTTATCCCGGAGAAGGTGTAGCGGAAAATCAGCCATATGGCGACGGCGTGGGAAGCGTGATTCTGCAAAAACAATCGAATCCCGGACTAACACTTTATGATGGTCAGCTTGGGCCGGAGATTGTAAAGCTGAATGCTTTAGCGGATGCTGTAGCGGCGCGATTGCTTCCAACTGGCGGCGGCGACGGTAAGTTCGTTGGCCATGCTTCCGGTTCCCCGGCTTGGGTCGATGCGCCAAGCGGCGGCGGTTCGGATACCTTCACGGAAGTGTGGAACGAAACTGGCAGCCAGAATCTACCGGCGTTTCATGAGTTGACGGAAGCCGAATGGGACAGCATCAGAACAGCAAAGCGAATCGTGTTTAATTTCTCGCGCCGAAACACTTATGCCGATGGCGTTTATTCAGAAACCATTGAACTTGATTACTTGCGCCGCTGCCAATCCCGTATCCCTGGATGGTCGGATGCGGCTGAATGGACATTGCGCGGGAATAACGGCGGGACTGGCCATCTTATCGGACGTACCAATGGCGCTAGGCTGTACCGGCCAACGGGCGATATGAGATTTGTTTGTGCATACATTGTGACGTGATATGAAAATCTGGCCATTTAACGCGACGGAATCGCGCGGATACTCGGACGTGCTGTTGGATACGTTGGTCGCGGCAGCGGAGGGGACTACCACGCCAACGCCACTATCAGGCGCGGCAATTGAGATTGCGGCGGGATTATGGCAGCGGGCGTTTCAAATGGCGGACGGCGGCGAGCCGTATTTTACTCCGGCGTTAATGGGTCAAATAGCGCGCCAATTGGCACGGCACGGGGAAGTAGTGCTATTGATCGAGCCGGAATCCCAACGCCTTAGACTGGCGATTCCGGAGGACGTGCAAGGTGGGCCAATCGCGACCGATTGGGTTTACCAGATCGAGCTAATCGGTCCGACTACCAATACCAAGCAAACGGTATCCGCAAGCCGGGTTATCCATGTTCGGTACGCCTATGCACTCAACACGCCTTGGAAGGGGATGTCCCCATTAGATTATGCCCGGAGTACCGGGACGATTAGCGCCCAACTGGAGCGCGTGCTAGGCGAGGAGGCGAGCGCGACCGTTGGTTATGTCTTGCCCGTACCGCAAGAGCCGAAAGCCGATGATGCTGCGCAGAATCCATTGCAGAAATTGCAGAACCAACTGGCAGCATTAAAAGGAAAGCTCGCGCTGGTGCGCAGTCAATCGACGTTTGGGGAAGCGAACGGACAGCGAACGCAAGAATGGACGGCAAGGCGGTTAGGTGCGAGTCCTCCCAGGGAGTTAGTTGAACTGCGTTACCAAGCTACCGCGTCCCTCCTGGCCGTATATGGCGTCTCTCCGGCGATCATGGGACTAAGCCAAGGCGGGACAGGGATAGCGCCTGCCGGGCAGCGTGAGGCGTGGCGGCAATTCCTCCATGCGACCGTGCAACCAATTGCGCGGCTGATTGAGCATGAGGCGAGCCTAAAGCTGGGCAAGGATATTCGCTTCGGGTTTGACCGATTGTTCGCCAGTGACCTACAGGGACGTGCGCGGGCATTTCAATCGATGGTTGCTGGTGGCATGGACGCAACAAAAGCTGCCGCGCTGTCGGGACTGATGGTGGGGGACGATGACGCCTAGGGGACCCCTGCCGCCGGGCGCATCGGGGGGCGGGAACCGGGGGAGGGGGTCCGCCATGCGAAAGGATCGCCTTTGGCCGTCTGCCGGACCGGATTTGGCCGTCGGCCGGACCGGGATTTGATGTTAACGGAATGTTAACGAATGGATTTGATGTTAACGGAATGTTAACGAATGGATTTGTTGGGCTTTCAATCGGAGTTTGTCGCGCAGGCGCTACATCCTGACCACGACACTGTTGCGCTCTCGCTACCGCGCGGGAACGGAAAGTCCTATATCGCCGGACGTATTGCTGCCGATTGCTTCCGGGACCTGAAGCCGGGACAGGAAATTGCCTTGTGCGCCGCGTCGATTGAGCAAGCGCGTATCGTGTTCCGTTTCATTCGCGCCGAACTTGGCGAAGGGTATCGTTATCAGGATACCGCGACACGGTGTTCGATTACTCGCAAAGATGGCGCTAGGCTTCGCGTGATCGGCAGCAACGGTAAAACCGCGATGGGTTTGGTCAACACTCCCCTGGTCATTGCCGATGAGCCGGGCGCATGGGAAACCAACGGCGGACAGCTTCTAAACGATGCTATACAAACCGCGCAAGGGAAGCCGGGCAGTCCGTTAAAGGCCATCTACATCGGCACTCTCGCGCCCGCTACGGGCGGCTGGTGGCATGACCTATGTCGGTCAACAAAGCCGGGACACTACGTGAAGCTCTACCAAGGCGATAGGAAACGATGGGACGATATCGAGCATGTATATGCCTGCAATCCATTGTCTGAGATATCGGCCAAGTTCCGCGAGAAGTTGCGGCAGGAACTCGATGAGGCGCTAGCGGATAGTCGCCTGAAAGCGCGTTTCCTTTCGTACCGTCTGAACCTGCCGACACGGGACGAAACAACGATGTTGCTCACTGTCGATGATTGGGAACGCCTAGTTAAACGGGAGGTACCGGACAGGCAAGGTGCGCCGATAGTTGGCGTGGATTTGGGCGCTGGCCGGGCATGGTCGGCTGCCGTGGCGATATGGCCGTCATTGCGTGTTGAGGCGCTGGCGATTGCGCCCGGCAAGCCGTCATTGGAACTGCAAGAGAAACGCGACAGGGTACCGGCAGGGACGTATACAAGCCTGTTAGAGCGCGGTTTGAGCGTTGCCGATGGCTTGCACGTCCCGACCGCGGCGATGCTCATGGGACGCATTCTGGAAGCTTGGGGGACGCCTAGGGGAATCGTTTGTGATCGGTTCCGTCTTGAAGAACTCATGGACGTTGCCATATGCCCGATTGCGCCGCGCCGCACTCGATGGTCGGAAGCTGCGGAAGATATCAGGGGACTGCGCAAGCTGGTATGCGACTCGGCAATGGGAATTGACCGCGAGAGTGCCGATTTGATCGCAACGTCATTGACTCAAGCCACGGTCAAAAACGACGATCAGGGGAGTTGTAGGATTGTGAAAACTGCCGAGAACACGGCGCGGGACGATGTTGCACAAGCATTCACGCACGCCGCCGGTATGGTGGCGCGAACGCCTAGTCCGCAAGAACTGGAGGTGGTGGTTGTATGAGCCAGCATCACGCGCGAGTGAGCAGTAGGGCATGGGAAACCGTTAGACTGCAAATCCTAAACCGCGATGGCTACCGCTGCCGGAATTGCGGGAAGCCGGGACGTTTGGAAGTTGACCATATCGAGCCGGTATCTGTCGGAGGTAGCTACTTTGACCCCGACAATTTGCAGGCATTATGCCGGTCGTGCCATATAGCTAAGACACGGTTAGATATGCTACCCGTAGAACAGCGGGCATGGTTTGAGTACATAGGAAAAAGGCAATGAGAATTGATGATAGGGCGTTAGATCAGTTTGAATTCGGCGCGTTGCGCCATGAGTTGGTAGAGCAGGCGCAGCCGACAGGGGAAACCGCATGGAGAGGGGCGGCGGCGCTGGCGCGTGGCTTTCCCCGCACGTTCGCTACTGGAACAGCAAACTTTTTGGATTCGGGCGGTAACACGGCCAAGGTGACCGTCCCGACGAGTAGCACGGCGGTAATGCTGGTACGTTGGGACGAAACCATTGCGCGGGAAATCAAGGACGGAGGCGTGGCGGTCGTGCTTTGGGACAATCTGGTTTGGGCCATCACTGACCGTGAAGTGTACGGGAGAAAGAAATGGCTTAAGCTGACGTTGGTATCGCAGAACCTCAATCCCGGTTCTCAGTTTGAGTTTGACAGCAATTCGGATATGAACGTATCCCAGAGGGAGTTGCTTAGCTTCCCTGCTAGCCGGAGGCGCTAAATGGCTGCGCGTAATGTCGATTTAACTCAAATTAACGCTTTCACGCGAGCCGTGCAGCGGGCGAACTTCGATGATTTTTTTGGCCTCTTAGAGCTGTACATCAAGGCCTATGTCCTCCCCGTGTGTGTGAGCCTCACGCCGCGCCGGACTGGCCGAATGCGGGCAAGTTGGTATGTGCGCCGAACCGGCCAGTCCACCATTACCGTAGGGACTAATCCGACCATCGCTCCCTACGCTGCCGCAGTGAACTACAGGCGTGACAGTCCGAACGGCGGGAAGCCGGTACTGGACACCATCCTGAACAGTGACCGCGTGACCGCTGCCTTGAACTTCGCCATCGACGCGGCGTTTGCTGAATTCCTTCGGCCGATAACGTAGACTACCCGGCGCGGCTCGCATGAGGCGCTAGGTTGTGGGTTTTCAGGGCAGTCAATCCACTGGCCTAGTGCGAGCCGCTACCCTACTTTGCGCAGATTTGCGCGGACTAGCGCGGAGTCCCGCCAATTGGCCGATATGTCCCTGTAAGACGTACCCATAATTGCACCATGCCCGAAAACCGCATAGGTAAGCCATTTTTAGGTACTTTGAACGCTCGCGCGGAGCCTACATGGATGTATTCACGGCGTGTTTCAAGCGGCTCGTGGCGTG
>CAYOEQ010000071.1:0-10892 GCA_964402775.1 uncultured Enterobacteriaceae bacterium
GACGATGAAAGAAACTATCGATTCTTAAACTTCTTGACAAGGAAACGAACGATTCCCAACGCAGCGAAACTGCTCGGCTTGACCGCACCCCCAACCCGCAAGGCGATTGATCTGCTGGAAGGCCTGGGCGTCCTGCGTGAGATCACGGGCAAACGGCGCGGTCGCGCGTACGCCTATCACGAATACTTACAAGTCCTGACAGGCGATGAAGCGTGAGCGATGACTAGCCCGCATGTCTCAACCGGCTCAAATGGGAAATAGCTCATTATCTTTCCGGGGGATACGAAAGTGATCGCTTTGTTTACCGACTACGGCCTGCATGGACCCTACCTGGGACAGGTGCAGGCAGTACTGCACAGGCTCCTGCCAGAGGAGAAAATTATCAACCTGCTGGCAGACGCGCCGCGTAACAACCCCAGGGCCTCGGCTTACCTGCTGGCCGCGTTCAGCCGCGCCTTTGGCGCTGCGCCCGGCACAATCTTCTTTTCCGTGGTAGATCCCGGCGTCGGCGGTTTTCAGGACCAACCGGTGATAATCAAGGCGGACAGTCACTGGTACCTGGGACCCGATAACGGCCTGTTCGACATCGTTTGCAGGCACAGTTCCAGGGTGCAATGCTGGAGTCTCGACTGGCGGCCCGAAACGTTGTCAGCCAGCTTCCACGGTCGGGATTTATACGCGCCTGCAGCGGCCATGATCAGGAACAATGATATTCCCGGCAAGGAAATACCCTGGGAAGACCGACACGGCTGGCCGGATGATTTAGCCGAGATAATCTACGTCGATCACTTCGGCAACTGCATGACAGGTATCAGGGCTGAAATGTTGGAGGATAACAGGGTGATACAGGTAAACAGCGCTGCCATTGCCTTTGCCGACACCTTTTCATCTGTCTCCAACGGTGCCGTCTTCTGGTACCGTAACTCCCAGGGCCTGGTCGAGATCGCCGTGAACGGCGGCAGCGCGGCGGAGCGGCTGAACCTGGGAATAGGGACGCCCCCCTTCAGGCTCATTTCATATTGAAAAATACCGGCTAGTGATTTGAGGATAAATTTCTGCTAAAATTTTTTTAGAAATAAATAGTACTTTTCCTGAAAATATAAATAAAATGAACTTATGCAACCTATTGAAAATAAAATTATTTCAAGGATATATGGCCGAGGGAGGGGTTGGGCGTTTACCAAGACTGATTTTGTAGCTGATTTCGATGAGGCAAATATCCATCAGGCTCTCTCCAGCCTGACCAGGGACGGCAAGATACGACGTGTCTGTCAAGGTGTCTATGACTATCCCCGCTATAGCGAACTCCTGGATAGTCAATTAAGTCCGGATATCAATCAGGTTGCCCATGCCTTGGCTCGTAAATTCAATTGGCGCATTCAACCCTCTGGCGATGCCGCGTTGAATTTGTTAGGACTCTCCACCCAGGTGCCGGGGCGTTGGGTTTATCACTCAGATGGCCCGGACCGTGAATACAAAACAGGGTCTCATGCACTTGTGTTTAAACACTCTGCTTTGAAAGACGCAGGATTCAAATACAAGGAGAGTGGGCTGGTGGTACAAGCATTAAAAGCGCTGGGGCAGGATCATGTGGACCAGAAAGTAATTGAGACTATCCGCCGCCAACTGGAGCCGGATACCTGTGAGCGCATCCTTAAGGATACCCGTACTGTCACCGGCTGGGTCTATGAGGTCATCAAACGTATATGCAATACCGTTGATTGATGGAAAAAATCGCGCGTCTTTCAGCCCCGGAACGTAGTGAGTTGTTTTCAGAGACAGCGGCTGCGAAAGCCACGACGGCAGCCATTGTGGAAAAGGACTTTTGGGTAACCTGGGTACTTAACCGGCTTTTCCGGGAACCCCCCCTTGCGCGGTTGCTGATATTCAAGGGAGGAACCAGCCTATCCAAGGTATATAACTTGATCGAACGCTTTTCTGAGGATATTGATCTGGTTTTAGACTGGCGTATCCTGAGTGATAAAAGTCCGCTGGCAAAACGTAGCAAATCGAAGCAGGAACAGTTCAACAAAGATATCAATGAACGAGCGCAAAAATATATAGCCGAGGAGCTATTGATGCTTGTGAAGGAGTCATTTGAGGGGTTATGCGATTGTTGCGTGAGCGATGATGACCCACATGTAATCGATGTCAACTACCCCGCTGCCTTCCCGGATGATTACCTGCGCCCGGAGGTGCGACTGGAAATTGGTCCGTTGGCGTCCTGGCTACCTTCTGAGTCACGCAGGATTAATTGTTATGCGGCTCAGGTGTTTCCACACCTATTTGAACAGCGCGACTGTCAGGTGCAGGTGATCACGGCGGAGCGCACTTTTTGGGAGAAGGCAACGATTCTTCACCAGGAAGCCCATCGTCCCGAGGATAGCCCACAGCCGCCGCGCTACTCCCGCCACTATTATGATTTGGCAAAGATGGCCCAATCTCCTGTCAAGGAGTTGGCCTTGGCCGATACGGAATTGCTGACCAGTGTGGTGAAATTCAAACAACGTTTTTATCCGAGAGGATGGGCGCGATATGACTTGGCGCAACCGGGCAGCTTGAAGCTGGTACCGGAGGGTAACGTGTTAGCGTCTGTCAGGTCCGATTATCGATCAATGGAAAATATGATTTTCGGTGAAGCGCCAAACTTTGACGAGCTTCTGTCAATCCTACAAAAGCTCCAAGAAGAAATAAATGCGTAGATATTAAATGTTGCAAGCGCTTGATAATGTGATGACGACCTTAATCTCTCTATTGCTTGTTGTAGTTGATTCATCTCTTAATAATTCCGGTACGGATATTACAGAAAGTGGATGCAAAGATCGCGCGCCGGTCCGCTTGTTGGGCAAGTCGAAACCTGGTAATAGGGACACAGAAAGACGACTAATGCGTTAATAGCTGAAACAATATCTCCAACTACAGGGAAAGGCCCATATCGGCCAGCCTGGGTCTGCGTTCATCAAATACAGGCTGGTTAATCAATCCATTGTTCCCTTTTCTGCAACGCCGCCCGCAGTTAGGACAGCGATTGGACTTCGGCCATAGATCGGAAGGAGCGGACTCGCCGAATGCTGCTTCATAATATGCCAGTGTTTTTTCCCATGCCCGGCGCAGATTTTGCGCATCTTCCTCACCCCTCATTCCAAAATAGGGAAAATGGTGCAGCATGTAGCCCAGGTATTGAGCGCAGTCTTCCATATACTTTTGCGTATCAAGTATGTGCAGGTGCCAGAAGTCATCGACTAAACTGGACGGTACGACAGGTTCATCCGGATTTTCAAAACAGAGGACTAGAAATTTTCGGTATTCGTCAGCCACCCCGCAGGCAAAGCCGAGGGACCACCCATAACCTTCCTCTGCATCCATCGCCTTGATGATGATCGGCTCAAGGTCCATACCCGACAATATTCGTTGTTTATTCACTTTGAATCTACCCGAATATTGATTATAGCCCTGGAGTTTGAACTTTCAAGCTCCCATGTTTTCCTATCTCCCTCTTCAGCATGCCTGGCTGGAATCACGTCGGCCTCCCATTCCACATCCAGCGGCTCAATGATATCGCCGAGTATCTCGATTTTGTTCTTGTGTATACCAAACAAACTGATTGGCTTGTTTCGATACGGCACGAAGGGTAACTCCAATTTGGCTATGGGCATGACCATAGTCAAATTGGGCCGTTATATCAAGTAAAAAGGCATCAGCTTACGGAAGTGGACAACCTGCATTTTGACAGCAAACGCCAAATCTCACCCATCGACAAACCTCGCGCTTTCATCATGCTGATATGATAACGCCTTCCCATAGTCGTTCGGCAAACTCCTCTGCCGGCATAATCTCAATCCCGTCATTGGTCTTGCGTAGTCGAGGCTCCCTGCATACAACAATACGACGCGCAATACCGGGATGATCGACGATGATGCTGCGCAATCCCTTGAGGTGATCACTGTGGATACGCTCTGAGGATTTGACTTCTATCGCAACCTGCATATCGCCGATTATAAAGTCAACCTCAATGCCGCTGGCGAGACGCCAGTAGCTGAGCTTCGCCTCATGCTCATGGTATCTGAGGAACGCGGACAGTTCGTGAAAGGCCCAGTTTTCCATTGCCTTGCCGTAATCCTCAGTGCCGGGCTGCAGTTCACCGCGTCTGGCCAGGCGGTTGACCACGCCGACATCGGCGAAATAAAACCTGGGAGCGCTGAATACCCGGCGTTTCGGGCGCTTCCTGTAAGCCGGCAACCACTTTGCCAGCAAGGTATCTTCCAGTATCTGGAAGTAGTTCTTTATGCTTTGGTTCGATACGCCACAATCGCGGGCGATACTGGAAAAGTTGACGCTTTGACCATCACTGAGCGCGGCCACATCCAGAAAATCAGAAAATGTCGGCAGGTTTCGCACCAGCCCTTCCGCGGCAACTTCCTCCTTCAGGTAGTCTGCGATATAGGCATCCAGCATTTTCTCCGGGCGACTGCTCTGGTAGATGCGAGGCAGGTAGCCGTGGTTGAGCATTCGCTGCAAATCAAATTCAGCGCCCAGTTCGCTAGCGGTGAGACCATACAGTTCATAACGTATGGCTCTACCCCCCAGCAGGTTGGCAGCGCCCCGTTTAACCTTGCGGGCGCTGGAACCGCACAGCGCAAAACTCAAATTATAACGCTCCATCAACCAGTGGACTTCATTCAATAACGCAGGCGCTTTCTGAATTTCATCTATGACTATTTGCTGTTTCCTGTCAGCCCCAGCGGCCTGAATTTCTTCCCGAAGGGACTCGGGACGAGCTACGTAACGCCGGAATTCTTCAGACTTTAACAAGTCAATCCAGCGTGCAGCCGGGTAAGTTCGCCTCAACAAGGTGCTCTTCCCTGTCTGACGAGGGCCCCAGAGGAAAAACGATTCAGCGCCGGCTTCCGGTAAAACAAGTTTGCGTTCAAACATAAATTTAATTTATCATGTTATTCTCAAAAACAAAATCTATTTTTGCTATGTAAATTCCGGGGACGGACTTGAAGTCCGTCCCCGGTAACCCCCCTGCAGATAGCGGTCAGCAGAAGTCCCTGGATTTCAGTTGCATATCTCCGAGCCAGGGGCTGAGATCGGTACACTGTCGCGCTACGAGGTGCAATACGCCGTCCTGTTTTTGTACCACGCCGGATATTTCCAGGAGTTTGGCCGCCGTCAGCATGGCGCCTTGTTCTGCGAAGATTGAGGGCCATATCACGCTATTGATAAACCCGGTTTCATCCTCCAGGGTGAAAAACATGACTCCGGAAGAGGTCGCGGGTCGCTGGCGGCTGGTGACGATACCCGCGGCCCGGGCCCAGGCGTTGTCGGCCAATTCCCAAAGTCCTGTTGACGTGGTAACGCCCCGTTTGTCCAGGCGTTTGCGTAACAGGGCCAGCGGGTGGCGGCGCAAGGTAAAGCCGATACTGGCGTAATCCGCCAGGATGTTTTCCCCTTCCCGGGGCTTGCGCAGCATAAGGTCGGTTTCTTCTTCGTCAGATGCGGAGAACAGGGGTGCGCCCGGTCCCGGGTCAAGGACCTCCCAGCAGGCGCGGTGACGGTCTTTGCCGATGCCGTTCAAGGCAGCGGCGTCTGCCAGACTCATCAGGTCTCCTTTGTCCAGTCCCGTCCGCGCCGCAATATCCTGTACACCGGCATACCTGCCCTGTTTTCGCTCAAGCGCCAGGACGTGGGCGCCGGCCCGGGACAAACCCTTGACCAGGCGCAAACCCAGGCGCAGGGTTCCGGGCGTTCCGGCCTGCCCCGGGGCGCCCTCCAGGGTGCAATCATAATTGCTCTCGTTCACGTCAACGGGCAGGACGGTCACGCCATGGCGCTGAGCGTCCTGCACCAGTTGCGCCGGCCGGTAGAACCCGAGTGGCTGGCTGTTCAGCAGGGCGCAGGTGAAAGCGGCCGGGTGATAATATTTCAACCAGGACGACACGTAAGCGAGCAGGGCAAAGCTGGCGGAATGGGATTCGGGAAAGCCGTATTCGCCAAATCCTTTTATCTGGTTGAAGATCCGGCGCGCAAAACTTTCCGGGTAGCCTCGCGCTTTCATGCCGCCCAGCAGTTTTTTTTCAAACGGCTCCAGTCCGCCCTTGCGGTGCCATGCAGCCATGCAACGCCGCAGTTGATCCGCTTCCCCCGCGCTGAACCCCGCAGCGACCATCGCCAGTTGCATCACCTGTTCCTGAAAGATGGGAACGCCCAGGGTGCGCTTCAACACTTTTTCCACTGCCTTGCCGGGATAGGCGACCGGCTCCTCGCCGCGCCGCCTTCTTAAATAAGGATGCACCATGTCTCCCTGTATGGGGCCGGGCCGAACAATGGCGATCTGTATCACCAGGTCGTAATAATTTTCGGGTTTGAGGCGCGGCAGCATACTCATCTGCGCCCGTGATTCGATTTGAAAGACACCCACGGTATCGGCCTTCTGCATCATTTTATAAACGGCGGGATCTTCCGTGGGCACCTTATCCAGGGTCAGCGGCTCATTCCGGTATTGGCTGACCAGCGCCAGGGCCTTGCGGATGGCGGTGAGCATCCCCAGGGAGAGCACGTCCACTTTGAGCAGGCCCAGCGCCTCCAGGTCGCCTTTTTCCCATTGAATGACGGTGCGCTCAGGCATGGCCGCGTTTTCAACAGGCACCAGGTGGGAGAGCAGGCCCTGACTGATGACAAAGCCCCCCACATGCTGGGATAAATGCCGCGGGAAGCCGATCAGGTTATTGACCAGGTAAACCAGCCTTTTAATAAGCGGGCTGTGCGCCGGAAAACCATCCAACTGCGCTGTTTCCAGGGTATTTCCATGGCGTCCGGAGACGCATGCGGCCAGACGCTCCAACTGGTCCGTACTCATTCCCAGGGCCTTGCCCACGTCCCTCAGCGCGCTTTTTGGCCTGTACGTGATGACGGTCGCGGCCAGGGCAGCGCGCTCGCGCCCGTATTTTTCATAGATGTAAGCAATGACCTCTTCACGGCGTTCATGTTCAAAGTCCACGTCAATATCCGGCGGTTCATTGCGTTCCCTGGAAATAAAGCGCTCAAACAGCAGGTCCATGGCGTCGGGGTTGACTTCTGTTATGCCCAGGCAATAACAGGTGGCGGAGTTGGCGGCGGAACCGCGCCCCTGGCACAGGATGCCCTTGCTGCGGGCAAACTTCACAATATCGTGGACCGTCAGAAAATAATGCTCATAGCCGAGCTCCTGCACCAGGGCCAATTCATGTTCAATCAATGCCCGCACTTTTTCCGGCGCGCCCCCGGGCCAGCGTGCCTGCATACCCTGTTCCGTGAGCCGCCGCAGCCATGAGCCGGGAGTGTGGTGTTTCGGAACCAGTTCCGACGGATACTCATAACGCAGTTCATCCAGGGAAAAATGGCAGCGCCCGGCGATCCTTACGGTCTCTTCCAGTAAGGGGCGCGGATAAAGCTGCGCAAGGCGCCGGCGCGAACGCAGGCGCCGCTCGCCGTTGGAATAAACCCCGTAACCCAGTTCACTGAGGGGTTTGCCGAGACGGATGGCCGTCAATGTATCCTGCACTATCCGGCGCTTATGTTCATGTATGTGTACATCTCCACAGGCGCATAAGGGAATGGAAAAAGTTGCGCTGATTTCCCGTAAGCGGCGCAGTTGTTCCTGATCGTTGCCGTCGAGCAACGACTCCACCGCTATCCACAGCGCCCCGGGGAAAAGACCGGCCAGCCAGCGCAAGCCGTTTGTTTCGGTCTCCCCCCGGTTAAGGCAAGGCAGCCAGATGGCCAGGCAACCGGTGGGGCAGTTGTCCTGAACCAGGTCCCGGTCGATAAAATACTCCCCTTTTTTTGCCTGCCGGCGAGCCAGGGTGATGAGGTGGGAGAGTTTCCCGTAGCTGTCCCGGTCGGTGGCCAGCAATACAAAGCGCCACCCTTCCTGTAACCGGAACTCGCTGCCGACAAGCAGGTCGATACCTTCTTTCCCGGCCGCGACATGGGCGCGGACGATCCCGGACAAGCTGCATTCGTCGGTGATGGCGATGGCGCGGTAGCCCAGGGCTTTTGCCCGGGCAACCAGTTCTTCCGGATGGGAGGCGCCCCGCAGAAACGTAAAGTTGCTGATGCAGTGTAATTCCGCATAAGGCGGTGAGATATGCGGGCCGGCGCGTTCAGCCGAACAATCCATGCAAGTACCATTTTTGCCTGGTTGTCAGGTCGTGGTAAATCCACACACGTCCGGCGATGTCATCGGTACCCACGTAATAATCCCGGTGTATGCCGTGGTTGTCCCACCAGCCCGTTACGATGCGCTCCGGCCCCATGAGGAAACGGATGCGGCTCCTGTAGTAAATTCCGCCGTCCCTGTTCAGCAATTCCCGGGGCTTCGGCAATAACCACAGGGGGCGCCGGATGTCCGGCGGCGCCAGCCCGGCGCCGACCGGCGCGCCGGCGCGGCAGGCGTATTCCGGTCGATGGTCCGCATGGGTCGTGATGCTCTCCAGCGCAGCGGCGCCGAGACGGGTGGACAATTGTTCAAGGAGTGGCGCAATATCCTGATCTTCCTGCTCAAGGCTGCTGCCGGGAAATAAACAACGGGTCCGGGGGGCAACCCTGTAAAACCGCTCGGCGGTCAGCGTTACCCTGACGACGGCCGCGGCCGGCTCTGTCCTGTTGAGCTTCGTCTCCGCCAACAGCATCAAGTAACCGGGTTGGCGTACCGGCTGGCGCAAGCCGATATGGAGCACCGTTACCGGGTCCTGCCTGTGATAAAAATGCACCTGGTAATCCATGGTGTACAAGTCCTGTTTCTGCAGGAAATCGCATAAGCCGGTCACAAGCTCATGAATGGCGGGTAGAAGCGACTGTTGCTCCTCGATTTCAAACGAAAATTCCCGGGTATCGGAAAATCGGGGGGGTATCCGATAAGCATTCAAGGGGTCGGGCAGCTTTCCCAGGGCCTGGTCCAGGTGGGTAACCAGGTCCGTTCCAAAACGTCGCGCCAGCCCGCCTGAAGGCAACCGCCAGAGGTCGCGCAGGATACGCACGCCGGTTTTATTCAGTTGTTGTTTGCGCTTGTCATCCAGGGGCAGGACTTCAATACTCAAGGGCCCCAGGACCGAGCGCAAATCTGCGCCGCGCTCGACGACCAGGTTGCATCCGGCCCGGGCCAGCATCAGGCTGGCTGTGGGCGTGGGGGTCGTTGCCTGGTAAAAAACGTGTTTCCAGCGTTCGGTCAGTTCCCGGGCGATGGTATCCCGGATCGCGGCGAGGCCGCCAAAATAGTTGATGCTTCCCCCCGCCTCCAGCAGGAACGAGCAGGGTGGATGCAAACTGACCAGGGGGCTGAACTGCAAGGCCCAGGCTGCCAGCGCCTTCAGTCGTTTCTCCCGGGCGATTTCGTTGTGCGGGTGAACTTCCAGGGCCAGTTTGGGCAGACAAACAGCAAGCCACAGGGCTTGTCGCCCGGCGCTAGCGCCAGATTTGTTACATGCCTCTTCTTCCCGGTAAGGAAGCGAATCCCGAAAAGAAAGAGCAGAAATTGGCCGGGACATATCCGAAAACCATGGGGTTAACCTAGTACCCTTTCCAGTTAATAGGGTACTAGATAGGGGATGTCCGCGCTGTGGTATTGATGGGCGCCGCGGGCTTTCAAAACCTGTGCATGGATGCCCCGGTCACTGCCCCGGTCACTGTGGCTCACCTGCAATTGCAGGGCTGCGGGTGAGTCTTTCCCGCGCTGATTGCGAAACAACACACAGGGTGTTTTACCGGCGTCGGCAGCCAGTTGCAGGCGCCGAATGACCCCGTTGGGCAGGTGGTTCAACCATGCCATGAGCAGACCGCAGCGCTGTGACTGCAGCGCTTTTTCAATCGTCCAGAGAGCATCCCGGCAGGAGATATTCGGGCCGATTGTCATCAGGAAGCTAATATCGATATCGGCATTCACCAATGCCGGAGCATACGGGATGTACGGCGGACAAACCCAGAGTATCCAGCGCCTGCGCCGTGTCATGGACTTCATCAATGGCAACAACAACTGTAATTCACCCATACCCCAATGCGGGGTAATCATTTCGACCACGGCATTTTTCGGCCAGCCGCCACCGGGCAGTATTGCATCCAATGAAGCATGACCCGTAGGGATGCCGTCCGGTTTCCCCTGACAGACCTCATCACCCGACCATAGATGGGGATTGTTGCGTATCAGCTCTCGCAATGAATTGTTCATCGTGGTTCTCCTGCAAACGCTACAGGTTGCGTACTACGCCGACGGCGATGCCCTCAAGGGCCAGTGTTTCCTGTTTCAGGTCCACCTCGATGGCAGGAAAGTCGGGGTTTTCCGCTTCCAGGTAAACCACCTGTCCGGTCCGGCGCAGCCGTTTGACCGTTACCTCATCCTGTAGCCGCGCCACCACGATTTGGCCGTTATCCGCAGTGGGACTACGGTGTACCGCAAGCAAATCCCCATCCAGTATCCCGGCATCCCGCATACTCTCACCTCGTACACGCAACAGATAATCCGCACGGGGAGAAAAAAACGAAGGGTCAACCGGGCGATAATCCTCGATATTTTCCTCGGCCAGCAGGGGACGACCGGCGGCAACCCGGCCCACCAGGGGGAGACCGGGCTCAAACGCGCCGGCTTGTACCAGGCGTATCCCCCGGGATGAGTTGGGGATCAGCTCTATGACCCCTTTGCGTTCCAGCGCCTGTAAATGCCCCCGGGCCGCATTGGTCGAACCAAATCCCATGGCTACGGTAATCTCGGCGATGGTGGGCGGCATATTGGCGACCCTGATGCTGTCCTGTATAAATTCAAGCACCTGCAATTGTCTGGATGTCAGTGTTTTCATACTGGGTTTTCATGCTGGGTTTTCATACTGAATATATTAGCACTGCTTTTATAAGCAGTA
>CAYOEQ010000072.1:0-10757 GCA_964402775.1 uncultured Enterobacteriaceae bacterium
AGGGGGTCAGCCGGCGCTATCATCAGGGGAGAAGATGACAGGCTGCTGGTGATAGTCGGGCCCTGTTCGATTCACGACCCCGATGCCGCGCTTGACTATGCCCGGCGGCTGGTCAGGGTTGCGGAACGCCTGCAGGACGACCTGCTGGTCATCATGCGGGTCTATTTTGAAAAACCGCGCACGAAGGTGGGCTGGAAAGGCCTCATCAACGACCCGAACCTGGATAACAGTTTCAATATCAACGCCGGTTTACGCAAGGCCCGTAAATTGCTGGTGGACCTGGGCGCCATCGGCTTGCCGGCCGGTTCGGAGTTTCTGGATACCATCACGCCGCAGTTCATTGCCGACCTGGTATCCTGGGGCGCTATCGGGGCGCGCACCACGGAAAGCCAGGTGCACCGGGAACTGGCTTCCGGACTGTCCATGCCCGTGGGCTTCAAGAACGGTACGGACGGCAACATACAGATCGCCATAGACGCCATTGGCGCCGCGCAAAGCCCGCACCATTTCCTCTCGGTCACCAAGCAGGGTATCTCCGCGATCGTATCGACCACCGGAAATGACTGTTGCCACCTGATATTGCGCGGGGCATCCAACGGGGCCAATTACTCCGAAGCGGACATCAAGGCTGCCTCGAAAAAACTGGGAGCGGCAAAAGTGACGGATCGGGTCATGGTGGATTTCAGCCACGGCAACAGCAGCAAGGACCATACCCGCCAGGTACTTGTTGCGGAAGATGTCTGCCGGCAACTTGCAGCCGGTTCCAGGCATATCTGCGGCGTGATGATCGAGAGCAACCTCAAAGCCGGCAAACAGGCCCTGAAGGATGCGGCTTCACTGGAATACGGCATGAGTGTGACCGACGCCTGCATATCCTGGGAGATGACCGAACCGGTCCTGGAATCCCTGGCCCGGGCGGTGCGGCAACGGCGTGGAGGTTAAAAGCTCGTGGCGGACGCGGAAATCAGCTTTGATCAATACCTGGACGCCAAGGGCCTCAACTGCCCGTTGCCCGTCCTCAAGACGAAACTCATCCTGAACAGGATGCAGCCCGGAGAGGTCCTGTTCGTCGAGGCGACCGACCCCCATTCAGTGGTGGATTTCGAGGCCTACTGCGCCAGGACCGGGCATACACTTCTGCGCACAGATAAAGGTGAAGAAATTATCGGCTTTACGATAAGCCGCGCAGAAAACCCCAGGAAGATCTGACCCCCTCCGGATAGACGGGGTCAGAGTAAAATCTCGAGGAACTTTCCCGGTGGCAAGAGCAGAGGTGATTTTACTCTGACCCCTTAATTCGGGGACTATTCCCTGATTTCAAAAGTATGCGTAATTTCCGCCGTCTTCCCCAGCATAATTGACGCGGAACAGTACTTCTCCGCCGACAGGTTGATTGCGCGCTGTACCTGCGCCGTATTGAGATCGGTCCCGGAAATGATGAAATGTACCCCTATATGGGTGAATACCCTGGGGTGATCATCCGCCCTGATAGATGAAATCTCTATCCGGCAATCGCTGATTTCCTTCCTCGATTTCTTCAGGATGGACAGCACGTCATAGCTCATGCACGCGCCCATCCCCAGCAACAGGGTCTCCATGGGACGCGGCCCCAGGTTCCTGCCGCCGCCTTCTGGCGGCCCGTCAATAAGGATGCTCCGGCCGTTTTCCGATTCGCCGACGAACGCGGCCCCTCCGGCCCAGGTCAGGCTTGTATTCATCTGTAAAACTCCCGCAGGTTAATCCGGTCGGAAAGGGTAACATATTCCATTCATAATTGACTTCCATTCCCTGTTAGGCTAATGTCAGCCCCCATGAACATGGCTATGTAGCTCAGTTGGTTAGAGCGCAGCATTCATAATGCTGAAGTCGGTGGTTCAAGTCCACCCATAGCCACCAGATCGCCTCGAAGGTGTAACTTGACCGGTCCCTGCAAACCGGACTGAAAATGGGAAAAAAACTCTTTATCAAGACATTCGGCTGCCAGATGAACGAATACGATTCCGCAAAGATGCGGGACGTGTTGCGCGTCTCCCACGGAATGGAGGAAACCCGGGAGCCGGATGAGGCCGATTTCATCATTTTCAATACCTGTTCCATCCGGGAAAAAGCCCAGGAAAAACTGTTCTCGGAACTCGGCCGCTGGCGCAACAGGAAACGGGAGAAGCCCGGTTTCATGATCGGCGTCGGGGGTTGCGTGGCCAGCCAGGAAGGTTCGGCGATTTACAGCCGTGCGCCCTTCGTGGACGTGGTATTCGGCCCCCAGACCCTGCACCGGCTGCCCGGCCTCTACGACAAGGCGCAGCGCACCGGCAAACCGGCCACGGATATCTCCTTTCCCGAAATCGAAAAGTTCGACAGGTTGCCCGAACCCAGGGCGGACGGCCCCGTTGCCTTCGTCTCCATCATGGAAGGGTGCAGCAAATACTGCACTTTCTGTGTGGTACCTTACACCCGCGGTGAGGAAATCTCCCGGCCCCTGGATGACGTCATCGGCGAAACGGCCGACCTGGCCGGACAGGGCGTAAAAGAGGTCACGCTGCTGGGCCAGAACGTCAATGCCTACCGCGGCGCCACGTTTGAAGGCGGCAGCGCCGACCTGGCGGACCTGATCGAGTACGTCGCCGCGATCGGCGGTATCCGCCGGATACGTTACACGACTTCCCACCCGGTCGAATTCTCCGAGCGCCTGATTGACGTTTACGGCCGGGTGCCCGAACTGGTCAATCACCTGCACCTGCCCGTGCAGAGCGGGTCGGACCGCGTACTTGCCCGCATGAAGCGCGGGCACACGGTGCTCGAATACAAGTCGAAAATAAGGAAGTTGCGGAAAATCAGGCCGGATATAAGCATATCCTCCGATTTCATCGTCGGCTTTCCCGGCGAGACCGATGCCGATTTCCAGGCCACGCTGGATCTTATTGCGGAAATCGGCTTCGACCAGTCTTTCAGTTTCATCTACAGCAAGAGGCCCGGCACGCCTGCAGCGGGCTACCCGGACGACATAACGCCGGAACAGAAAAAACAGCGTCTGCAAATCCTCCAGGCGAGGATCAATCAGCAGGCCCGGGCCATCAGCAGGAACATGACGGGCACGGTACAAAAGGTGCTGGTAGAGGGACCATCCCGTAAAAACCCGCGGGAACTGGCCGGCCGCACCGAAAACAACCGCGTAGTGAACTTTCCCGGGAACGCCGGACTTGTCGGCGCGATGGTGGACGTGACAATAACGCGGGCGCTCCCCAACTCCCTGCGCGGTATTCCGCTGGAATGCAACCCGCCGCTGCAACAGGCCGCGGCCGTCTGATACTTGAGTATTACCACGGACAATACTTTTCCCGTCTCCTCCGAGGTCAGGCTTGAACCGGCCGACAACGAGAGACTGGCCAACCTGTGCGGTTCCCTGGATTCCCATCTGCGCCAGATAGAAAGACGGCTGGGTGTCGAGATCAACAACCGCGGCAACTCGTTCCGCATTATCGGCGCGGCCAAAATAGTCGATATCGCCAGCCGGTTGTTGACCGAACTCTATGAATCCACCGCAGCGGACATCCTGTCGCCGGAAAAAATCCACCTGTGGCTGCAGGACAAGGCGATCGATGATTCCGTTAACGACCAGGCGCAGGACGAGGTTGCCATCAAGACCCGGCGCGGCATCATCAAGGGGCGCAGTCCCAACCAGCGTCTATACCTGAACAATATCCGGGATCACGATGTCAGTTTCGGCATAGGACCGGCCGGCACAGGCAAGACCTACCTGGCCGTGGCCAGCGCAGTGGTGGCCCTGGAACAGAACCGCGTCAGGCGCCTGGTCCTGGTAAGGCCGGCTGTGGAGGCCGGGGAAAAACTGGGCTACCTGCCCGGCGACCTGGTGCAGAAAGTCGATCCCTACCTGCGCCCCCTCTATGACGCCCTGTATGAAATGCTCGGTTTTGACCAGGTTATGAAATTCATGGAGAAAAACGTCATAGAGGTCGCGCCGCTTGCCTTCATGCGCGGCCGGTCGCTCAACGAAGCGTTTATCATCCTGGACGAGGCGCAAAATACCACTATCGAACAGATGAAGATGTTCCTGACCCGCATCGGCTTCAATTCAAGGGCCGTGATCACGGGTGATATTACCCAGATTGACCTGCCCCAGGGAAAAACGTCGGGCCTGCGCCACGTGATCGACATTCTCAAGGATGAGAACGGGATCAGTTTTACGTTTTTCAACTCCAGGGATGTGGTGCGCCATCCCCTGGTCGCGCGTATCCTGAACGCGTATGAACGAAACGACACCAACGGCGAGTGATATTTGGGTTCAGGTCGTTACAACGGAGCCCTCCGTTCCGGCTGAAAAAGATATCCTGCATTGGGCCGGGTCGGCGCTGGCGCTGGGTGGCGCCGGCGGGGAAGTCACTATCCGGATTACCGATGAAGATGAAATGCAGTCTCTGAATAACAAGTGGCGTAATATCGACAACCCGACCAATGTACTTTCATTCCCGCTGCACGAAGCAGGCGGACCCCTGCTTGGAGACATAGTGGTCTGCGCCCCCGTCGTCAGGCGCGAAGCCGCGCAACAGGCCAAATCCCTGGATGCGCATTGGGCGCACATGATTATTCATGGCATTTTGCATTTAATGGGCTATGATCATAATGAAGAAAAGGAAGCTGAAAACATGGAAGCAAAAGAAACCGCGCTGATGCTGGAACTGGGATTCCCTGACCCTTATTTTCCGGGGATAACAACAAGCGCCGCGAAACCAGACTGAGGTCGAACGGGCGCCGGTAACCAATGAGCAAAGACAAACCTCCGTCGAGTAGCAACAAAGAGCCTTGGTGGAAGCTGCTTAAAACCACCTTTTCAAAATCCCCCCGGGACCTGCCTGCGCTGATCGAAATCCTGCGGGATTCGGAAACCAGGAATATCCTCGACCCCGATGTCCTGGTGATGCTTGAGGGAGCAATACACACAGCGGAAATGCAGGTGCGCGACATCATGGTGCCCCGGGTGCAGATGGTCGTGATACACCATGCGGCCGAACCGGCGAGCATCATGAAAACAGTGATTGAATCGGGACATTCACGCTTTCCGGTGGTCAGTGACGATCAGGATGACGTGCTGGGGATACTGCTTGCCAAGGACCTGCTGTCCTGTTTTGTCGATGACGAGGCAGAGGATTTTGCAGTTAAAAAACTGATGCGGCCTGCGGTATTCGTGCCTGAGAGCAAACGCCTGAACGTATTGCTGAGAGACTTTCGCACCAACCGCAACCACATGGCCATCGTTGTGGACGAATACGGGATCGCGGGCCTGGTAACCATTGAAGACATCATTGAGGAAATCGTCGGTGAAATTGAGGATGAGCACGACCTCGACGAAGAAACTTCCATCGATCAACACGGAAGAAACCGTTACACGGTGCAGGCCTTCACACCCATTGACGAATTCAATGATTATTTCGGAACACAACTTGGAAGTGATGATTATGATACGATAGGGGGACTGGTAATCAATGAATTCGGTTATCTGCCGAAACGCGGAGAACACATAGACTTTGCCGGATACAATGTGAAAGTGCTCCGCGCCGACAAGCGAAGATTACACCTGTTACGTTTTGAAAAAACGCCTGTTTCAGAACCTGGAAACCCACCGGCGTAGAAAATCTGCCGGTTCGTATCTCCAGGGATTACTTAGCCTGTGCGCCGGCGGCGCAACTGCTTTCGCGTTCGCGCCGTACGAAATCAGCGTCATCCCGTTCATCACGCTGGCGTTCCTGTTCCATCTCTGGCGCACGGGCAGCGCCGGGCGGGCCTTCATCAACGGTTACCTGTTCGGCCTCGGCCTGTTCGGCGTGGGCGTAAGCTGGCTGCACATCAGCATCAACCTTTTTTCGGGGATCAACCTGGCCGGCGCTTACCTGCTGACTTTTCTGCTCGTGGCCTACCTGGCCCTGTTCCCCGCCGTAACCGGTTTCCTGGGGAACTGCCGGCCGGTGCGCTCCGATTACTGTTTTTTCCTGGTGCTTATGCCGTCGCTGTGGGCTCTTGGAGAATGGGTCCGGTCCTGGCTGTTCACCGGGTTCCCATGGTTGACACTGGGATATACTCAAACGGGCGGCATGCTGTCCGGCTACGGCAGTCTTGTCGGCGTATTCGGCATCAGTTTCATCCTCGCTTTCCTGGCGGGCGGGTTAATCCTGCTTACCGGTAAAGACAGGAGAATGTCCCTGGCTTTAGCCCTGTTGCTTGTCCTTGCCGTAAGCTGGCAGTTACGCGCGCTCCAATGGACGGACAACAGTGGCAGGGAGATCGAAGTGGCCCTGGTCCAGGGCGCCATACCGCAGGAAATAAAATGGTTGCCGGAGTACAGGAGCCTGTCCCTGGAAGGCTATCCTGAACTGACGGAACCGTTCTGGGGCCATGATTTGATTATCTGGCCGGAAACGGCTGTTCCCGGTTTTTTACATCAATTCCGCGAGTATATGGACGGACTCGACAGGACCGCGAGTCATAGCGGTTCCATATTGCTGGTCGGACTGCCCACCCGGGGTCCCGACGACGGCACAAAGTTCAACAGCCTGGTTCTGCTGGGCGCCGACCAACAGGTCTACAATAAACGCCACCTTGTCCCTTTCGGTGAGTACCTGCCGCTGAAACCGTTGCTGCGATGGCCGCTTGCCATGTTGAAGGTATCCATAGCGGATTTTACCTCCAGTGCCGAGGACGGCCCCCCGCTGTTTCATGCCGGCGGTTTTTCCATGGGATTGTCCATCTGTTTTGAAGCCGTCTTCGGCTCTGAAATCATCAGCGCCCTGCCTGAAGCGCAGGTGCTGGTAAACGTCAGCAATGATGCCTGGTTCGGCGATTCAGCCTCGCCCCACCAGCACCTGCAGATGGCCCGGATGCGCGCCATCGAAACCGGACGCTACCTGCTGCGCGCCACGAATACCGGGATCAGCGCAATCATCGATGAAAAAGGAAGGATAGCCGGCAAAACACGCCAGTTCGAACCGGATGCCGTAGCCACAAAAGTCCCCCTGTTTACGGGCAGCACCCTGTATGTCCTGACCGGCGACATCCTGGTCGTAACACTGTGCCTGGTCCTGCTGGCCTGGGTCGTTCTGTTCAGTGAGAAGAAGAGAGACCGGTAACCAGCCGGGGGATCCTGCGTATCGTCCGTGACTGACCGGGGACAGACTTTAAGTCTGTCCCCTTTTTTAGAACTGCATCCGGTAGCGGGCATAGAAGATGCGCCCGCGCGGATCGTGGGTGTAGTAATCGTAGGCGCCGTCCACGTTTACCAGCGGCGGTCCCTCATTCAGCAGATTTTTGACGCCCAGGGTCAAATGAGAACCTTTCTGGCGGGCTGTCAAGGTCGGTAATTCGAGCCGGTATTGCAGGTCCACGGTCGTCATGCTGTCAATGGTTTCCGCATAACCAATGTACGCTCCGAGAAAGGCGCTCTGCGGGGTATCGTCCTTGTAACTGTGAATGTAGCGCAGGTTCAGGAACACATCGTGCCGCCCGCGCCGCCAGTTCAGGCCCGCGTTGGCGCGGTACCTGGGCATTGGCCGGCCGATGGAATTTCCCGCGTTGCGACTGCCGACCCCTTTGATTTTCTCTCCGTTCGCCAGGACGATGTCGTATTCCAGGGTATAGCTCAGGTCGAGCGAAGCGCGGAAAAATCCCGCTCCCGTTACGTCGCGGGCATAGGCAAGCGCGAGGTCGATACCCGATGATTCCAGGCTGTGCGCATTGAAGTAAGAGGCTTCAGTGCGCACCAGGTATCCGTCTTCCCTGCGGATAACCTTGCCGGGAAGGCCGGGACCGATACTGTACACGGTAACGCTGCCGTCAACGTCAAGGTCCCATGAGCCGCACAGCGGCCCGTTGGCGGGGTCGTCATTCAGGCCGCCGGGGCAGCGCGACGCGTTGTCCCGGTCGATCAGTTCCTGGTGTCCTTCGCGCACTATCAGGTCGCTGTAATCATATCGATAGTAATCCAGGTCCAGGGACAACCCGTCCAGGAGGCCCGCGGGAGTCCAGGAAAATCCGGCGTTGAAAACCTCCGCCTGTTCCGGTTTCAGTTCCGGGTTGCCGGTCGCGGCGGAGGCGCGGTAAGCCAGGGCCGGCGCGTTGGAAAACGGATCACTGGAGTTGAGGAAGAGCGTACGGCTGCCGCCGGTCTGCAACAGCGAGCCCGCCCGGAAAGAAGTTCCCCAGGAGGCGCGCAACGACAGTGAATCATGGGGGCGCAGTAACAGCGAGAGTTTCGGATCAAACGTATCCTTGCCCAGTTGTTCAAAGGATTCGTAGCGCCCCGCCAGAGTCAGTTCGGCCCAATCCGTTAACGGCGTCAGTACCTCGGCAAACACGGCCCAGGAGCTCAGCCGGTTGTCCCAGTCCCGGTCGCCCGTGAGAAAGGTATAGTTGAAGGCGTTGGCGTCATCGTCGTAGTCAAACCGGGCTTCATCCTCCCGATACTGGAAACCCAGGGCAAGTCCCAGGGGGCCGCTCGGCATGTCAACGACATCCCCGGACAGCAACAGGTCGAACACGACCTGCTCGAGCTCGGCGTCCGTAATATACGCCCCCTGCGTCCAGCGCAGCAGTTCGGCCGGGTTCCGGTATTTGCGCGCCGCCCCGGCCACGCTCAGGCGGGGGTCGGCGGCCCAGGGAGAATTATCTGCGGTATCCCAGCGTTCACCGGTGACCGGGTCATACACGCTGGTCTGAAAGCTGTTGTAGTAGTAACACGCGCCCGTGCCGAGGTTGCCGGAGCCGGGCGAACCGGTCTGCGGGTCGCACTCCGGCCCGCCCAGGCCCGCGAAGGCGAGATCCATGCGCGAGGTAAGCGTGTCAACCGGCCAGTTAAGGTGAAGCTGGTTGCGGGACCAGACCAGGCCGGTATCCAGGTTCCAGTCCCGCCCGGCCAGCGCAAAATCGTACTGCAAGCCGATCAGGGCGCGCAGGTTCTCGCGCCGGGTTGTGGAGACGGTGCTGATCGGCCGGTCCTCCTCCGGCGTGTCGATGGCGCCGCCCAGGATGCGTTGCAGCGCCTGGTAGGGGACCGGTTCGAACCCGCGCCGCGCCGCATCCAGTTGCAGCCCGAAATGGTGGTCGGGCACGATGACGTAACGCACGTCCGGATAGAGGGAATTGCCGCGGGAGGACTCCTGCTCGGAGTAGCTGAATGAACCGTAAATTTCCGTGTCCGGCGCCGGGTACAGACTCCCGTCAGCATGAAACTTTACCTGCTCCTCGGGACGCACCAGGGCGAAAAAGCTGGAGTAATCATACACACAGATATGATTGAAATCGGGGTGCAGGCCCAGGGTGCCCATGGGGCCGTCGTCCGCGGCCGCCTTTTCGCACTCCGGGTCCGGCAGGCTGCCGGAAAAATCCCCGGGATCAGCGCCCCCCCGGGGCCACCAGTAATTGGAGGCCACTGGCGTCGCTCCCTGTGCCGGGATTTGCGGCACGTAACGCCCCGGCTGCCCGAAACTGGAGAGGCCGGAGCGGCCGAACCGGTCGAAGCGATCTGCGAAAGTGAGCTCTCCGCGATCCAGGTAGCTGGCAGCCAGGTTGAGGTATCCCCACCCGCCATCCATTCCGGCCAGGCCCGAGAACAGCAGATCCTGCTGCTCGTGGGTTTCATCGTCGCTGCTGAAGTCGGCCTGCAATTCAACGCCGGTAAAGCCGCGCCGGGTAATGAAGTTCACCACGCCGGCTACGGCATCGGTGCCGTATAGCGCCGAGGCGCCGTCCTTGACCACTTCAATCCGCTCCAGCGCGATATTGGGCACCAGTCCCTGGACGTCCACGTAGCTGCTGCCGCTGTTGTCGAAACTGGTACTGACGGTACGCCTGCCGTTAAGCAGCACCAGCGTGGCGCCGTTACCGAGATTGCGCAGGTTGACGCTGGCATTGCCGGTGGAACTGTCGTCTCCGGCCCAGTTGGTGGCGGATACGCCCAGCGATCCGGAGTTGAAACTCAGGCTGCGGATGATTTCCTTGATATCGGTGGCGCCGGCAACGTCCAGGTCATCCCTGCCAAGCACTGTCAAGGGTGAAGCGAAATCCCTGGACTCCCGCTTCAGGTGGCTGCCGGTAACGACTATCTCCTCGATCTGCTCGTCCCGCGGCTCGGCGCAGACTGCTCCGGCCGCGGTAAAGCCGGCAATGGCGAGGGCACAACAGAGCAGCGCCGGAAACGGTTTCAACATTGCCTCCCGGGCATCAGCCGGTCCATTTCAGTCCCTCCCCGCGCGGTTTATGGAGGTTGTTGATGAACAGGACAACAATTATACCGGCAATAATGAATGCAAACGAGAGCAGCACAGGCAACGACAGGCCGGAAGGAAATACCGGGTGCGTCTCAACCAGGAGCTGATCGCCGCCGACAGTTTCATAGATGCGTTCCTGGAACGGCCATATCACCGTCAGGGATGCAAGCAGCAGGCCGGTGATGAACACCACTGTGGCGCGGTACCAGCGCTCGAGTATCCAGGACAACAGCCGGCTGAATAATACCAGGCCGGCCAGAACGCCGCCGGCAAAAGGCAGCAGTACCGGCAGGTTGAAATAGCCGATTGCCGTGAACACATGGGCATATTTATTCAGGATCAGCAGTACGAACGATCCTGATATGCCCGGCAGCATCATTGCGCAGGTCGCCAGTGTCCCGGCGATGAAGACGAACCAGCCTGCATCGGGGGTCTGCACCGGGACCAGGTTGAAGACGATATAGCCGCCGGCCGCGCCCAGCGCCA
>CAYOEQ010000073.1:0-4405 GCA_964402775.1 uncultured Enterobacteriaceae bacterium
CCCGCTGGGAAATCGACAACCTGCTGGCCCGCCGGCGCAACCCCGCCGGCTTTGTGGACAAACCGCCTGCGGGCATGGCCTGAGAGTTGGCTTTTATTCCCAAGGGTTCAGGATGTCAACACCGGTAGCAGCAAAGTCATCTACGTTTCGTGTTACTACGGTCATTTTGTGAACCAAAGCCGTTGCAGCCAGGAGCGCATCACGGTCTGAACGCCGGTCGGGGACATGAAGTCTGGCGCAATGCCTGGCAACGGCAGTATCAACAGGTAATATGCGATCAGAAAATACCGGCAACACATGAGCATTAAGCCATGAACGCAGCACGACACCTTGATCCGGATCACGACGTTCGATCAACAACACGCCGGTTTCAAGCTCCAGAATAGTTATAACCGACAGGAAAAGGCTTGATGTTGAAACCTGGTTTACCCAGTTGAATATTTTCGGGGCGAGTTTACGGGATTTTGCTTTTCTCAGTTCAGATACAACGTTGGTATCAAGTAAATACACTAAGAAAAATTTGCCGGGTTATACAATTCACCTTCCAGACGAGGCGCTTCAAAATCAATTTCAGCAGCTTCGGGCATTGCCAATAATTCTGCCAAGTTTTTATCCTTGCCGGTAATCTTCTGATAGTCACTTATACTCAATAACACGTGCGCCGTCCGACCGCGATCAGTGATAAAAACAGGCCCTTTCAGAGCATCTCTCTTAGCCTTGCCCACATCCTGATTAAATTCTCTACTGGAAACTATTGTGTAATCCATGAGCCAGACCTCCTGGCAGTGTCATTCAGGAAATAGATGTATTACTACAATAACTTGCTTAATGTAAAGTCAAAATATACCGAGTGTTGAAAAAGCGCCTTGACACTAACTATCTTTATAGTACATACTATACATGTAATAACTATTCTCAGGTTGAATCATGTCAAAATATGCACCTTTAACGGGTTACCTGTCCTCCTCCGGGATGGATTATATCCCTATGACGTTTGTGGAAGTTGAGGAAGTGATCGGTGATAAATTACCACGCTCGGCATTTCAGTACCGCCCCTGGTGGTCCAATAATCCTTCCAACCATGTCAATGCAGACTCATGGCTCCGTGCGGGATATAAAACGGCGGACGTGGATATGGAGGAACGCAAACTCGTATTCAGGAAAGCACCAGCAAGTGAACTTCCGGTCGAACGCAGCAACAGGATTAAAAAGGATGAGGGTGCGAGTCCGTTTTCGCGTATATTCGGCGCACTCAAGGGAACGGTTACGGTTGCGCCGGGGGTTGACCTGACCATGCCGGCAGGCGAGAAATGGAACGCACAGCAATAGCCTGAAATGGCGGATCACCTCCTTGATACCTGTGCGGCAATATGGCTGATGAATGGCGAGCCGCTGCAAGAACCGGCCGCGACAGAATTACCTCGTGCATTGGAACGCGATGAACGGCTAATCGTTTCTCCCATCACGGCGTGGGAAATCGCGGCACTATCGGCAAAGAAGAGAATTCTGTTGACCCTCAGGCCGGAAATCTGGTTCAGGAGATTATGCGGTTTACCAGGTGTGAGGCTGGCAGATCTGTCACCTTCAGTACTCATCGCTTCCACGACCCTGCCAGGTGAACCACCTGCCGACCCGGCCGATAGAATTCTCATTGCAACTGCCCGGGAATTTGATTATTCCCTGGTCACACGCGACCGGCAGATCCTGGATTATGCATTATCAGGTCATGTGCGAGCTATGGCGTGTTAACCAATAAATAAAGAAATTCATATGAAATACAAAAAAGGCGACCGGGTCAGACATCCTACGAAAGACGATTGGGGATTGGGTGAGGTGCTTGCTGATGACAACGGAGAATCCGTGAGGATATTTTTTGTTGAAGATGGAGAGAAGACAATATCTCTGAATTTGATTCAGCCCATCAAGGTATCGGGTGCAGAGGCAGTCCATTCAGGTCTTGACAATCTAAAAATTGAAAAATCAGCATCGGGAATAAAATATCAAAGTCTCGCTGAATCGATACAGTTTTTTTTGAAAGAATATCCAGAAGGGTTCTATGGGGAAACATGCAACACTTATCCGACCTGTGCCGGTTTGAAATTAACTATAAGCCTCAACTTAACTGGCTCACATATAAATGTATTCTGGAATTCTCAAACTATTTAATGCGACAGCTATCAGATCTACATCCAAGAGATATGATTGACGTTCAGTCATTCATGTGGTGCATCGCGCCGAAGAGTACGTAACAACAGCGAAGAAACCGAAAGGAAGATCTAGTAGGTCATGTATTCAATCCGGTTGATATGTATATGGTGAACCTCTGATTATGCCAGAGGTTCAGAATTCATCTGCGTTAATCTGCGTCATCTGCGGATGAATAAGGTTTAACCCGCATCACGCTGCCCACCTGTTCAGGTATGGGCAGTTCATCGTGGCTTTGCTTGATCTCCGCCAGCCGGTCCAGGATCGGGGCCGGCATCTGTGTTACCCGTCTCTGGTTCATGTCCACAAACAGGCACAGCAATTCACTGGTTGCCGCGAGATATCCCTGTTCGGCCTGGTACATCTGGTGAAAATAATGGAAGCGTTTTTCATCGTAACCCAGCAACTGGGTGGTTACGTATACTTCGTCGCCTTCCTTCACCTCCCGGATATAATTGACATGCATTTCCGCAGTGAAGGCGGAGACGTTGCCTGCCGCCCTGTATTCGGCAGTCATACCCATGAAGTCGAAAAACTCATCGGTGGCGCGGTCAAACACCAGAACATAGTAGGACACGTTCATGTGGCCGTTGTAATCAATCCATTCGGGAACTATCAAATCCTTATGCAGTTTAAGTGGAGCTGGTATCGACATGGGAAGTGTAAGTCCTCTATGTTACTCGCTTCATTCCAGAACAGACAATATGGCCATCATCAGACAAGTCAATGCCGGCTATGCGAACGCCAATGACTCAAGATCGAGAGCGAATGCTTGTAGCTGGGTCATCACTCCATCAAGAGTATCGATGCCGGCTACTCGGGAAACCTTCTCTGCTGACGGTCTCTGTTTAAAAATAACGTACTCTGCCATCCGTTCGCCGAGAAACTGGATACCAAGGTGGTCCCCGTTTTTGTCTTTCCAAACTACCCGAAAGTTCCCGTTGTCCGTCAGCACCAGTTCCGCTTGTCTTGCTGAGGGTATTGATCTGATAAATGACCGGAAATTCTCTTCGGAAGCATTATTGACTGCAATCCCTTCGATTTCCGCATCGCTACGCAATGCCTCAATACGGTGATTATAATAATTACAGATCAACTCAACCCCAGCACGTCCTGCATACTGTACAGGCCGGTTTCCTTGTCCATGATCCACTGTGCGGCGCGCACCGCGCCGCCGGCAAATGTCTTGCGGCTGGTGGCGACGTGCCTGATCTCCACCCGTTCGCCTGCACCGGCGAACATGAGCGTGTGCTCGCCGACGATGTCGCCGGCGCGGATGGTCTCGAAGCCGATGGTCTTGCGATCCCGCGGGCCGGTGAAACCTTCCCGGCCGTAGACTGCGCACTCCGCCAGGTCGCGTCCCAGTTCCGCCGCCACGATCTCGCCCAGGCGTACCGCGGTGCCTGATGGGGCGTCGATCTTGCGGTTGTGATGGGCCTCTATGATCTCAATGTCGGTGCTGTCTCCGACTATGCTTGCCGCCAGTTCCGCCAGTTTGAAGCACAGGTTGACGCCTACGCTCATGTTGGGGGCAAAGACGATGGCGATATCTTCGCTCGCCCTGTGCAGCACCTGTTGTTGTTCGGCGGACAGGCCGGTGGTGCCGATGACCGCCTTTTTGTTGCCGGCGCGGCAGGCTTCGAGGTTCTCCAGCACCGCATCGGCCCGGGTAAAGTCAATCAGTACGTCGAAGTCGTCCAGGACGGATTCGATATTGTCGGTTACGCTGACGCCCAGCCTGCCGATGCCGGCCTGTTCGCCCGCGTCCAGGCCGAGTGCCGGGGAGCCGCTTTGTTCTATTGCCGCGCCGGCTGAGATGCCGTCAGTTTCGCCGATGACTTCCAGGATGGTTTTTCCCATCCTGCCCGCGGCGCCGCATATTGCTGCTTTTGTCATGGGTATGTAAGGTGTCTCTTCGAGACGGTTATTCTACTGGATTCCCGCTTGTGCGGGAATGGCGGAATTTCGGGATCGTGGGGTCAGAGTAAAAATTCTGGCGAATTTCTTACTCTGACCCCTAGGATTTCGGCCTGCGCGGGAATGACGACCAGACCATTACTGGCTCGCATTATCAAAGAATTTTTTTACGCTGTCGAACCACTTGGTGGCTTTCGGGCGGAAACGCGATTCATCGTTCTCCATGGTATCCTCAAAGGATTCCAGTATGTCTCTCTGTTTCCTGCTCAGGTTCACCGGGGTC
>CAYOEQ010000073.1:4505-10690 GCA_964402775.1 uncultured Enterobacteriaceae bacterium
AAGGATTCCAGTATGTCTCTCTGTTTCCTGCTCAGGTTCACCGGGGTCTCGACCGCCACACGGCATAACAGGTCGCCTCTTGCCGACGACCGCACCGAGCGCACGCCCTTGCCGCGCAGGCGGAACAGCCTGCCGCTCTGGGTTTCCTGCGGAATACGCAGTTTGACCTTGCCGTCCAGCGTCGGAATTTCAATATCCCGGCCCAGGGCGGCGGCGGCAAAACTGATGGGCACTTCACAGTACAGGTCCGAACCCTCGCGGGTGAATATCTCATGGTCCCTGACGATGACATGCACGTAAAGATCGCCCGGCGGCGCGCCGAACTCGCCGGCCTCGCCTTCACCGGTCAGGCGGATACGGTCACCGGTATCGACACCTGGCGGTACTTTTACGGAAATGGTCTTGCTGTCCCGGAGCCGTCCCTGCCCCTGGCACGGACGGCACGGGTCATTGATGATATTTCCCCTTCCGCGGCATTTGGGACAGGTCTGCTGGACCGAGAAAAACCCCTGTTGCATGCGAACCTGGCCGACGCCGTTACAGGTGGGGCACTGGACCGGACTCGACCCTCGTTTGGCGCCGCTGCCGGAACACTCATTACAGGTCACCAGCCTGGGCACACGTATCTTGATGGTGGAGCCGGCTATGGCTTCTTCCAGGTTCAATTCCAGGTCATAACGGAGGTTCGCGCCGGACTGGGTGCGCTGGCCGCCGCGCCCCTGCGCGCCGAATATGTCGCCGAACACGCTGTCGAATATATCGCCGAACCCGCTGAAACCCTGGGCATCCGGCCCTCCTCCGGCCGAAGTGCTGACGCCGGCATGACCGAACTGGTCGTAAGCAGCCCGTTTCTGCTGGTCGCTCAGGATATCGTTCGCTTCCTTGGCCTCCTTGAATTTCTCCTCCGCCTCCTTGTCATCCGGGTTGCGATCCGGATGGTATTTCATCGCCAGGCGGCGGAATGCCTTTTTTATGTCGGCATCGGACGCATTTTTTGATACGCCGAGAACATCATAATAGTCTCGTTTGGCGGCCATTACTTCTTGGTGTCATCCACTTCCTCGAACTCGGCATCGACGACGTTCTCGTCACCTGCGCCGTTATTCCCGTCCGCGGGCCTGTCTCCACCCCCGCCGTCGGCATCCCCGCCGGCAGCCGCGGCCTGCTGGTATGCCCGCTCGGCAAGTTTACCCGCAACTTCGGTCAGTTTTTGAGTTTTCTCCTCTATGACGCCCTTGTCATCCCCCTTTACGGCTTCCTCGACCTCGGTAATCGCAGCCTCGATATCCTGTTTCTCCTGGTCCTCCACCTTGTCGCCCAGTTCCTCCATGGATTTCTTCGTGGAATACACCAGGTTCTCCGCCAGGTTGCGCGCCTCGACCAGTTCCCTGGCCTGCCGGTCTTCTTCGGCATGGGCTTCCGCGTCCTTGACCATCTTCTCGATCTCGTCGTCCGACAGTCCGCTGGAAGCCTTGATGACGATGGACTGTTCCTTGCCGGTGGCCTTGTCCTTTGCCGATACGTTCATGATTCCGTTGGCGTCGATATCAAAAGTCACCTCGATCTGGGGGATGCCCCGGGGCGCAGGCGGTATATCCGTCAGGTCGAAGCGGCCCAGGGATTTATTGCCCGCGACCATCTCGCGCTCGCCCTGCAGGACGTGCACGGTCACCGCAGTCTGGTTATCGTCCGCAGTGGAGAAAACCTGCTGCGCCTTGGTCGGTATCGTCGTATTCTTGTCGATGAGCCTGGTCATTACTCCGCCCAGGGTCTCGATGCCCAGGGAGAGGGGTGTCACGTCGAGCAGCAGTACGTCCTTCACGTCACCGCCCAGTACGCCGGCCTGGATTGCCGCGCCGACTGCAACGGCTTCATCCGGGTTGACGTCCTTGCGCGGTTCCTTGCCGAAGAACTGCTTGACCTTCTCCTGTACCTTGGGCATGCGGGTCTGCCCGCCCACCAGGATGACGTCGGTGATGTCCGAGGCGGAATATCCGGCATCCTCCAGGGCTATGCGGCAGGGCTCAATGGTACGGTCGACGAGGTCTTCCACCAGCGCCTCGAGTTTGGAACGGCTCATCTTGATATTGAGATGCTTCGGGCCGCCGGCATCCGCCGTGATATACGGCAGGTTGATGTCGGTCTGCTGGCTGGATGAGAGTTCTATCTTGGCCTTCTCCGCCGCCTCCTTCAGGCGCTGCAGGGCCAGGGGATCATTATGCAGGTCTATGCCCTGGTCTTTCTTGAATTCATCGCAGAGAAAATCGATGATGCGCAGGTCAAAGTCCTCGCCACCCAGGAACGTATCGCCGTTGGTGGACAACACCTCGAACTGGTGCTCGCCGTCCACTTCGGCGATTTCAATGATGGATACGTCGAAGGTGCCGCCGCCCAGGTCGTAAACGGCGAGCCTGGAGTCTCCCTGTTTCTTGTCCATGCCGTAGGCCAGCGCCGCGGCCGTGGGTTCGTTGATGATGCGCCGCACCTCCAGTCCCGCGATCTTGCCTGCGTCCTTGGTCGCCTGGCGCTGTGAATCGTTAAAATAGGCCGGGACGGTAATTACCGCTTCAGTTACCTTTTCACCCAGGTAATCCTCCGCGGTCTGCCTCATTTTCATCAGCACGCGCGCGGAGACCTCCGGGGGAGCCATCTTCCTGCCTTTTACATCAACCCAGGCATCACCATTGTCCGCCTTGACGATTTTATAGGGGACCATGTTGATATCCTTCTGCACGACGCGGTCTTCATAGCGCCGGCCGATCAAACGCTTGACCGCAAACAGGGTGTTGTCGGGATTGGTAACCGCCTGGCGTTTGGCCGACTGCCCTACCAGGACTTCATCATCGTCGGAAAATGCGACGATGGACGGCGTGGTTCTGCCGCCTTCGCTGTTCTCTATAACCCTGGCCTGACCACCTTCCAGAACGGCAACGCAGGAATTGGTCGTGCCCAGGTCTATACCGATAATTTTGCTCATGTTTCAAGCCTCTTTTATGTTCCTCGTATGAGGTTGTGTGTTCTGCGAAGCTCTGACTTAATCAGAGGTTCCCAAAGGTATATGTGTGGGTAATTACCCTGAAATTCAAGGATTATTTCGCCACCACGACCATTGCCGGCCTGACCAGTCGCCCGTTCAGTTCGTAGCCCTTCTGCATCACGGTCACGACCTGGCCCGGAGCGCTGCCTTCCAGCTGCTGCATGGAGACGGCTTCATGCCATTCGGGGTCGAACTTTTCGCCGGCCGGGTCAATAGCCTTCACGCCGAACTTTTCCAGGCAGTCGAAAAGCTTCTTCAGGGTAAGGTCCATCCCTTCCCGCAGACTCTCGATATCTTCCGCCGATTGCGATGCGTTGATGCCCAGTTCCATACTGTCGATGACCGGCAGCAACTCGTTAACGAATCGTTCCAGGGCGTATTTATGGGCGTTTTCGATATCACGGGAAGTGCGTTTACGGATATTCTCAAGTTCCGCCGTGGCGCGCAGCGCTTTATCCACACTTTCACGGACTTCCATTTTTAACCGTTCGTTTTCCTGCAACAGGTCTGCGCCCTCTTCAGAAACCTCATCCCGGCCCTCATCGGCTTCCTCCAGCCCCTGTACTACGGCCTCGACCCCGTTCTCTTCCGCGTGTTCCAGCTCCGGGTCAGGACCCTCGGTGGGCACGGGTTCCGCCCCGTTGCCGGCATGTTTTTTTTCTTCAACCATAATGATCAAACCATTATTTACTCGTAAAAATTGCGGGCGCGCGCGGCCGGCGCCGCGTTACCCGTAGAAGAAGATATGGACTAATCCGCAGAATTCAAGACCGAGCCCAGAATTCTTGCAGTCACGTCCACGACCGGAATGACTCTTTCATAATCCATACGGGTGGGCCCGATGACACCCAGCACGCCGATGACCTGCCCCTCGCGCTGGTACGGAGAGGTTACGATACTGCAATCATCCAGCACCTCGTAACCCGCTTCCTCGCCAATGAAGATCTGCACCCCCTTGGCGTTAATTGCATTTTCCAGCAGGTGCAGGATGTCCCGCTTCTGGTTGAAGCTCTCGAACAATCGCTTCAATTTGTCCAGGTCGCCCAGTTCCGCCACGCCCATCAGGTTGGTGTGCCCTGAAATCACGACATCATCCTCGGCAGAGGGGGAGACAAACGCCTTCTGCGCCACTTCGATGGCAGCCTGCATCAGTTCGTTCACATCTTCCTTCAGCTTTCTCAACTGGGTGAGCATCTCGGCGCGGATCGTATCCAGGTCCTTGCCGCGAAAGGTGGAGTTGAGATAGTTTGCGGTCCGTTGCAACTGTGATTGGGAATAGGTTTTTGCCGTGTGTATGATCCGGTTCTGGATTTCCTTGTTGCTCAACACCAGTATGACGAGAATACGATTCCCGGACAACGTGATGAACTCGATGTGTTCGAGCGAACTCTGTCTCACGCGCGGCAGCATGACCACGGCTGCCAGCTGGGTAATATCGGACAACAGGCTTGACGTGCGCACGACCAGGTGCTGGACATCTGCTTCAGCAGCCATTTCCCGCGCCATGCGCTGCACCATTTTTTCTTCCATTCGTTCAACGCTGAGCAGGCTGTCAACGAACAGGCGGAACCCGCGCGCCGTGGGCACGCGTCCGGCCGACGTATGGGGAGATCGCAACAACCCCATGTCCTCCAGGTCGGCCATTACATTGCGGATGGTAGCCGGGCTCAGGGCCAGGTCCGTATCCCTGGACAGGGTGCGGGAACCGACCGGATGACCATCGTGGATGAAATGCTCAACCAGGGATTTAAACAACAACAGGCTGCGTTCGTTTAAATCCTGTACTGACTGCGGACGATTTTTTGGCATTGTTCAGTTTAATGTGGCAAAGTTTCTCAATGGAAAATTTAACACTCAATTCATATCAGCGCAAAACCACACGGACCTGCCGGGCCGGACATGATGAGTTATACCCGCGGCCAATATAAACCATGACCATGTTTAACACCATAGCCATAATTACCAATAATAGCACCTCTGAAATAATTTATACTTTACAGACAGTTATTGATTACCTCACGGAACGGGAAAAGGAAGTGATCCTGGATGAGTTCTCCACCGGGCTGGTGCCCAACATGAATCTGCCGCAGGGAAACGCGGAGTATTTCGGCATGAACTGCGATCTCGTCATTGCCATTGGCGGCGACGGCACCATGTTGCGGGCCGCGCACCTGCTGGCCGATTACAATGTGCCGTTACTCGGCATCAACCGCGGGCGTCTCGGGTTCCTGGCTGATATTCCCGCCAATGCCGTGGTCCGCCGGCTGGACGAAATCCTGCGCGGGAACTTCATCGAGGACGAACGCTTCCAGTTACACTGCGAAATCGAAAGCAAGGGCAAGTCCCTCCTGGAAAGCCACGCCTTCAATGACGTCATCATACAGAAGGGCAACATCGCCAAACTGATTGAACTCGAAACCTTCGTCAACGGCAATTTTCTCCACCGGCAGCGCTCCGACGGCATGATCATCTCATCACCCACCGGCTCAACCGCTTATGCGCTGGCAGGCGGCGGACCGATACTGCATCCTGCGCTGAACGCGCTGGTGCTGGTGCCGATCTGCCCGCATACCCTGAGTAACCGTCCGGTGGTGATCGACGGCAACAGCGTGGTGGAAGTCATCATCGGCACGCCGCAGATTGACCGCGCCTACCTGACCTGTGACGGCGAGATCGTCTGTGAGTTGGTGACCGGCGACAAGGTGAACATACAGAAAAAGGACAAGAAAATACGGCTTATCCACCCCGCGGACCATGACCACTTCAAGATTCTCAGAGACAAATTAAGCTGGGGATAGGTTTTTTGCCGCAGAGGACACAGAGATCACAGAGTCCATGAAGACGAGGGCCTGACAAAATTCCAAGAACATTATGTTGAAGCATCTGTGTATCAACAATCTTGCCGTAATAGAAAACGTTGAGTTGTCGTTCAGGGAAGGCATGACGGTGCTGACCGGCGAAACCGGCGCCGGCAAATCCATATTGATCGATGCCCTGGGACTGGTGCTGGGCGACCGGGCGGATACCACTGTTATACGCACGGGATGCGCACGCACCGAGATCAGCGCCATGTTCGATATCGGGGCGAATGATCAGTTACTGCAGTTACTGGATGAGCAGTCCATAAGCGTCGCGGATAACGAATTGC
>CAYOEQ010000074.1:0-8743 GCA_964402775.1 uncultured Enterobacteriaceae bacterium
CCATCGCGTTCGGCCGGGGGCCCGGCGCGTTTACCGGCGTGCGCATCGCGGCCGGTGTTACCCAGGGCCTGGCGCTGGGCGCCGGCCTGCCGGTGATACCGGTCTCCTCACTGGCCGCACTGGCGCAGCCGGCGCTCGGCAAGGCCGCTGTCGTTCTGCCCGCGATAGACGCCAGGATGGGAGAGGTCTATTGGGCCGCTTACGAATCGGACCAGGACGGCCTGGCAACCGCACTGGCCGGCGAGCAGGTTGCCTCGCCCGATGCGGTACAGGCTCCCTCAACAGGGAAAATCTTCGGCGTCGGCAGCGGCTGGGGCACCTACCGGGAGCGCCTGGAGCGCATCCTGGAAGGGCAGATCGGCGGAATTGATCCGGACCGCTTCCCCCTGGCAAAAGACATGCTGCCGCTGGCAGTGAGAGAGTACAGCTCAGGACGCTGCGTCAGCGCGGAACAGGCGTTACCCGTGTACCTGAGAGACAACGTCGTGAAACAGGTTTAAAGCTCCTTGATGAACTCCTGGTAGGCGTCCTCGTCCATGAACTGGTCCAGTTCGTCCACGTCGTCCGGCGCCAGTTTGAAAAACCAGCCGCTGTCGGTAGGGTCGAGATTGACCGCCTCCGGCTTATCCGCCAGAGCATTATTCACTGCAAGGACCTCGCCGCCGATGGCCGTTTTAATCTCGCCCGCGGCCTTGACGGATTCGATGACTGCCGCCTCACTGCCGCTGCTCAGCATGTCACCCACGTTGGGCAACTCGATATAGACAATATCGCCAAGTTGGTCCTGGGCATAATCAGTAATACCGATGGTGACCGTTCCGTCATCTTCCAGACGCAACCACTCGTGGTCCTCGGTAAATCTGACACTACTCATCTAAGGTAAATCTCCTGGGTTTATTGGTGCATTATTCTGAAGTATAACACCGCGACAATGCAATACTACAACCAAAGGATAACCGGGGCCAGAGCAAGAAATTCCCCAGAATTTTTACTCTGACCCCAAGTATCCAATGCTCACACCCAATGAACCCGCGTCCGTATCCCCCCATCGCCGGCCAGGCTCAAGATCCTGTAACCAGCCGGCTTGTCGTCAACTCCGGCCCGCTCCGCCCGCGGCAGGAATTGCACGCAGGTTGACGGCGAACCGAGCAACATCACCCCATTCCGGGTCACGGAAAACTCCTGGTGGATATGCCCCCAGATAACACCTCTTACGTTATCGTACCGATCCAGCGCCCGGAACAGCGCCTCGCCGTTCTCCAGCGCCATGGAATCCATCCAGGGACTGCGGATACTGACAGGATGGTGGTGCAGGCAGACCAGGACATGCCTGCCGCGGGAACGTTCCAGGGCAGTATCCAGACGGGACAACTCGGTTGTTGACAGGCAGCCGCCATCGGTGCCGGGCTTATGGGTATTGAGCAGGATGATGGACCAGACCCCGCCGGTGAGAAAGTTCGCGGTACTGACGTTTCCGCTGTTCAACAGGCGCTCCATGAGCGCGGGGTCGTCGTGATTCCCCGCCAGGCAGTACACCGGGAGTTCAATCCGGCGCAGGATACCGGCCAGTTTTTCATACACCTCCGCGGAGGGGTCGCTGGCAAGGTCTCCCGTCAACAGGGCGAGGTCCAGGTCTTCACGACGATTCACCGCGTTGATTACGTCCAGCAGGGTGCCGGTCGTGTTGACGCCCGCCAGCAGCTCGCCGGAGTTGGCGGCGATATGCGTATCCGTCAGTTGCACCAGGTTGATCTCGCCGGGGTGCTGACAACGAAGTTCAATATGCTGTAGCATACCTCTATTAAATTCCCGGAAAAGAATGATGTCCAGCAGTTCCATCAATTTAACCGACCAGGTGTACGAATATTTCCTCTCCGTAACGTTGCGGGAGGATGAAATCCTGCGCCGCTGCCGCGATGAAACGGCGCGGCATGAATGGGCCGGCATGCAGATTTCCCCCGAGCAGGGACAGTTCATGACCCTGCTGGTAAAGCTGCTGGGCGCCAGGAAGATCATCGAACTGGGCGTGTTCACCGGGTACAGCAGCCTGTGCATGGCCAGGGCCTTACCCCCGGAAGGCAGACTCGTCGCCTGCGACGTGAAGAAGGAATACACCGACAAGGCAATGGAATACTGGAAGGCGGCAGGTGTCGCGGACCGGATAGAACTGCGCCTGGCCCCGGCCCTGGATACCCTTGCCGACCTGCTGCGGGCCGGCGAGGCGGGCAGCTTCGATTTCATTTTCGTCGATGCGATCAAGGAAGAATACTCCGAGTATTACCCGCTGAACTACCGCCTGCTGCGCAGCGGCGGACTGATGGCCATAGACAACGTTCTCTGGGGCGGCAGCGTGGCGGACCCGGACAATCAAAAGGCCGAAACCAATGCTATCCGCGCCTTCAACAAAATGGTGTACGAAGACGCCGGTGTGGACATGTGCATGCTCCCGGTCGGCGACGGCCTCACCTTAATCAGGAAACGCTGATCCATGCAGAATAAACCGACCGTCAAATCACTGTTGAATGCCGGCGCTCCCATCCAGGACCTGCAATTGACCGGCTGGGTCAGGACCAGGCGGGATGCAAAGGACTTTTCATTCATTGAACTGAACGACGGCTCCTGCCTGGCGAATATCCAGGTCATCGCCGATGTGGCGCTGGATAATTATGCCGCGGTCAGACACATCGCCACGGGCGCCGCGATACGGGTACAGGGAGACCTGGTCGAATCGCCCGGGGGAGGTCAGAACTGGGAGATCCGGGCAACGGCCATGGAGGTCATCGGCGCCGCGCCGGATGATTATCCCCTGCAGAAAAAACGCCATTCCGACGAGTTCCTGCGCACGATCGCCCACCTGCGCCCGCGCACCAACAAGTACGGCGCGATGTTCCGCATCCGTTCCCGGCTGGCCCAGGCCGTTCACGGCTTCTTCCAGGCGCGCGGTTTCGACTGGATCCACACCCCCATCATCACCGGCGCCGACTGCGAAGGCGCCGGGGAACTGTTCCGGGTAACCACCCTGGACCTGGACGACGTGCCGAAGCAGAACGGGGCAATTGACTTCAGCCGCGACTTCTTCGGCAAGGAGGCGAACCTCACGGTGTCGGGACAACTGGAGGTGGAGACGTATTGCCTGAGCCTGGGGAACGTCTATACCTTCGGCCCGACCTTCCGCGCGGAGAACTCCAACACCTCCCGCCATGTCGCCGAGTTCTGGATGATAGAGCCGGAGATGGCCTTCGCCGACCTGAACGACAACATGGACCTGGGAGAGGAGATGATCCGCCACCTGGTGAACTTCGTCAGGGAAGAATGCCGCGCCGACCTGGACCTGTTCTGCCGCTTCGTGGACAAATCCCTGCCCGCCACCCTGGACAACATCGCGGACAACGACTTCATCCGCCTGCCATACACGGAAGCCGTGGAGATTCTGCAGAAATCCGGGCAAAACTTCGAGTTCAAACCGGAATGGGGCAAGGACCTGCAGTCCGAACACGAACGCTTCCTGACGGAACAGCACTTCAAACGTCCCGTGATCGTGTTTGACTACCCGAAAGACATCAAGGCGTTCTACATGCGCCGGAACGACGACGGCAGGACGGTCGCCGCCATGGACGTGCTGGTGCCTTCCATCGGCGAGATCATCGGCGGCAGCCAGCGGGAAGAACGTTATGAATACCTGGAACAGCGCATTATTGAGTTGGGCTTTGACCCTGCCGATTACTGGTGGTACCTGGATTTGCGCAAATACGGCAGCGCGCCCCACAGCGGCTTCGGCCTGGGCTTCGAACGCCTGCTGATGCTGCTGACCGGCGCAAGCAACATTCGCGACGTGATCCCGTTTCCGCGCACCCCCAACCACCTGGAATTCTGACCGACACGTTCGTGCGATTTTTTCAGATACTGGCCCGACCCTTCGTAGTCTTCGTAGAGCGTTACTACCCGGACCCGTTTGTATTCGTGGTCCTGCTCTCCGCGCTCACTTTCCTGTTGTCCCTGGTCCTGGCCGATGCTACGCCGGCCACCGCCCTTTCCGCGTGGGGCGACGGCCTCCCCAGCCTGCTGGCCTTTACCGCCCAGATCTGCATTACCCTGCTGACGGCCCATGCACTGGCCCACACCGACCGGGTGCAAATCCTGCTGAAGCGCGTCGGCAACATCCCGAACAGCGCCGCGGGCGCTTACGCCCTGGTCGCGTTCAGCGCCGGCATAGGATCGCTCATCGCCTGGTCGCTGGGGCTGATCGCAGGCGCCACCGTGGCGCGGGAGGTCGCCAGGCAGGCAGTGACAAGGGGCATTCGGATACATTATCCGCTGCTGGTCGCATCCGCCTACGCCGGTTTCGTCATCTGGCACATGGGTTATTCCTCGTCGGCGGGACTGTTCGTCGCCACCGCCGGCCATTCGCTGGAAGCTGAAATAGGCATCATCCCCATCACCGATACCGTGTTCACCCTGCATAACGGTTTGCTGGCGCTGATTACCCTGGCTGTCATCTGCATAATCTGCCCATTGATGCGACCCCATGAGCGTGACATCATCGAGATCTACCCCGTGCTGCTTGAGGAGCACTCCGAAGACCCCGGCGAACGTCCCGGGAGCGAGACCTTCGCCCAGTATCTCGACGCCATGCGGCCTCTTACATTGCTACTCGGCGCCGGCCTGTTCTGCTACATCGGTTACAGTTTTTACGCAAAAGGGTTTCACCTCAACCTGAACCTGGTGAACTGGTCGTTCCTCGGCGCGGGCCTGTTGCTGGCCCGTTCACCATCCCATTACGTGCAGTTGATCAACAATGCAAGCTCGACCATCGGACCGGTCCTCATCCAGTACCCGTTCTACGCCGGCATCCTGGGCATGATGCAGGGCACCGGCCTCGCCGGCATCATCTCCGACTGGTTCACGTCTATCGCAACCCCGCAGACACTCAGTTTCTTCGCATTCCTCTGCGCCGGCCTGGTCAACATGTTCATCCCGTCAGGCGGCGGCCAGTGGGCCGTGCAGGGCCCCATATTCATAGAAGCGGGACAGAACCTCGGTGTCGACCCCTCCATCATCGTCCTGGCCATCTCCTACGGCGACCAGTGGACCAACATGATCCAGCCGTTCTGGACCATCCCCCTGCTGGCGATCGCGGGCCTGCACATGCGCCAGATCATGGGCTACACCTTCGTGATATTCCTGCTGACCCTGTTCCTGTTCGGCGGCGGGTTGCTGCTCTGGGGGGCGGGGTGAGGTCGGTTGGGGACGGATTTAAACATGCCCCCGCATGTTGCTAGCGGGGGTCCGTCCCCTTACTGTCTGTCAGGCGGCGACTTTAAGCGGATGCAGACCGGCCCTGGCTGCCATTGAGACCAGGGCATCAATCGAGAACCCGGACATTTTTCCCCTGCACACATCACCGATGCGCGAACGCTGCACGCCCATGATTTCAGCAGCCTGTTCCTGTGTCAGACTATTTTCCTTGATGTAAGCAACAATGGCATCAAACAGGGCCGCCTTGATTTTCAACTGCTCAGCCTTACCCGGATCAGGTTCCAGATCATCGAACACGCTCCCGGTAGTTATTTGCTGTTTCATTTCAAACTCTCTTTTGCATACAGATATCGCTTTATAATCATGGCTTTATTGGGCATTGCCGTCGCCCGTGAAGTCTTCTGCCAGCAATGTAGGACAGTAATATAACCACTGAATTTAGTCACATAAGCAACTCGAAAAATAGCATTATCGTCTCTGATTCGGATTTCATAAACTCCTGAGATGCCTTTACCCAAGCCCGTTAAGGGCCTCCAGTCCTGCGGCTCATTCCCTTCCTGCAGACGATGTAACTGATAACCAGCGTCCTGAATAGCATTCTTCGGAAAGGCCATCAGTTCGTCCTTGCTCTGTCCTATCCACCAGATTGGTTTGAGAATCCCTTCCATGGAATGGATTGTATAAGATTTTATACAAAAAATAAAGGTTTTTTGAACAACTTATTTGCTCGCCAAGTTAAGGAAAACAACCAGGCCGTCAAAAATCTATGTAATTCTGCAGCTCTAGTTCATAATTACATAAAAAAAACCCGTAAAAACTTGAAAATCCGTAGTTCAAGTACGGATTTTCAAGGCAATTCCAGCGATGGACTGATTGCATAGAAGGGGACGAATTTAAACATGCCCTCGCATGTTGTAAGCGGGGGTCCGTCCCCAATCCCCAATCGGACAGTTTTCAGAACGTAAACGTCACCTCACCCCCGATGACCCGACCCTTGGCCAGGGGGCCGTAGGCGCCGCCCAGAGGGATGGGGCCCAGTCTTGACGGGAGTTGGCTGTCGCCGCCGTGCTTGACTTCATCCAGCAGGTTCTTGCCGTAGATTGAGAATACCCAATGGCCGTTTCCCATGTGGAAGTCCAGGCCGGCGTCCAGGATCTTTTGCGACATGATATAGCCCAGGTTGTTGTCGGTGAAGAACGATTTATCCCGGTAGGAGTAACTGACCCGTGTATTCACATGACCCAGGTCGCCTGCATGCAGGCGGTGCATGAGGCCCAGGCTCCAGGTCCACTCCGCGGCGCGGGGCGGGTCCAGGTCCTTGTCCCGGCCGTCTATCGCGCCGTCGCTGTTGAGGTCAAACCTGACCTTTTTGTACTCGGGATCCAGCCAGCCGAGTGATCCGGTAGCCTGGAGGTTTTCCGCCAGGTTGAGGGCGCCGTCCAGTTCGATGCCGAGGATTTCGGCGTCCGCGGTGTTCTTGATGACCTGGACAACGCCGGAGATCGGATCGGCCAGGTTGACCTCCCGCTGCATGTCCTCGATATCATTGAAGAACAGCGCGCCGCTCAGGTAGCCCTGCCTGAAACTGTACTTGAAGCCGATTTCGTAGTTGTCCACGGTTTCCTGGCCAAACGGTCCGGGGCCGAAGTTGACGGTATCGATGGCAGTATTGCGCAGGTTGTAGCCGCCGGAACGGAAGCCGCGGGTCCAGTGGGCATAGATACGGGCGCTGTCCGTGAGGTGGTAGGTCGCACCGACCTTGGGAGACCAGCTATCCCACTCTTCGTCATCGGTAAAATCGTACGGACAGGTGCCGTCCAGCACGTTGCAGGGCGAGTTCACGTTCCTGATCAGGGACGCGATACTGGCCTCCTTCTCTTCCGTTGTGTAGCGCAGGCCGGCGCTGAAAGTGATTGATTCGTTGAGGTCGTAGTCCACGGCCGCGAACACCTCGATGGTTTCCACCTCGTATTCGCCGCCGCCGTCCTGGCGCAGCGCGGGAGAGCCATCCGGCGTCAGCAGCCCCAGGAGATCGCGCCGTTCGTGGTAATCGATGTCGTTGTTGAAATAGTAAACCCCCGTGGTCAGGTTGAAGCGCCCGGCAAACACGCCGTTATAGCGCAGTTCGTTGCTCACCTGTTCGGACTCCAGGGTCGCGGCCCCATGGAACAGGCTGACGGGCTGGGCATCGATATCGCTCAGCAAATCAGATTCGTAACTTCGATAACCGAAAATATTGGTAATCACGCCGTTTTCACCCACATTCAGGTTCAACTCCGCGCTGACAAAATGGGTTTCCGTATCCTGGAAACCTTCTCCGTCTATGGAAAAATCATGACTGTCGCGATCAAAGTTTGCCGGCGCGCCGTCGATCCCGAGCCCGTTGGTGTGCGCTTGCGAGGCGGAGCCATCACCTGAGATTTCCTCGTATGTATAGCGTACTACCAGCTCCAGCTGTTCATTCGGTTTCCAGACTGCAACGGGACGAATCATTGTCTGTTCGAATGCGCCGAAATCATCACCGGTGCGTTTATTCTCGAACCAGCCGTCGTCATCGTTGTAGTATGCCGTGACGCCGAGGCTGAGGCTGTCACTGACCGGCCCCTCTGCGCTGCCCATCAGGTATTTGTTCAACCCGCCGTCGCCTCCCCCGTCCAGCGCGGCGCGCACGCGGGCCTCGAACTCGTCACCGGGTTTCCGGGTATTCACCAGGATGGCGCCGCCGGTCACGTTACGCCCGAACAGGATACCCTGGGGACCGCGCAGGACCTCGATGCTTTCCAGGCCAAATATGTCGAGAGCAGCGCCGAAAGTCATCCCCAGGTAAACGCCGTCCACGAACACGCCGACGGTGGGGTCGATGGATGGGATGGAACTGTTTATCCCCAGCCCGCGCATGGAAAAGTTGGCAACTCCTCTGGTGGTGCCCACATCATCCAAGGCCACGTTGGGCATGCTTACCGCCAGGTCGGTCAGGCCGCGCAGCTTGCGCGCCTCAATCTGGTCGGCCCCCAGCGCAGTGATTGAAAGCGGCGCGTCCAGCACCGTCTCCTCACGCTTGCGCGCCGTGACCACCAGCTCTTCCAGCAAGGGCATCATGTCGCTGTGTTGCCGGGAATCCTGCGCGTTTGCAGCCGGCGCAGGGAAGACGCCGATCAAAATGATGACTGTGGCTGCCAGCACTGAGAGACAGCAGCTATGATTAAACATTTCGCCTATCCTCCTCTACAACCTGACCCCAATCCCTTCATTATATGACTTTACGCCGTTTCGTGTTCACGAAAAAACGCCTCCACGTCATGCAAATCCCCGGTATGCGCCATATCCGGCAGGCTGTTCAGGAAAATCCTGCCGTAGGGCCGGGTCTTGAGCCTGGGGTCGCCAATCATCAGCACGCCGTAATCGTTGCTGTCCCTGAGCAGGCGCCCGATGCCCTGTTTCAACGCCAGCACCGCTTCGGGCACCTGGTATTCCAGGAACGGGTTCC
>CAYOEQ010000074.1:8843-10585 GCA_964402775.1 uncultured Enterobacteriaceae bacterium
CCCTGTTTCAACGCCAGCACCGCTTCGGGCACCTGGTATTCCAGGAACGGGTTCCCACCCTGCTCCTCCATCCGGGTCAACCGCGCGTTCAACACCGGGTCGCCGGGTGAGGCAAACGGCAGTTTGTCGATGATCACGCAGGACAGGGCCTGCCCCCGGACGTCCACGCCTTCCCAGAAACTGCTGGTGCCCAGTAGCACCGCGTGGGGGGTGGACCTGAAGGTCTCCAGCAGTTCGGTGCGCGGCGCGTCCCCCTGCACCAGGATGGGAAAATCCAGCGCCTCGCCGACCAGGTCCGCGGCCTGGCGCAGCGCCCGGTGGCTGGTGAACAGGAAAAACGCCCGTCCCCTGGTGAGTTGCAGCAGCGGGATCGCTTTTTCCACAAGCAGACCGGTAAATTCCTGCGACCTCGGATCAGGCAGGCCCCGGGGCAGGTACAGCAGGGACTGGGTTGTGAAATCGAAAGGGCTGTCCCAGCCGCGGGCTTCGACCTCTTCCAGGCCCAGGCGCGCAGAAAAATAGTCAAACTGCCGGTTCACGCTCAGGGTGGCCGAGGTAAACACGTTCATGCACTCAAATTCCTCCATGCGCGACCGGAACACGCCGGCAATGTCCAGGGGCGTCTGGTTCAGGTAAAACCCCTTGCCGCGGATCTCCAGCCAGCGGATGAACTCGTCCTGTTCCCGCTCATTGAACCGGTCCAGCAAGGCCGAGGCCGCAACCACCCGCTTGTGGCAGTTGTCCAGCGCCTTGCCCCTGGCGGCGAAATCCTCCAGCACCTTGTGGACGTCAGCCATCTTTTCCAGCAAGACCGACAACGCGCCGGCGACCTCCTCCTTTTCCTTCACCGCGGCCCAGGCCACCCGGTTGTCCTCCCGCGGAAGACTCAGGCGCAGGTCGCGCACCGCTTTTTCAAACCCGTCCAGCAATTCGGGGAAATCCGGCAGGTCCTCGGCTTCCTCGAAATACGCCGTCCTGGTGTCGGACACCAGTTCCAGCAGTTGCCGGCTGCCCAGGGTCTCGCTGAAAAACTGCGATGCCAGTTCCGGCAACTGGTGCGCCTCATCGAAGATCGCCACTTCCGCGGACGGCAGCAACTCGCCGTAACCGGCCTCCTTCAACACCATGTCCGCCAGGAACAGGTGGTGGTTGACCACGGCCAGGTCCGCGTCCGCGGCGCGGCGCCGGGCGCGGAACACGAAACAGTCATCGTAAAAATCGCAATCCTGGTTCAGGCAGTTATCGACGGTGGAAACACAGGCCGGCCTCACCGGGGCATCCTCCGGGATGTGCGCCAGCTCGGCCAGGTCGCCGCTGGAGGTGCGTTGCGACCAGGCGCGGATATCGGCCAGGTATCCCCTCCCCTGCTTGTCCAGCCGGCGCGGGTCGGTCTCTGCCTGTTTCAACCGGTGCAGGCACAGGTAATTGGCCCGTCCCTTCAGCAACGCAACATTGAGCGCCCGCCCGACGGCCTTGCGCACCAGGGGCAGGTCGCGGGTAAACAACTGGTCCTGCAGGTGCCTGGTGCCGGTGGAGATGATCACCTTGTAACCGGACTGCAGCGCCGGCGTAAGATAGGCAAAGGTCTTGCCGGTCCCGGTGCCGGCCTCGCAGATCAGTGAGTCACCGTTGTCTATCGCCTCCCGGATCGTCTCGGCCATCTCCACCTGCTGGGGTCGGACCGTGAAGTCAGGAACCAGGCCCGCGAGAGCGCCGTCTTCGCCGAGGATGTCTGCCGGGGT
>CAYOEQ010000075.1:0-3136 GCA_964402775.1 uncultured Enterobacteriaceae bacterium
TCATAATTTTATCTATGCTGCGCAGTTGTTGAATATTGAATGATAGATGGGGTCAGAGTAAAAAGTCATTCAAGATGCTTACCCATAATGATCATATTGGGTGACTTTTTACTCTGACCCCTTAATTCGTCAATAAACACGCGCCGCAGGCGCACTTTATTTAGCCGTACCATTCTTCAAGACTTCATATGTTATATTGGTTCGTATCCCATGCTGCCCCCTCATCTTATCAAATCGCTCCTGCTGTTTTCCATCCTGGCGCTGTGCGCGTGCAGCCGGCAATCCGATATTGAAATCATCCGCGCCATCAGCATGCTGCCGAGACAGACCGATTACACCCGCGATTTTGAACAGTGGATCAAACAGGTCAACGAACTGGGTGAGGGTAAATTCAGGATTATATTCGTCGGCGGGCCCGAAGCCATTCCGACGTTTGAACAGGCAGATGCGGTGCGGACCGGCGTCGTACACATGGTTTTCGGGCCGGCTACCTACTACATGGGTCTGCTGCCGGAGGTCGAAGCGCTATTTGCCAGCAACCTGCCCCCCAGGGAAACACGGCGCAACGGCGGCATCGAGTTGATGGACCGGATACACCGGGAAAAACTGGACGTGCGCTACCTGGCCCGTTCCATGTTCATCGAATTTCATGTATTCACCCGCGAGAAGCCGCCCCTGGATGCCGGCGGCATACCGGACCTGCGTTCCACCCTGATCCGCGGCGGCCCGGTGTGGCGCGGATTTATCAACAGTCTCGGCGCCCGCTTCGTCAATGTCGCCGCGCCGGACATCTACATGGCCCTGGAACGCAACATGATTCAGGGCGTGGGCTGGCCCATAGTCGGCCTGGAAGATTCATCGTGGCACCAGCATCTCAAATACCGTATAGACCCGGGCGTATTTTCCAGCGACGTAGGCATCATTTTCAACCAGGACAGGTGGGATCATCTCTCCACACCCGTACGTGACATACTGCATACGGCTGTCATCGATTACGAGACAGACAGTTATGACCGCTTTCAAAAACGCACCCGGGAACTGGATGAGCGCATGCGCGACCTCGGCATGGAGACTGTGTCGCTGGACGAGAATGGAGAGAGGAAATACCGCCGGCTCGCCCATGACGTCATCTGGCAGCGTTTACGGGAGCGCTCACCGGAATATTACCCGGAACTGCTCGACAAGTTTTATCGCTTTGATAAGGTACAACAGGAATGACCGACAGGCCGCAAGGTGGGTACGAGAGGTTGTTATTCTGCCTTTTCTCACTGGGGGCGGGGATCCTTGCCCTGGTTACCCTGTTCATACTCTACGACGTTATCGCCAGGAATACCGGTTTCCCGCCGTTCACCCATACCCTGGCGCTGACGGAATACGGCCTGTACTACGTTACCCTGCTCGGCGCGCCCTGGCTGGTCAGGAAAAAACATCATGTCTACATGCAACTGGTTACCGCCGTTGCGCCGGCAGCGCTGCGACCGTTTATCTGCAAACTCAGTTACCTGCTCTGTGCGGTTGCCTGCGGGTTGATCTGCTATTACGCCGGCCAGGTAACGGTCGAGGCATGGCTCAGGGGCGATATGGAAGTCCGCTCATTCGACATGCCGCGCTGGCTGATATTCGCGGTCATGCCCGTCTCATTCTCCCTGCTCACGATCGAATTCACCCGCTACCTGGCAGGCTTCGACAGCATGTACGACGGTGAGATTGGAATCCATGAATAGCTAAGGATATGTATCTTATCTGGTTTACAGCGTTTGCACTGATGCTGGGCATCACGATTCTCCTGATTGCCCTGGGTTTGCCGGTTGCCTTCGCTTTCCTTGGCGCCGACGTTATCGGGGTCATGTTGTTCATGGGAGGCGAGGCAGGGCTGGCGCAACTGGTCAGGAATGCGGCCAATGCGCTCACCCGCTTCTCCCTGGCGCCCGTTCCCCTGTTCCTGATCATGGGCGAGTTGTTTTTTCATTCGGGACTTGGGTTCCGCGCATTCAATGCACTGGATAAACTATTCGGACGCCTGCCCGGACGCCTGTCGTTTGTCACCGTAGGCGGCGGCACCATGTTTGCGGCGCTGTCCGGTTCCAGCATGGCATCCACTGCCTTACTGGGGACGCTGATGGTGCCGGAGATGTCGAAACGCGGCTACAAAAACCGTTTGTCCATCGGGCCGATACTGGGCGTAGGCGGCCTGGCCATTCTTATTCCCCCGTCCGCGCTTGCCGTCCTGCTGGGCAGCCTGGCGTACATCGACATCGGCATGCTGCTTATTGCCGGGATCGTGCCGGGACTGGTGCTTGCGACACTGTACGGGCTTTACATCGTCATCAGTATCCGTATGGACCCGGCTTCGGCCCCTGTTTACGACGTGGTTGAAATTTCAGCGAAGGAAAAAATCATGCTGGTCGCCAGGGACGTGCTGCCGATGGGTTTCATCGTCTTCCTGGTGGTCGGTATGATCATACTGGGATGGGCGACACCCACCGAGTCGGCAGCCTGCGGCGTTGCCGGCGTCATCATTCTCGCCGCCTGTTACCGTTGCCTGGCAATGGACGTTATAGTCAAATCATTGCTTGGTGCCACCCGGGTTACCGTGATGATGTTCATGATCATTCTTGGCGCATCGACGTTCAGCAAAGTGCTTGCTTTCTCAGGCGCTACAACAGGCCTGGTGGAGTGGGTCGGCACACTCAGCCTCGCTCCCCTGGCGGCCCTGCTCATCATGTTCGCAATCATGCTCATGCTCGGCGCATTCATGGAACAGTTGTCCATGATGATGCTGACCCTGCCGATATTCATCCCCCTGGCCCATTTCTACGGTTTCGATATGATCTGGTTCGGCGTGATCGTGCTGCTCGCCCTGGAGATGAGCCTGACCATGCCGCCCATGGGCCTGCTGCTGTTCGTGATGAAAGGCGTGGCGCCGCCCGGCACCCGCCTGCAGGACATCTGGCTCGCGGCCATCCCCTTCCTGGCCTGTTCCGCGCTCCTGCTGTTGTTATTAATCCTGTACCCGGACATCGCCCTGTGGCTGCCGGAACTCAGCAAAGCCCGGTAAAGTGTCCCTCAGGGGCCGGGAAGGCCCGGTACAGCGAAGCCGGCCGGTGCGTGTTCAAATTGTCCAGCACCACCCGGA
>CAYOEQ010000075.1:3236-10473 GCA_964402775.1 uncultured Enterobacteriaceae bacterium
ATAACAGGCGATATACCATGTCTATCTGTGTAACAAATATTGATCGTTCGGCAAAGGCACACGCAGCAAAGTTTACCGGGTTTGGCGTGGCCACTGTGCATGAGGCACAGGGTCGTAAGGGCCTGCTCGGTCCGCAGCTCTCCCCTATTTATCGTCCGGTGAGTATCGCCGGCTGTGCGGTGACCTGTGAAGTGGCCCCGGGAGATAACTGGATGATCCATGTGGCCGTGGAACAGTGCCAGGAAGGCGACATACTGGTGGTGGCGCCTACGAGCCGCTGGGACGGCGGCTATTTCGGCGATCTGCTGGCGACGTCCCTCAAAGCCCGCGGTGTCCAGGGGCTTGTTATCGATGGTGGTGTGCGAGACATCGCTGAATTGACCGGGATGCAGTTTCCCGTGTGGTCCGCTGCGGTCTATGCCCAGGGCACGGTGAAAGAAACCATCGCCAATGTGAATACTTCCATTGTCTGTGCCGGTGAACGTGTCGACCCTGGTGATCTGATCGTCGCTGACGATGACGGTGTGGTCGTGGTACGCAAGGACGAAGCCGCGGCAGTCCTGGAAAAGGCACAGGCCCGTGTCGACAACGAGGAAGAAAAACGCCGGCGTTTCGAGGCCGGTGAACTGGGTCTGGATATCTATAACATGCGTGAGCGCCTCAAGGAAAAAGGCCTGCTCTATGTTGAATCCGAAGATTAAGATATGCAGCAGGCCATCCCCACTACCGTGATTCGCGGCGGAACCTCCAGGGGACTCTATTTCCTGAAGAGTGATCTGCCCGAAAACGTCGAGCAGCGGGATCGCATCCTGCTCGCGGCGATGGGCTCCCCTGACGAGCGACAGATCGATGGCATGGGTGGTGCGCATCCTCTGACCAGCAAGGTGGCTGTGATATCGGCATCAGAGGATGAGGCGGCCGATGTGGATTACCTGTTTTTACAAGTGGTGGTCGACAAGGCACAGGTCAGTGACGGCCAGAACTGCGGCAATATCCTTGCCGGTGTCGGTCCTTTTGCCATTGAGCGCGGACTTGTTGCCGCCAAAGACGGTATCACCACGGTGCGCATTCGCATGTTAAACACCGGTGGTATTGCCGTGGCCCAGGTACTCACACCGGATGGCGAAGTCACCTACGCAGGGGATGCCCGTATTGATGGCGTACCCGGCACGGCAGCCCCGGTGATGATTGATTTTGCCGATGTGGCCGGCTCCAGTTGCGGCAGCTTGTTGCCAACGGGCAATGTCATTGATGAAATCGATGGTATCGACGTCACCTGTATCGACAACGGTATGCCGGTCGTTCTACTCAGGGCAGAAGATCTGGGGAAGACCGGTCGGGAATCCCCGGAAGAATTGGAAGCGGACGCAGAATTGAAAGCCAAAGTTGAAGCGATTCGACTCAAGGCCGGCCCGATGATGAACCTGGGGGATATCAGCGACAGGACGGTGCCAAAGATGAGCCTGATATCAAAGGCAGAGCATGGCGGCATCGTTGGCACACGGACCTTTATCCCCCACCGTGTACACCAGTCCATCGGTGTGCTGGGTGCAGCCAGTGTGGCGGCAGCCTGTTGTATCCCCGGTAGTGTCGTTGATGGGGTGACTGCAATTTCAGCTGGCGGTCAACTTGATGTGGAACACCCCAGTGGCTATTTCACCGTCGATATTGAAGTTAGAAATGAGGATGGTGAAATCGGCATCAGTCGTTCGGCCCTGATGCGCACAAGCCGCAAATTGATGGAAGGACATGTTTACGTACCAGGAGAATGAATTAAATGATGATAATTGATTGCCACGGCCACTACACCACGGCGCCGGAACAACTGCAGAACTATCGGCAAAAGCAGTTGGCCTGGTTCGACAAGCCCGAAGCGCCCGCACCGAAACTGGAGGCGATCAGTGACGATGACATCCGCGAATCCATTGAGCAGAACCAGTTAAGGTTGCTCAAAGAACGGGGTGCGGACATGACCATCTTCTCACCCCGTGCCTCGGCCATGGCCCATCACCTTGGTGACGGCCAGGTCTCGGCAGACTGGACACGGGCCTGCAATGATCTTATCGCCCGTGTGGTATCACTTTTCCCGGAGTATTTTATCGGTGTGTGTCAGTTACCCCAGTCTCCTGGCGTGTCTATCACTGAATCCATCAGCGAACTGGAACGCTGCATCAACGAACTGGGCTTTGTGGGTTGTAACCTGAACCCGGATCCCTCCGGTGGCCACTGGACCTCCAAGCCACTGACGGACAGTTCCTGGTATCCCTTATATGAAAAGATGGTGGAACTGGATATCCCGGCGATGATCCATGTCTCCGGCTCCTGTAATGAAAATTTCCATGCCACCGGGGCACATTATATAAATGCAGACACCACCACCTTTATGCAGTTTATCCAGGGCGATCTCTTTACTGAGTTCCCGGATTTACGTTTTATTATCCCCCACGGTGGCGGCGCCGTACCCTATCACTGGGGGCGTTACCGCGGTCTGGCAGACATGCTCAAGCAACCGGAACTGTCCGGACATGTTATGAAAAATGTCTTCTTCGACACCTGTGTCTACCACCAGCCCGGTATCGATCTGCTTTTTGAAGTCATCGATGTGGACAACATCCTCTTTGGTTCCGAGATGGTCGGTGCAGTACGCGGCATCGATCCCCAAACCGGCAACTATTTTGATGACACAAAACGCTATGTGGATGCCCTGGACATTCCCGATGCAGATAAACACAAGGTCTTTGAACTCAATGCCCGTCGTGTTTATCCACGGCTTGATGCCTCACTCAAGGCCCGGGGTAAATAGGTGAGCGAGCAGGCCTTCAGCATGGATTCCGACTGGCTGGTCTGGCGCCAGTCGCCATCGACCCCCGTTTTCAAAGTGCCTGAAGGTGCGGTGGATGCCCATTGCCATGTCTTTGGTCCCGGCCATCTTTTCCCCTTCGCACCGGAGCGCAAGTACACCCCCTGTGATGCCACCAGGGAGCAGCTCTATGCACTGCGTGATTATCTCGGTTTCAGCCGTAATGTGGTTGTCCAGGCCACCTGCCACGGGGCAGACAACCGGGCCATGGTAGATGCCGTTGAGGCGTCGGGCGGCAAGGCCCGCGGTATCGCCACCGTCAAAGCGGATATAACGGATGAAGAACTGGATGCCATGCATGAAAGTGGTGTACGCGGTGTGCGTTTTAATTTTGTTAAACGCCTGGTCGACAAGCTGCCCATTGACAGCCTGCCACTCATCGCCGACCGCATCCGGCGACTGGGCTGGCATATCGTGGTCTATTTCGAGGCCGCGGACCTGCCGGAATACTTTGAATTTTTCTCGAGTTTACCCACTACCGTGGTTGTCGATCACATGGGTAGACCGGATGTCACAAAGCCGGCAGACAGTAGCAAGTTTGATCTCTTTATCAAGCTACTGACAGATAACCAAAATATCTGGTCCAAGGTCAGTTGTCCGGAACGGCTTTCGAGTACAGGCCCCGATACCTATGACGATGTAGTACCTTTTGCCCGGCGTGTGGTAGAGACATTTCCGGACCGCATACTCTGGGGTACCGACTGGCCCCACCCCAATATGAAATCCCACATGCCCGATGACGGCAAGCTGGTTGACTTTATTCCCCACATTGCCGTCACCGAAGCATTACAACAGAAACTGCTGGTCGATAACCCCATGCGACTGTACTGGCCTGAGGAGCAAAGCTGATGGCGCTTGATAAACCCTACGCGGATATTCCCGGTACAACCGTATTCGATTCGGATATGGCCAGGAAGGGATACCACCTGAATCACTTCTACCTCAGTCTCATGAAGGCTGAAAACCGTAAACGCTTTTTGGCGGATGAATCGGCCTATCTGGATGAGTGGCCGATCACCCCGGAACAAAAACAGGCAGTGCAAGATCGGGATTACAATAAAATGCTGGAGCTCGGTGGTAATGTCTATTTCTTTGCAAAACTGTTTTTCACCGATGAGCGCAGCTTCTTCCAGACGGCAGCCAGTATGACCGGAATGAGCGAAGATGAATACGGACAGATGATGCTCAATGGCGGCCGCCCCGCAGAGGGCAATCTTTACAAGGAGGATAAATGACATGGCCGAAATTACCGCTGGTGTCGCTATGTCCCATGTGCCGGCCATCGGTGCGGCAATCGATCTGGGTTCAACCGGAAACGATTACTGGAAACCGCTTTTTGCCGGCTTTGAGTATTCGAAAGAGTGGATAAAAGAGCAGAAGCCCGACGTCATTTTCCTGGTCTTCAATGATCACGCGACGACCATGAGCCTGGCCAATATCCCCACATTCGCCATTTCCTGTTCAGAGGAATACGAATCAGCGGATGAAGGCTGGGGTAGACGGCCGGTACCCAATATCATGGGCCATCCCGATCTTGCATGGCATGTGCGTCAATCGGTAATCCAGCAGGATTTTGATCTCACCGTACTCAATGACATCGACCTTGACCATGGGCTGACCGTGCCCCTGTCACTCATGTTTGATCAATCTGAACCGTGGCCCTGTACGGTGATTCCCTTTTCCGTTAACGTCGTCGTCTATCCACCGCCATCGGGAAATCGCTGTTACCAGCTGGGCAAGGCAATCAGGAAGGCCATCGAATCCTATGATGAAGATCTCAATGTACAGATCTGGGGTACCGGTGGCATGAGCCACCAGTTACAGGGCCCCCGGGCCGGGCTCATCAACGAGGAATTTGATAACAAATTTATGGATGACCTGATCAATGATCCAGAGAAGGCCGCGGCCATACCCCATATACACTACATGCGCTATGCCGGGTCCGAGGCAGTGGAACTGGTGATGTGGCTTATCATGCGTGGCGCACTGAATGATGAAGTCAATGTTGCCCATCGCTTTTATCATGTACCCGCCTCCAATACGGCAGTTGGACATCTAATTCTGGAAAATAAATAAACAGGAGACATTATGAAAATCGCACTCGCCGGCGCAGGCGCCTTTGGACTGAAACACCTGGATGGTATTAAAAATATTGATGGCGCCGAAGCCGTTGCCGTGATCGGACGCCGTCTTGACCAGACGAAACAAGTCGCCGCAAACTATGGCATTGAGCACGCCTTTACAGAACTCAGTGATGCCCTGGCATTCGATGATGTGGACGCCGTCATACTCGCGACACCTACACAAATGCATGCGGATCAAACGATCCAGTGCCTGGAGGCCGGTAAACATGTGCAGGTGGAAATTCCACTTGCCGATTCCCTGGCCGACGCCGAGGCCGTGGTGGCCAAGCAAAAGGAAACCGGGCTTGTCGCCATGTGCGGGCATACCCGCCGCTTCAACCCCTCACACCAGTGGGTACATAACAAGATCCAGACCGGTGAATTGAACATCCAGCAGATGGATGTGCAAACCTATTTCTTCCGTCGCAAGAATATCAATGCCAAGGGAGAGGCCCGCAGCTGGACCGATCACCTGCTGTGGCACCACGCTGCCCATACGGTCGACCTCTTCGCCTACCAGTGTGGCGAACCCATTGTACAGGTCAATGGCATTGAAGGCCCACATCATCCTGAACTTGGCATTGCCATGGACATGTCCATCCAGATGAAGACTGCATCCGGAAAGATATGCACACTGTCATTGTCATTTAATAATGATGGTCCCCTTGGCACCTTTTTCCGTTACATCTGTGATAACGGTACTTACATTGCTCGCTATGATGATCTTGTTGATGGCAGGGAAGAGCCCATTGATGTATCAAAGCTGGACGTTTCCATGAACGGTATTGAATTGCAGGACAGGGAGTTCGTCGCCGCTATTCAGGAAGGGCGCGAACCCAATTCTTCCGTGGCGCAGGTACTGGACTGTTACCGGGTGCTGCACGACGTCGAGCAACAGTTCTGAGGACCCGAATACGCAAAGGTTCATCAGGAGATTGCGACACTGTACGGGCTTTACATCTTATTCAGACAACCTCGCCACCTTGTCCGTCTTCTGCTCCGCGCCGATGGCCGTGTAGCCGCTGTCAACGGGCACATCAGCGCCGTTGATGCCGGACGCGGCATCTGAACACAGGAACACCACGGTCCGGGCGACCTCCTCCGGGTCCACTGCGCGGCCTGACAGGTGATAATCACCGGCAACCCGGTCCGCTTTCGCCCGGTCGTTCCCGGTCATGTCGCGTATCACGTTCGACCAGACCCAGCCGGGAGAGACACAGTTGACGCGTATATTGTCTTCGGCCAGCAACAGGGCCTCGTTACGGGTAGCCCCGATTATCGCCGCTTTGGACGCGGCATAGAGCATGCGGCCGGGTTGCGCCCGTTTGCCGCTGATGCTGGCGAAATTCACTACGGCGCCGCCACCGCGCCGACGCATGTGCGGCGCCGCTTTCTGCACAAAAACGGCGCCGCTGACCAGGTTCACGTCCAGGGCCTGGCGCCATTCCTCGCGCGTCGAGGCAATACCGTTGTCCAGGTAAGTGCAGGCGACATTCACCAGGCAATCGATACCGCCCCATTGATCGAGCGTCTGTTGTATGACCGCATCGACCTGCGCGTCATCGGTGATGTCGGCAGGGATGAACTTCAGCGCGTCGCCCGCCTCCTGTTCCAGTTCCCGGCCGCCGGCTTCATCGATATCGCACACCGTTACCTTCGCGCCGGCCCTTATAAATTCATGGGCGACCTTCCTGCCTATCATGGTCGCGCCGCCGGGAATGACGGCGACCCTGTTTTCGAGATTTATCATAATGCCTTTACCTCCTTCGCGATAATTTTAATGCCTTCCCGCACCACGTCGTCATCCATGGAGTAAGTCATGCGTATGCACTCCTGCTTGTGCAGCCAGGGGTCATCGTCCAGCCCCGGGAAGAAATACTGTCCGGGGATGATCAGGACGCCTCTCTGCTTCAGGCGGCGATACAGTTCCTGGCTGGTGACGGGCAGACCGGGGAACCATAGCCAGAGGAAAATCGCCCCCTCCGCCTTGTGTATGTAATAGTCAACGCCTGCCAGTTCTTCATGCAGCAGTGCGATGGCCCGTTGCGCCTTCTCCTCATAATAGGGCTTTATCAGCGTCCTGCTGATTTCGGTTACCTTGCCCGACCGGACCAGGTCGTAAGCCAGCGCGGGGCCGACGCTCTCCGGCGCCAGGGTCAGGATTCCGTTGATGTTGCTCAGCGCCGTTATGATATCGGCGCGGGCGACGACTATACCGGTGCGCGTCGCCGGCAGCCCCAGCTTGGACAGGCTC